>JAISJK010000025.1 GCA_031261565.1 Candidatus Adiutrix sp. | reverse complement strand
TTTTCAGCCGCCGGCCGAAGGGCTTGCGGCCCTTTGACTTTCCCGCTCTCTGCCCCATCTGCCGGACGGCCGTAGTCCGCCGGGAGGGGGAGGCCGCCCGGCGCTGCCCCAACCCCTGGTGCCCGGCCCAGGTGCGCGAGCGCTTTTATCATTTCGGGGCTAAAAACGCCCTGAACATCAATGGCCTGGGGGATAAAATAGTGGATCTCCTTCTGGCCGGAAACCTGGTCAAAATCCCCTCGGATATTTACCGCCTGACCCTGGCCGCCCTGACTGAGCTGCCGCGCCTGGGGGAAAAATCAGCTCAAAACCTGCTCGCGGCCATTGAGAAGTCCAGAACCGCGCCCCTGTGGCGGTTTATCCATGCTCTGGGCATTCGCCATGTGGGCGAGCGCACCAGCCAGATTCTGGCTGAGCGCTTCCCCACCCTGGCCGCCCTGAGAGCGGCCGGTGAGGAGGAATTGACCGGCCTCAATGATATTGGGCCGGAAGTGGCCGCCAGCTTGCGGGAATTTTTCCAGAACCCTTTAAATCATGATTTTCTGGAGGATCTGAGCGGCTCGGCCCTGGGCCTTCAGCCGACTGCGGAGGAGAGCCGGGGAGGGGCCGGGCCGCTGACCGGGCAGAAATTTGTGCTGACCGGAACCCTGAGCCAATTCACCCGGGCCGAGGCCAAAGCCAGGCTGACCGCCCTGGGCGGTCAGGTTATGAGCGCCATCAGCCGGGAAACCGACTTCCTGGTGGCCGGCGAGGCGGCCGGGGGCAAGCTGGCCAAAGCGGCCGCCCTAGGGGTCACGGTGTTGAGCGAGGATGATTTAATCAGACTCATCAGCTTTTAGGATTCAGATCTATGTCTCGTTAGATTTTGAAAACGGCTGAAACAGGCCATTTGAATAAAAAGGCCTGAGAGAATAAAAAGAAACAAGTTCCCGGCCAGGAGTGACAATGATTTTTTTTCAAAGAGTTCAGCCAGGCGGGATCTATAGTGATACAGGCAGTACCCAAGGTAAAAATAGATGATTTGACCGGGAGTTTGCCACAGTACATACCAGGTAAGCCCGCGCCCGTAATTGTCTATCAGCAGGGAAATCGCGATAGCGAGCGCGAAACCAAAAAAAATGCCCGTGCGTCTGACCAGCGGCAGGACGGCGAGCCAAAACAGGCTGACCCAGAAAAGAAGCAGTAAAAACCAGAGGTGATCGTTAAAAAGCCCGGTCAGTCCAGCTTGGTAGGTCTGGGCCAGAGTGAACCCCGCCGGCCTGTTATTGGCCGGGAGGTCAAAGAATGTGTACAGCGGAACCAGCCAGAAAGTCACGGTGCAGAACCAGGGCCGCAAGAGCCTCTTTACCCGGTTCCGGATTTGCCCCATAAAAGTGCGGTGACGCGTCTCTAGAGTCAGGCCCATAAGGTATCCCGATGCCAGCATGAAGGAGGGAATAAGGGCCAAGCCAATGGTAATCCATATTGCCTTGCGTAAGCGGGAGCTGTCACCGTCAGGTAACTGAGGGAGAGCCCTTTAGTAGCGGTTGTCAAAAATCCGGGTGGATTTTTTCTCGCTCCGGGGCAGGTCGCCCAGGCTCACGGCTTTGGGGGTGACCGTCAGGCCTATTTTTTCCTTAAACGAATCCCTGACCGTCTTCTCCAGGTGAGGCCGGCCGCTCTCCTCCAGTTCAGTCTCAAAAAACAGGGTGACCATGTCCTTGCCGTTGAGGTGGTCAATCATAATCTGGTATTCGCTGCTGACCCCGTCCACCTGGGCCAGCAGCTCATCCACCCGGCTGGGGTAGATCATGGCCCCCTTGACCTTGATCATGTCGTCGGAGCGGCCCACCAGGGTGCCGATGCGGGGGTAGGGCCGGCCGCAGGGGCAATCGCCGGGGATTTCGCGGGTCAGGTCGTGGGTTCGGTAGCGCATCAGGGGGGCGCCCTCTTTCCGCAGGGTGGTGATGACCAGCTCCCCGGCCTGGCCCGGCTTGACCCGCCGGCCGGTTTTGGGGTCGATGATCTCGTAATAAAGATAGTCAGTCCACATGTGCATGCCGCATTCGTGGTCGCAGCTGATGCCGATGCCCGGCCCGTAAATTTCCGTCAGGCCGTAAATGTCGTAGAGCTGCACGCCCAGCTCGGCGGCAATGCGGCGGCGCATCTTCTGGCCCCAGCGCTCCGAGCCGATTAGAGCTTTTTTCAGCTTGATTTTAGGCCGCAGGCCCCGCTGGGTGATTTTTTCAGCCAGGAGCAGGGCGTAGGAGGAGGTCGCGCACAGCACGGTGGATTGCAGATCCACCATCAGGCTGATCTGCTTTTCGGTGTTGCCGGGCCCCAGGGGCAGAGCCATGGCCCCCAGCAGTTCCGCCCCGGCCTGAAAACCAATGCCGGCCGTCCACAGGCCGTAGCCCGGCGTAATATGAACTCTGTCCCGGGGCTCGACCCCGGCCGTCTCGTAGCAGCGTTTGAACATCCTGGCCCAGTCCTCCACATCCCGCCGGGTGTAGGGGATGATGACCGGGGTGCCCGTAGTGCCGGAGGAAGAGTGGATGCGGACTATTTTTTCTTCGGGCACGGCGCACAGCCCCAAGGGGTAGGCTCCGCGCAGGTCTTCCTTTTCGGTGAAGGGCAGGCCCAGAAAATCATCTTCGCTGCGGATATCCCCGGGGTTGACCCCGGCCAGATGTTTCTTATAAAACGGGCTTTTTTTAGCCTGGCCCAGATTCTTTTTAATCGCGGCCAGAACGCTTTCAGTCATTTCCATATTCAGCCACCTTGAGCCATTTCCGCGCCGGCCTGAAGCGCTTGTTTATTCAACCCGGCCAGACGTGGCTCAAATTTGGCCTCCAGAGCTTTCTGGAGATCAGCCACGGAGCAGGGCAGGGTGCCGCAGGCGGCGGCCAGCCCCAGAATGGCCACATTGAGGCAGCGCGGCCCGAAATTTTGGGCGATTTTCCGGCCGTCCAGCACCTGGAGATGGGGCACGTTGGCCCGGAGATAGCCGAGCCAGGCCGCCACCGAATCCGACGGGCCGAAGGATTTTATCTCCCGGTCACTGACGATCATCCAGCCGTCCGGCTTTAAAAAGGGCAGAGCGCGGACAGCCTCGCCCGGCTCAAAGGCTAAAATGACCTCAGCCCGGCCCGGGGCGATTAGAGGCGATTCCGCTCCGGGGCCGAGGCGGACGTGGCTGACCACGCTCCCCCCCCGCTGGGCCATGCCGATGGTCTCGCTGCCGCGCACTTCCAGCCCCAGACTCAGGGCCGCCGCCCCCAGCAGGCGCGAGGCCAGGATGGTGCCCTGGCCGCCCAGGCCGGCAATCAGGCAGTCAGTCATGGTGGCCACCTCCAGTGATGGCCCCGGCCGGGCAGAAAAAGCGGCAGAGGCCGCAGCCGGTGCAGGCGGACTGGTCAATGGCCGCCAACTCCCCGTTGAAAGACAGGGCCGGGCAGCCGGTTTTTTCAGCGCAGAGACCGCAGCCGAGGCATTGTTCCCCTTCAACCGCACAAACTGGGCCGCTGGTTCGGGCCAGGCTGACGCACTCCCCCTCAAACAGGATGACCCGCACCCCCCGGCCGGCCATGGCCCGAACCACCGCCGTCCGGGCGGCCTCGAAATCAAAGGCCGATACCCGCTGGAGGTCGGCCGGCCCCAGGGCCGAGATGAGCTGAAAAATATCGACCTTGGGCCGGGTCTCCCCGGTGATGGCCCGGCCCACGCCGGGGTGGGGCTGGCCGCCGGTCATGGCTGTGGTGGAGTTGTCCAGCACGGCCACAATGATCTCGGCTTGGTTATGGACGGCGTTGATCAGGCCGGGGAGGCCGGTGTGGAAAAAGGTGGAGTCGCCGATAAAGGCGAAATTGAGGGCGTCAGGCTCCACCCGGTGCAGGCCCTGGGCCATGGTCAGACCGGCCCCCATGCACAGGCAGGTATCCACCATATCCAGGGGCGGGGCGTTGCCTAGGGTGTAACAGCCGATATCCCCGGAAAAAACGGCTTTTCGGCCCCGGGCCGCCTCTTTGACGGCTAAAAAAGAGGCCCGGTGGGGGCAGCCGGGGCAGAGCACCGGCGGGCGGGCCGGGAGCAGCGGCGGGTCAGTCAGTGGCCGGGCCATGATCGGCGGCTCGCCGAGGAAGGCGCGGACAGATTCCCTGACCCCGGCCGGGGTGTTCTCCCCGGCCCCGGGCCGGTCATGGCTCAGCCGGCCCCGGATCTCGACTTTCAGGTTATGCCGGCCGCAGAGATAAATCAGCTCGCGCTCAATGACCGGGTCGAGCTCCTCCAGCACCAGGACGGCCTCCAGCCCCTGGAGAAAGTCCAGCCCCAGCCGGGCCGGGAAGGGCAGGGTGGCCACCTTGAGCAGGCGGCAGTCGGTTTTGAGGTCTTTCAGGGCCTCGCTCAGGTAGCTCCAACTGACCCCGCCGGCGGCCAGGCCCAGTCGGCCCCGGCCGGAGAGGCGGTTAGCCGGGTAGGAGGAGAAATCATCGGCCAGGGCCGCCTGGCTCTGGTTTATTTTGAGGTGGTTGGCGTAGGCCAGCCGGGGAAAGATAACCCAGCGGCCGCCGTCTTTCCGGAACCCCCGGGGTTGGGGGCGGGGCAGGGAATCCAACAGAGTCACGGTGGCGTAACTGTGGCAGACCCGGGTGGTGGGCCGCAAAATGACCGGACGGCCGATTTTTTCCGAGCAGGCCAAGGCGTCGGCCACCATGAGGTAGGCCTCTTCCGGGCTGGCCGGATCAAAGACGGGCAGACCGGCGAACAGGCCGAAATGGCGCGTGTCCTGCTCGGTCTGGGACGAGATGGGGCCGGGATCGTCGGCCACGGCCACCACCAGGCCCCCGGTGACCCCGAGGTAGTTCAGGCTCATCAGAGGGTCGGAGGCCACGTTCAGGCCCACCTGCTTCATGGTCACCAGCGCTCTGGCCCCGGCGATGGCCGCCCCGGCCCCCACCTCCAGAGCTGATTTTTCGTTGACCGACCATTCGACATAGACCCCGGCCGGTTTTTCCCGGGCCAGGGTCTCCAGAATTTCCGAAGAGGGCGTGCCCGGATAGCCGGCGGCCAGGGTGACGCCGGCCCGCAGAGCCCCAAGGGCTATGGCCTCATTGCCCATGAGCAGCCTTTTACGCATTGAGCCTTTTAAGTATCCTTCCTTTGATGATGGCGTATTTTAGGCTGATCCGGCCCCGGCGTCAATCGCTTTCCCCCTGTCTTTGGGCTTGACCTTGTTGCCTCATCTTGGTATTATTTGAAATATAAATGATTTTTGCCACATTTTGGTAATTTTGGGAGTATTTTTATGACCCCGGCCCCCGCTCTCCTCATGTTGGCCGATGGCGCTTCTTTCCCCGGCCAGGCCGTTGGCACCCGGGGTGAAGCTTCCGGTGAAGTCGTTTTCAACACCTCACAGACCGGCTATCAGGAAATTATGACTGACCCCTCCTACACGGGCCAGCTCATAAATTTCACCTTCCCCCACATAGGCAATTACGGGGTCAACCAGGAGGATAACGAGGCCCCGGCCCCCAGGGCCGCCGGGCTCATCTGCGCTGAGCTCAGCCAGGATCTGGGCCACTGGCGCTCCCAGAAAAGCCTGGACAACTGGCTGGCCGAGCACCACATCAGCGGCCTCTCCGGGGTGGACACCCGAGCCCTGACTCTGCATCTGCGGCAACACGGCAGCCAGAACGGCTGCTTCAGCGCCCGGGACCTCAACCCGGCCTCTCTTCTGGAAAAGGCCCAGGCGGTGCCCAGCATGGCCGGCCTGAATCTGGCCGAGCGGGCCGGCTGCCGGGAGCCCTACCAGTTTGCCGAGGGGCCGCCCCGCACCGTGGCCGTGCTCGATTTCGGGGTCAAGCGCTCCATTCTGGCCCAGCTGGCCCAGGCCGACTTCAGCGTCAAAGTTTGGCCCGGAGACACTCCAGCGGCTGTCATTCTCGAATCAGGCGCGGCCGGGGTTTTCCTCACCAACGGCCCGGGCGACCCGGCCCCCTGCGTCACGGCGGTGGCCACGGTCAGGGCCCTCCTGGGCCGGCTGCCCTTTTTCGGCATCTGTCTGGGCCACCAGATTCTGGCCCTGGCTCTGGGCGGCTCCACTTATAAACTGCCCTTTGGCCACCGGGGGGCCAACCACCCGGTCAGGGATCTGGCCACCGGCCGCATCAGCGTCACCAGCCAGAATCACGGCTTTTGCGTCAGCCCCGAGGGGTTGCCCGAGGGAGCGGTCATCACCCATCTGAACGCCAATGACCAGACGGTGGAGGGGCTGGCCGCGCCCTCCTGGCACGCCTTTTCCGTCCAGTATCACCCCGAGGCCAGCCCCGGGCCCCATGACGCCCGCTATCTCTTCGATGATTTCCGCGCTTTGATCGACCGCTTCCCGGTTGCCCGGACAGGTAAATGATATGCCCAAAGACCCTTCCTTAAAAAAAATAATGCTTCTGGGCTCCGGCCCCATCATCATCGGCCAGGCC
Source organism: Candidatus Adiutrix sp. (assembly GCA_031261565.1). Taxonomy (GTDB): domain Bacteria; phylum Desulfobacterota; class Desulfarculia; order Adiutricales; family Adiutricaceae; genus Adiutrix. The sequence goes on along the minus strand of JAISJK010000025.1, from coordinate 6,506 downwards.
TGCGAGTTTGACTACTCCGGCACCCAGGCCTGCCGGGCTCTGCGGGAAGAGGGCTGTGAAATCATCTTAATGAATTCCAACCCGGCCACGGTCATGACCGACCCGGCCTTGAGCGAGCGCACCTATCTGGAGCCCATGACTCCCAAAGTGGCCGCTGAAATAATTCGCCTGGAAAGGCCGGACGCGGTTTTGCCCACTTTCGGCGGCCAGACGGCCCTCAATCTGGCTCTGGCTCTGGCTGAAGAAGGCGTGCTGGCCGAATACGGCGTCCGCCTCATCGGGGCCGAGGCCGAGGTCATCCGCCGGGCTGAGGATCGGGAGGTCTTCCGCCGGCTCATGTCCAGCCTGGGTCTTTACATGGCCGCCAGCCAGGCCGTCCGCAGCTATGAGGAAGCGGCCGGCTTTGTCGGCCGGATCAGATTCCCGGTGGTGGTGCGGCCCTCTTTCACCCTGGGCGGCACCGGCGGCGGCATCGCCTACAACCTGGCTGAGCTGAAAGAGGCGGTGGAGCGCGGTCTGAACGCCTCTCCGGCCGGGGAGGCCCTGGTGGAGGAGTCCCTCCTGGGCTGGAAGGAAATTGAACTGGAGCTGGTGCGCGACCGGGCCGGCAATGCCGTGGTCATCTGCGGCATTGAGAATCTGGATCCCATGGGCATCCACACCGGCGACTCCATCACGGTGGCCCCTATCCAGACCCTGTCCGATGGGGAATACCAGGCTTTGCGCGACCAGGCCATCGCCATTGTCGGGGCGGTGGGGGTGGAGACCGGCGGCTGCAACATCCAGTTTGCCCTTGACCCCAAAACCGGACGCCAGGCGGTCATTGAGATGAACCCCCGGGTTTCCCGCTCTTCGGCCCTGGCCTCCAAGGCCACCGGCTTTCCCATTGCCCGGGTGGCGGCCAAATTGGCCCTGGGCTACAATCTCGACGAGATTCCCAACAGCATCACCCGCCAGAGCTGCGCCGCCTTTGAGCCGGCCCTTGACTACTGCGTGGTCAAAGCTCCCCGCTTTGACTTTGAAAAATTCCCCGGCAGCGAGCCGACTCTCGGCTTTCAGATGAAGTCGGTCGGGGAGACCATGGCCCTGGGCCGGACTTTCCGCGAAGCTCTGCAAAAATCTCTCAGAGGTCTGGAGACCGGCCAGAGCGGCTTCACCGAGCGCCCGGCCCGGCCCGGCGAAAAATTTCCGCCCCTGGTCAGCCGCCTCCGCACTCCCGGCCCCTACCGCGTTTTCTTTTTGAAAGAGGCCATGCGCAAGGGCTATTCCACGGAAAAGCTGGCCGAGCTGACGGCCATTGATCCCTGGTTTCTGCACCAGATGCGCCTGATCTATGAGCAGGAACAACAAATCTCCGAGGCTCTGGGGCCGCTTTTCACCGACCAGGCCCCCCAGCCCGGCCCGGCCGAAATGGCCCGCTGGCGCCGCTTTAAGGCCGAAGGCTTTTCCGACCGGCAGATAGCCTATCTCCTCCACCGCGACCTGGCCGATGACCGCATCACTGAAGAGGCGGTGAGGGCCAGGCGGCTCCTGGCCGGGGCCCGGCCGACTTTCCGGGCTGTGGATACCTGCGCCGGCGAGTTTGAGGCCTACACCCCCTATTTTTACTCCACCTATCAGGGCCTGCCCGAGGCCGGTGAAGTCCTGCCGCCCACCGGCCGCAAGAAAATCATGATTCTGGGCGGGGGCCCCAACCGTATTGGCCAGGGGGTGGAATTCGACTACTGCTGCGTTCAGGCGGCCCTGGCTTTGCGGGAGGCCGGCTTTGAGACCATTATGGTCAACTCCAACCCCGAGACCGTCTCCACCGATTACGACCTGGCCGACCGCCTCTATTTCGAGCCTCTGACCGTGGAAGACATCCTGGCGGTCTGCGAGGCTGAAAAGCCCCACGGCCTCATTGTCCAGTGCGGCGGGCAGACGCCTCTAAACCTGTCCCTGGCTTTGCAGAAGGCCGGGGTGCCCATTATCGGCACCTCCCCCGAGGATATTTTCCGGGCCGAAGACCGGGGGGCCTTCAATAAACTGGCCGCCTCGCTGGGCATCCGGCAGCCGGAGGGCCGCCAGGCGGCCAATGTCGAGAGCGCCTGCCGCATCGCCCAGGAGGTGGGTTATCCGGTCATGGCCCGGCCCGACTTTGTGCTGGGCGGGCGGGCCATGCGCATTGTCCACGACGAGGAAGACCTGCGCCGCTATTGGGATGAAGCCCTCTCGGCCTCGTCTGACGGCACGGTCTTCATTGACCGCTTTCTGGAAGACGCCGTGGAGATTGATGTGGACGCCCTCTGCGACGGCCAGGAGGTGATGGTGGCCGGCATCATGGAGCATGTGGAATCGGCCGGCATCCACTCCGGGGATTCAGCCTCCTGCATTTTTCACCACAACCTCACCGGCAGCCAGGTGGAGCGGGTCAAGCGCCACACCCGCGATCTGGCCCTGGCCCTGAATACCCGGGGCCTCATCAATGTGCAATACGCCGTGCAGCGCGACCAGGTCTATCTGCTGGAGGCCAATCCCCGAGCCTCGCGCACGGTGCCCTTTGTGGCCAAGGCCACTGGCTGGCCCCTGGCCCGCCTGGCCGCGCTGGTCATGACCGGCGTGCCTCTGGGGGATTTGCCGCCCAAGCCGCGGCCCAAGCGGGATTACAACGCGGTCAAGGAGGTGGTGCTGCCCTTTGACCGTTTCCCGGGCTGCCGCCTGGAACTGGGGGCCGAAATGCGCTCCACCGGCGAGGTCATGGGCCTGGCCGACAGCTATGGCCAGGCTTTCATCAAGTCCCAGCTGGCCGCCGGCCTGGACATCCCCCGCCAGGGCGGGGTGCTGTTATCCATCTGCGACCACGACAAGATCAAGTTGACCGCCCCGGCCCGGGTGCTGGCCGGCCTGGGCTACAGGCTCTACGCCACTTCCGGCACCCGCCGGCAGCTCCTGGAGGCCGGGCTGGAGTGCGAGCTGGTCAACAAGATGGACGGGCCGCGCCCCAACCTGATTGACTGTATTTCCGACGGCCATATCCAGATGGCCGTCAACACCATCGCCGGCCAGGGCTCGGCCCGGGACGGGCAGGCCATCCGGGCCGAAACCATGAAGCGCCGTATTCCCACCATCACCACCATGAGCGCCCTGACCGCTCTGGTGGAGGGTCTGGAGCAATGGGAAGAGCGGCCGCCGGTGGCCGCCCTCCAGGACTATTACGCTGTCTGACCGGAATGAAGTCCATGGACGTCCCGATCCTGAAAATACCTTTTACCGAAGCTGACGCCGACCAGATTGGCGGGCGGCTGAAAGATATGCTGCTCACCGGCCGCCTGACCATGGGCGGCTATGTGCGCGAGTTTGAGGAGTCCTTCGCCAGATTCTGCGGGGTGCCCCGGGCCCTTGGCTGCGGCAGCGGCACAGCCGCCCTGGAGATGATCTGCCGGGCCGTCGGGGTGGAAGGCGGCTCGGTGGCCGTGCCGGCCAACACTTTCATGGCCACGGCCCTGGCCCCCCTGGCCGCCGGGGCCAGGATTATTCTGGTGGATTGCGACCCGGTCTATTTTCAGATGGATCCCGAAGATCTGGCCCGGAAAATGAGAGATGACACTCGGGCGGTCATTGTGGTGCATGTGGGCGGCTTCATCAGCCCGGCCTGGCGGCGTCTTAGGGCCATTGCCCAAAACGGGGGGGCGGCTTTCATTGAAGACGCGGCCCACGCCCACGGAGCCGAGGTGGCCGAAGGCCGGGCCGGGAGCCTGGGCACGGCCGGGGCCTTTTCCTTCTATCCCACCAAAGTCCTGACCACGGCCGAGGGGGGGATGGTCACCACCGCCGACCCCGAATTGGGCCAGACCCTGGAGAGTCTGCGCCAGCACGGCCAGAAACGCCCGGGCTCCAATCTCCACCAGAGTTTTGGTCTTAACTACCGCCCCTCGGAAATACACGCTCTTCTGGGCCTGGCCATGATGGACAAAGCCGAGTGGATTCTGGCCGAGCGCCGCCGGGCCGCTGCGGTTTACGACCGGCTCCTGGCCGATTCCCCGGTCGCGCCGGTCTTGCCGCCCCCGGGGCAAAAACCGGCCTATTACAAATATATGGCCCTCCTGCCCGAGGGGCTTGACCGCGACCATCTCAAGAGCCGCCTCCGGGAGGAGCACCGCATCAATCTGGCCGGCGAGGTCTACGCCCATCCCCTGCACGGCCAGCGCTTTTGGGCCGACCAGCCTGATAAGCTGGCCGCGCCCTTGGGCCCATTGCCGGTGAGCGAGATGGTGGCCGCCCGGCAGATCTGCCTGCCGCTCTATCCCGGCCTGGAGGAAGAGGCCCAGGTTTATGTGGTGGAAAAATTACTGACCGCCGTTCTGGAAGCCTAAAAATGGAGGGAATCTGATGTTTGACCAAATTGATTTAAACTGGAAACCGGCCGACCTTTTGGAAGTTTCTTCAGGCGCCTGGGCGGCCTGCGCCATTCAGGCCGGGGTGGAACTGGATATCTTCACCGTCCTCGACCAGGCCCCCGGGGCCACCCTGACCATTACTGAGCTGGCCGCCAAAATCAAGGGCGATGCCCGGGCCACCGGTATGCTGGCCACCGCCCTGACGGCCCTGAATCTATTGGAGCGGAAGGGCGACCAGGTCACGGCCACTGCCCCGGCCCGCCGCTACCTGTCGGCCGCCTCGGACGATTACTATGGTTTCTTTATCCGGCATGCGGCCGACATCATGCACAACTGGGTCAACCTGGCCCGGGCGGTGCGGACCGGGGCCAGCGTGGCCGGGGTCAGCTCAAACGACGCCACCGATGAGCTGGAGCGGGAAAATTTTCTCATGGGCATGTTCAACATCGCTCGCCAGCAGGCGGATATTGTGGCCGGCGCTCTGGATCTGTCGGGCCGCCGCCGCCTCCTGGACCTTGGCGGCGGGCCGGGTACTTACGCCATCTATTTCTGCCGCCGCTATCCCGAGCTGTCGGCCACCATCTTTGACCGGCCCACCACCGCCAAATTCGCCCGGGGCACGGTTGAGCGCTACGGCCTGGCCGCCCGGGTCGATTTTGTCGGCGGCGATTTTTTAACCAGCGAGTTGCCTAGGGGCTATGACGTAGTCTGGCTGTCGCAGGTGCTGCACGGCGAAAACCCGGCCGAGGCGGCCGGGCTGATTGAGCGGGCGGCCGGGACTTTAAACTCCGGCGGCCTCTTGTGCGTGCAGGAATTTATTATTGACGACGACCGCCGCGGCCCGGTGCAGCCCGCCCTCTTCGCTCTCAATATGCTGGTGCAGACCCCGGGCGGCCAGGCCTACACCGAGTCGGAAATATCAGCCATGATGGCCGGGGCCGGAGCCACCACCATCAGGCGCCTCCCAGCCGACTTGCCGCCCGGCTGCGGCATAATAGTCGGCGAAAAAGGCTGATCGCTGGGGCCCCTGCCTCGGAGAGAATTACTCCCTCAGTCGCTTGGCGGCGACAGCTCCCTCAGGGAGGGAGCCATTAAAGCCTCCCTCTGAGAGGGAGGTGCCCCGCAGGGGCGGAGGGAGCTCTGAGAGAGGCGCTATTTTTTCGTAATAAATATTGATTTATAAATTTAAATGTGATATTTTTAAAAAGCTATATCGATTTGTTGTTATTTGTATGGCGGCATATGGCTGCAGAGTCCGGAGCGGGCCGGTCAGACTTCGTGTTCTAATTAATCGTATTAATTAGGAAGACAGCCCCATGAAGGGCAGCCGGCCCACCGGGGCGGCGCGGTCGGGTTCGCACAGGTTCCCGGCCGCGCCGTAAAATAACCTAACGGAGTCATTTTTGAAGTCACTCAGTTCCAAGGCGGTTATCTGCTTGGCCTTGCTCGGCGCGGTCGCCGCCCAGGGCTGGTCGGCCAGCGGAGCCCGGGCCGCCGATGACGGCTACGCCTGGTGGTTTATAAAGAGCCTGCCCGCGCGCCAGGCCGATGGCGGTCTGGCCGTCACCTGCCTTTTGAATCTGCCCGCCGGAGCCCAGGTCACGGCCGAGCCCAGGGTGTTCTACACCACCTCTGAATTTAAGCGGGACAGGCGGGTGGAAAGCCGGCCCCGGGGAGACCGGGAGTTGATTCAGAAGTTTTACCGGAAATCAGCCGAGCGAATTGACGGCCAATATGCGGTCACGGTCTATAGCGGCGGGGTGAAATCCTTTGCTCTCCGGGCCGAGCTGGAGCTGGATGGCCGGCCCTATTACGCCCAGACCATGTTTGCGCTAAACGGCTCTTCCGGCCGGCCCGACCCGGGCGCGGTGGAAATTGAATCAGAGCCGGCTGGCCCCCGGCTGGCTCTGGAGGTTCCCAATCCGGGCCGTTTTCGAACCGAGGATACCGCCGCCCTGAGCCTCTCCTCCCCGCCCGGCTTCAGCCCCGAACAGGTCAGCGTCTATGATCAGGAGGGGCGTCTTCTGGCCCGGCCGCCCCTCTCCGGCGGCCGGTTTCACTACACCCCGCCCTTTGATCGAAAATTGGCCTCGGGCGGCTATAGATCGGAAGAGCGTCGTGTAGGGAAAG
>JAISJK010000085.1 GCA_031261565.1 Candidatus Adiutrix sp. | reverse complement strand
ACCTACAGCCTGATCAATAAGGACAACCAGCGCGTCTGGGTTAAATATCACTGGAAAACCCGCCAGGGCATCGCCAACCTGACTGATGCCCAGGCCGCCGAGCTGGTGGGGCGCGACCGGGAAAGCCATCAGCGCGATCTCTTTGAAGCCATTGAGCGGAAGGATTTTCCCCAGTGGGTTTTTTCTATCCAGGTCATGACCGAGGAGCAGGCGGCGAAGCATCCTGAAAACCCCTTTGACATCACCAAAATCTGGCGGCATAAGGATTATCCGCTCATTGAGGTGGGGGTGATCGAGCTGAACCGCAACCCGGAAAACTATTTCGCCGAGGTCGAGCAGGCCGCCTTCAACCCGGCCAATATCGTGCCCGGCCTAGGCCTGTCCCCGGACAAACTGTTGCAGGGGCGGCTTTTCGCCTATGGCGACGCCCAGCGCTATCGCTTGGGGGTCAATCACGCCTCTATTCCGGTCAACGCCCCGCGCTGCCCGGTTCACGCCTACCACCGTGACGGGCAGATGCGGGTGGACGGCAATTATGGGGCCGCCATTTCTTACCAGCCCAACAGTTATGGCCAGTGGGCCGAGCAGCCCGAATTCCGGGAGCCGCCCCTGGAAATCAGCGGGGCGATGGATGTTTATGAGCCCAAAGACGACCAGACCGATGACTGCTTCCGGGCGGCCGGAGATCTTTATCGCCTGATGGCTGAGGATAAAAAGGCCCTGCTCATTGAAAACACGGCCCGCAATATTGAGCCGGCCGCCGCCAAGATCAAGCTGCGCCATTGCGCCCACTGCCTCCTGGCCGACCCTGACTACGGCCGCCGCCTGGCGGAGGCCCTGAAGCTGAGCCTCCAACAGGCCGAAGAGCTTTCCAGAATGACCCATTCCGACAGAATGGCCGCCACCAGAGCCTGAAGGCCATTACGGCTGGCCTCCGCTCCATCCGGAGTTAATCGTGGCTAAAGACGCTCGGCTGTGTTATAGTAATGGTCAGGATTATTATAACCAAAGGGAGTTGACCTATGTCCGCTAAAAAGATTTTGCTCCTGGCCGGCGACTTTGTGGAAGATTATGAAATTATGGTGCCCTTTCAGGCCCTTCAGGCGGTCGGCCATGTGGTTCACGCCGTCTGCCCCGGTAAAAAGGCCGGTGATCAGGTCAGGACGGCCATCCACGATTTTGAGGGCGATCAGACCTATTCGGAAAAGCCGGGCCACAATTTCATCCTTAACGCTGATTTTGAAACGGTTCGGACTGAAAACTACGATGCCCTGGTTGTTCCCGGCGGCCGGGCTCCGGAGTATCTGAGGCTGAACGCCCGCCTTCTGGAGATAGTCCGGGAGTTTGATGCGGCTAAAAAGCCCATTGCCGCCATCTGCCACGGCCCCCAGATTCTGATCTCGGCCGGCGTCCTCAAGGGCCGCGCCTGCACCGCCTACCCGGCCCTGCAACCTGATGTGGTTGATGCCGGCGGTCTCTGGAGCCCGGTCAGTGATAACGCCGACAACTCCTGTATTGACGGCCACCTGGTCACCGCTCCGGCCTGGCCCGCGCACCCGGCCTGGATCCGTGATTTCCTGAAAGTGCTGGGCACCAGGATAGAGCTTTAGGGGATTCATCGCCTCATAACCTTAACAGAAAGGGGCCGGGGCTTATACCATGCAAATATTGATCGCTTCGCCTGAGGTGCGGCCCCTGGCCCAGACCGGCGGGCTGGCCGATGTGGCCGGCAGTCTGCCTCTGGCCCTGACCCGTCTCGGTCTGGGAGCGGCGGTCATCATGCCGGCCTATCAGTCGGTCTTGAGCAACCCCGCCCTATCTTTTGAGGATCCTGGCCTTAATTTTACCGTCAACCAGGCGGGGGAGAATATTTCCGGCTCGCTCCTGCGGGGCGAGCTGGCTCCTGGGGTGCCGGCCTATCTGGTGCGGTGCGACCGCTTTTTTGACCGGCCCGGCTTCTATGGGACGGGCGGGGTGGAGTACCCCGACAACCCCGAGCGCTTCGCCTTTTTCTCCAAGGCGGTTATCAAAGTCCTGCCCCAACTGGCCGACTACCCGGATATTCTCGTTGGCAATGACTGGCAGACCGGTTTGTTGATGCCCTATCTGGCTGTTTCCGGCCTGGAGCGGCCCCGGGGTGTTTTTATCATCCACAACCAGGGCTATCTGGGGCTGGCGCCGCCGGAGAAGTGGCCGGTGCTCGACTTGCCCGAGACTGTCAACACCATTGACGGCCTGGAGTATTTTGGCCAGTCCAGCTTATTGAAGGCCGGCATTGTCTATAGCCGGGCCCTGGTCACGGTTTCGCCCTCCTACGCCCTGGAGGTGCAGACGCCTGAGGGCGGCCAGGGGCTGGACGGGGCCATGCGCCACCATGCCCACAAACTGGTGGGCATTTTAAATGGCGTTGATTACAATCTCTGGAATCCGGAAACCGACAAGCAGATCACCGCCAACTACAGCCCTAATAACCTTAAAGGCAAGCTCAAATGTAAAAAGGCCCTCCTGGCCGAAGCCGGTCTCAAAGGTCGCAGCCAGCGCCCCCTGGTGGGCATGGTCGGCCGGCTGGCCGGCCAGAAGGGCTTTAACCTGGTGGACGAGGCCTCAGCCGACCTCTTCCGTCTGGGCCTGAGCCTGGTCGTCCTGGGCTCCGGCGACCCTTTTTACGAAGGGCTGGCCCGGAACCTGGAGCAGCGCTACCCTGAGGCCGGCAAAGTTTTCATTGGCTACAACGAGGCCCTGGCCCGCCGGATCATCGCCGGCTCGGATCTGGTGCTCATCCCTTCCATGTATGAGCCCTGCGGACTGGTGCAGATGTATGGGCTGAAATACGGCACGGTGCCGGTGGTGCGGGCGGTGGGCGGCCTGAATGACACTATCCGCGACTTCGCCGGCCACAACCCGGAAGGCCGCTGGGACACCGGCTTCAAATTTTCCCAGTTTCAGGCCAAAGCGCTGGTGCTGGCTCTGCGCCGGGCCACGGAGCTCTACGCCCGTCCGGCCGACTTTAAGGCCATGGTTCAGGCCGGGATGAAGGAAGATTTCTCCTGGGACAATTCCGCCAGACAATACCGCGATCTTTTTGACCAAGTTCTGCGGGCTTGAAGGAGGCGAAAGTGCCCGGCAGCCGTTACCTGATCATTCACGGTCATTTTTACCAGCCGCCCCGGGAAAACCCCTGGATTTTAGCCATTGAGCCCCAGGCCTCGGCCGCGCCGTTCAATGACTGGAATCAGCGCATTGACCGCGAATGTTACGCCCCTAACGGCTGGGCCCGGTTTCTGGATGAAAAGGGGCTGATTAGCCGACTGGTCAACAATTACGAGCATCTGAGCTTTAATTTCGGCCCCACCTTGTTATCCTGGATGGCCAAGGCCGCCCCGGAAACTTACCACCGCCTGATTCTGGCCGACCGCCAGGCCACGATGGCCCACGGCGGCCACGGCTCAGCTCTGGCCCAGGTTTATAACCACCTCATCATGCCCCTGGCCAATCATCGCGACCGGTTGACCCAGATCCGCTGGGGGCTGATGGACTTTGAATCGCGTTTTGGCCGCCGGCCGGAGGGCCTGTGGCTGGCCGAGACGGCCGTGGATTTGGAAACCCTGGCCCTGCTGGCCCGGGAGGGCCTCAAATTCACCATCCTCTCCCAGGGGCAGGCCTCGGCCGTCCGGCCGCTGGCCGGGGGCCCGGATGGCCCCTGGCAGGAGGTCACCGGCGGGCGCATTGATCCTCGAGAGCCCTACCGGGTCTTCTGGGGCTCGGGCCCGGCGGACTATATCGACCTCTTTTTCTACGATGGCCCGGTTTCCCGCTCCATAGCTTTTGACCGCCTTCTGAGCGATGGCCAGGCCCTTTTGCGTCGCATTGAGGAGGCTTTCGGCCTGCCGAATGATGATGGCCGGCCCCGGCTGGTCAATCTGGCCACGGACGGCGAATCTTATGGCCACCATTTTAAATTCGGGGAAATGGCCCTGGCCTGGGTCTTCAGCCATCTGGAAGAAACAGCCGGTCAGCCCGGGGCCATCCAACT
>JAISJK010000047.1 GCA_031261565.1 Candidatus Adiutrix sp. | reverse complement strand
AGGATACTGGCTCCGGTCTCCTCCAGCCATCTCTGTCGTTTGAGCGCGGCTACTGCCGGGTTAATTGCGTCGAGTGCTCCCTGGTCTGCCCGACGGGCGCGATCAGGGCCGTCACGATCCCTGAAAAGAGCGCCATCCAGGTCGGGCGGGGCGTTTTAGACTGGGAAAGGTGCATAGTCCAGACCGATAAGGTGGAATGCACCGCCTGCAGCCGCAATTGCCCGACCGGAGCCATAACCCTGGTGGGTGCCGGGGGCGAGCTGAAACGGCCGGTGGTGGATCGTGAGCAGTGCCTGGGGTGCGGCGCCTGTGAATACTATTGCCCGGCCCGGCCCCTGGCCGCGATTAAAGTGCAGGGTAATTGGCAGCATAGGCGCATCTGATCAGATCATTTCCTCAAACTCATCTTCTACAGTTACTTTTCTCAACCAATTGTAATCACGCCAAAAAAATCAATAAAAACTTGCGGAAATGAATTTCCCGCAGGGGCACGCTGCGGCCAAATTTCAAAATAACTATAGATATATTTATATTTTTAATAATATTATATATAAAAGAGTATTAATTATATTAATTGAATATCTTTATAATCTAAATTTTAATATTTTTACTTGACTTCCGTTTTATAATAGGTTATATAAGCATAAAAAAATCAAGACCTCAATATATGGGGTCTATATGTCTGGATGTCTAACAACCAAGGAGCGTTAGCATGGTGGGTATTATTGTCTCAAAAAATAACCAATTGAGCCGGCTGGCCATGGCCACGGCGGCCCTTTTCCTGAGCCTGTTTTGTCTGATCACCCTGTTTCCGGGCCAGTCGCTGGCGGCCGACTTTAGCAGCACGGCCACTAACGGCAGTGGTTCAGCAGACGGAACGGATGATGTCCGAACCAGCGTTGGCCCAATTAGTGGCGTAGACAGCGGAGCCGGCATGGTGACCATAAAAGGTGGTAAAGGCGCTAACTCAGGAACAGGTAAAGGTGGGGATGTCAACTATACCGGGGTTACCAGCATAGAATCCGAGATGGCAATTTGGATCGGAGGCGGTACTGGCGGTGATGTTTCGGCCGCAACTGGCGGTGATGTTATGGTGGCCGCCAGCGGCAATGTTACGGCTGGTGATGATATTCTAGTTGATACTGGTGATGCCGGAAGCAACGGCAAGAGCGGCGATGTCTCTCTAACTATTACTGGCGGGAATTTGGTGACGGCTACTGATCTAGTGATTGGCAGTGCTTCCGCAGTGCATGGGGGGGGTGATGCTGGCAGAATTACTGCAAATGTTGCCGGTGATATTAACGTTGGCAATGATATTATGATTACCGGTGCAGATAATGGGGCAAAAAGCAGTGCTGACAGTGGTAAGATAACTGTGACGGCTAACAGCATAAATGCCAGTAATGGCCTGAGTATCACAGCAGGAAGTGGCGGTGCCGCGAATAGAGGCGGCTCAGTTGAGGTTACTGCTTCGGCTGGCGCCATCCACTCAAATGGCGGCTTGCAGATCAGTGGCGGTGCTGGCGCTACCGCCGCCGGCGGTGATGTTACAGTGAAAGCCAGCGGTGGCCTAACGGCTGCTAATAGCATCATCATTGATACTGGTGATGCCGGAAGCAACGGCAAAAGCGGCGATGTCTCGCTGACTATTACTGGCGGGAATTTGGTGACGGCTACTGATCTAGTGATTGGCAGTGCTTCCGCAGTGCATGGGGGGGGTGATGCTGGCAGAATTACTGCAAATGTTGCCGGTGATATTAATGTTGGCAATGATATTATGATTACCGGCGCAAATAATGGGGCAATCAGCACTGACGGCGGCAAGATAACTGTAACGGCCAATCGTGTAAATGCCGGGAACATGATCACCATTACCGGCGGGGCTGGAGGCCCTAACGGAAATGGTGGCGGGGTGGCCGTTAATACCGGCGCCATCGACTCAAAAGGCGGCTTAAAGATCAGTGGCGGGGCTGCCGGAGCTAACGGAAACGGCGGCGCGGCGACCGTTAAAGCCGATAACATCATTTCTGGCGGTGATATAAATATTACAGCCGCCAACGGCGCGGCACTTCAGCAAGGCGGCGGGGCTACAGTTGAGGTTAAGACCCTGACTTTGACGGGGGCGACCAGCAGTAACCTTCATATGATCGCCGGTAAGATGAATGGCGGCGGCGGCGGCTCGGCCGCGCTGACCGCCGAGACAGTCAATCTCCAGGCAAACAGCATCTGGACTCTGGATCGAGAAGAAAAAAATGGCGGCGATTTAAAGGTAGATGTGGCTAACCTCAATGTGGAGGCAGGCCAAACCTTCACTTTGACCACAACCACCCACGACTCAACTGACCATTTCAGCACTGATAGAGTTCATTTCCAAAATATGAATCTGGGTCGGGGCGCGACATATAGCAACCTGGTGTTCCAGGATGGAGCTACCAATGTTGACCGGAAAGAATATTATGTCGGCCAATTGAACATTGACCATCACGCCACTCTTTCAGGCGGCGGCGTTTTTGCGCCCGGCGTCAGCGGCACCAAAATCACCCTCAATGGGATTGATGCGGACAATTTGGCCAACCATGGAGGCCAGGCGGCACTGACCATGGGCTCAAATACTTACCTTGATCTGCGAAGCGCCACTGAAAATACGCTTAAAGTCAACATTAAGGATGATCCCCAAACGGTTAAAGCTCTCTATGAGGCTATCCAGGGCGGCGACCATATCTTGCTGATTGGCAAAAGCGATAGCACTGGCGGTTTGACTGACAGTGCCGGTGGTTATGAAATCACTACTCAGGCCGCCAGTGGCATGAGCAACTATGTCTTCAAATTTGGGCTAAATACTTCCAATGAAATTACCTCCCTGGGCGGGGCCGAAGGCGCCTCTATACTGGTGGATGAGATTGACGGCCACAGCAAATACGCTCCCTATTCCGACGCCTCGGCCGCCGGGCTCTGGGCCGCCCTTCAGGGTCAGCGGGCCCTGGATAAAAATATCGCCGACCTGGCCGATCATCTGGCGCCCGGCGCAGAAGGGACAGCTCTGGCCCTGATGGGCGGCCAGTTCCGCAATGAGACCGGCAGCCATGTGGATATGGAGACTTACAGCGTCAACCTGGCCTCCGGCTTTAAGGAGGACACCTGGGGTGGCCAGGTCACCTACGGCTACTTTGTCGAAGCCGGCCATGGTGACTATGACACCTACAACCAGTTGCAATCATTAGGCAATGTCAAGGGAGACGGCCAGACCAACTACCTGGGCGGCGGCTTCTTCCTCACCACCCTGTGGGGCGGCGGGGCCTATCTGGAGGTCACCGGCCGGGGCGGCGCGGTCAACAATGACTATAAAATTGAGGATCGCAGCGGAGCGGATTTTAACACCACCAACGCCTATTGGGGCGGGCACCTGGGCTTTGGCCGCCGCTGGGACATCATTGAAAACGGCCAGTTGGATCTTTACGGAAAAGCTCTGTGGACTCACCAGGACACGAACCATTTCCTAACCGGGGCCAATGAACAGGTTGACCTCGACAGCGTCGATTCCATCCGCGGCCGCCTGGGTGGCCGCTACACCCACCGGTGGGCCAACGGCCTCCAAATTTACGGCGGGGCGGCCTGGGAGCATGAGTTCAATGGCCAGTCCAAGGGCCAGGTCGATCGCAAACCAATTGATAAGACGGCGGAATTGGAAGGCAGCACCGGCCTCATTGAAGTCGGGCTATCCCTGAGCCCAGCCAGCGGCAATTTCACCATTGATGTGGGCCTCTTTGGGGCCACCGGGCAGGAGCAGGGCTTTGGCGGGACGGTTGGCCTAAAAATGGCCTTTTAACATCGGTTTAATATCCCAAAGGGGGCTGAGGCCGCCGGGAATTCCGGCGGCCTCCCGGGCTTCGGCTCTCCCGGGCGCTCATTTCAGCAACTCCATCATCCAGTCGGGTATTTTACAGATTTTTTGGGTGGCTTTGTCCAGCACCGCCAGGGTGGTGTAGCCGGCGACTTTGGTGTCCTCCGGCTTATCCAGCAGAAAGAGGCGGTAGTCAAAGCGGAAGCTGGCCCTCTTGATGGCTGAGACCCAGCACTCCATCTCAATAACCTCATCATAATGGAAAGAGGAAAAATAGTGGGCGTAGGCCTCGGTCAGGGGAGTGGTGAGGCCCCGATTTTCAATGCCGGAATAGGGCAGCCCCCGCTGCCGCAGATATTCATCCCTGGCCCGCTCAAAAAAGCGGAAATAGGCCCCATTATAGACAATCCTCATGGCGTCGGTGTCGGCGTAAAGCACCCGGTGGCTACTCCGGCCGACAAAAGCGTTATCCGGCGCCTTCATTTTTCCGGCCCGAATAATAGTAGGCTCAGATCCGCCCCCGGGTCAACCAGAAGGCCGGCGGCGGCCGCGTTTCGCTCGCTGTAGGCCAGGCCGCTGGGCTTATAATCAGCCGGCCGGCCGTAGATAATAAAGGGGATGGGGTCGGCGGTGTGGGTTTTTAGCTCCAGGGGAGTGAAGTGGTCGCAGGCGGCCAGCACTCGGAAATCGCCGAATTTGGGCAGGGCCTGGAGCAGTGGCCCCACCACCAGGGCATCGAAATCAGCGATGGCCTTGAGTTTGGAGGCCAACTCGCCCTGGTGGGAAGCCTCGTCCGGGGCCTCCAGGTGGACGACCACAAAGTCGAGGCGCTCCAGAGCTTCCAGGGCGGCCTGGACTTTGCCCTGATAATTGGTGTCCAGCCAACCCGTGGCCCCGGGCACGTCCAGGCGCTCCAGCCCGGTCACCCGGCCCAGACCTTTGATCAGATCCACGGCTGAGACCGTGGCCCCGGTCAGGCCCCAGCGCTGGCGGTAAGGTTTGACCGCCGGCCGAAGGCCCTGGCCCCAGAGCCAGATGGAGTTGGCCGGTTCCAGGCCCTGGGCCCGGCGTTGGGCGTTGATGGGATGGCCGGCCAGAATGGGCCAGGAGGATCGCACCAGAGCCATGACCTCTTTGGCGGCCGGGTCATTCAATAATGGGGTGATGTCCTGATCCCGGAAATCGTGGGGCGGCCAGGAGGGGGCCGGGCCCGGGCCGGGGGCCGGCCAGGTCAGCAGGTGGCGGTAGCTGACCCCGGCAAAGAGGCGCTGGCCGCCAGGGCGGGGCAGCTCTTTTTTCAGGGCCTCAATCAATTCCGTAGCTTCGGGAGTGGTGATATTGCCGGCCGAATGGTTGCGCATGATGGTTTTGGGGCCGTCAAACTCAAGAGTGACCAGGTTGAGGCGGAAGACCAGCTCATCTTGGTCGGTCACCAGGCCCTGGCTGGCCGCCTCCAGGGGGCCGCGACCGGAGAGGACACCCTGGGGGTTGTAACCCATCAGGGACATGATGGCCACATCCGAGCCCGGAGTCATACCCCGGGGCACGGTGCGGGCCAGGCCCAGCCGGCCATTTTGGGCCATAAAATCAAGGTTGGGGGTGGCGGCCGCCTCCAGAGGCGTTTGCCCGCCCAGATCCGGCCGGGGACGGTCGCCCATGCCATCGCCGATCAATAGCACATATTTCACAGTCAGCTCTCCATCTCTAAAACGGATAATAATCTTAATGATAGTAATAATTTTTTATCGGCAGGTCAACCGCTTTTTCCAGACAGCTCAAATAGCGGATCAGCGGACGGAAAAACTGATGGGCACGGTCAGGGTCACGCTGTTTTGGGTCACTTCCGGCGGGATGGGCGGCAGGGGGGCAACGCGCCTCAACAGGGCCAGGACTTCGTCGTCCAAGATGTTTTGGCCGGAACTCCTGACCAGCCGGGCCCCGCTGACGGAGCCATTGCGGTGGACAGTGAAGCTGATGGTGGCCACTCCGGTGATGCGTTTCGACTGAGCGGCCGGGGGGTATTTTTTATTTCTTTCCAGCCGGCGGCGGATCTGAGAGCTATAGGCCTGGAGGGCGTTTTTGGTTCCTTGGCCTGTTCCGCCGCCGGCCCCGCCCTGCCCGGGCCCTATTCCGCGGCCGCCGGCCAGGCCCTGGCTGGCAGCCGGGGCGTCACCGGTTCGGCCGGCCGCCGGGGCGGCGGCCGGCCTGGGCTTTTCTTTAGGCTTGGGCTTGGGTTTTGGTTTTTCTTTAGGGGGCGGCGGCGGGGCCGGGGCCGCCTCTTCAGACACGCTTTCGATAATTTCCGGCAATTCCTCAGGTTCCTCGGGCACTTCTTCAAAGGCCGGCTCCGCCTCGGGAACTATTTCCGGTGCTTCCCCTTCGCTGCCGCCGCCGGGCTCGCCGCCCTCCGGATCGTATGGGACAAAATCCATACTGGCCAGGGGTTTGAATTTATCATCCGGTTCCCGCTGGCTAGCCAGGGTCAAGCCGATGAAAACCAGCAGATGCAGAGCAAGGGCGGCCGCCACCGACCACCGGAAAATCCCGCGCTCTTCCGGCTCCTGGGTCACAGCCAGCTTCACGTCTAAAAATCCGTTTGGGGGGTTTCGCCCGTCACGCTGGTGACCAAAGTGACCCGGGCAAAGCCGGCCTGGCCCAATTCAGCCATCAGGCTCATCATTCGGGCGTATTTGACCTCCCCATCGCCGCGCACATAGATCTCGCCCGTGGCCGATTCACGGGCCAGCTTTTGAAAATAGGCCGGCCGGGCGCGATCCGTCACCTCCTCTTGATCAACATAAATCCGGCTGGTCGCGTCCAGGCTGACGATTAAGGGGTGATCCGGGCGGGGCATGGGGGCGCCGCCGGTTTTGGGAAGGTTGATGTTAACGCCGCCCAGCATCAACGGCGCGGTGACCATGAAGATGATCAACAGCACCAGCATAATGTCGATGAAGGGGGTGACATTGATGTCGCAGATCAGGCTGACCTCGTCTTCTCCGTGCAGCAGTTCCGGGTTGCGGGTCATAAATCACAAGCCTCTTTCCGCCGGGCTGAAATGGAGCCGGGCCAGATGATTGCCCAACAGGGCGATGCCCATTAAGGCCTCTTTGCTGATTTTTTTTAAGGTGCTGTTGATTTTATTGTAGGCGATGACCGCCGGAATAGCGGCCACCAGACCCATGGCCGTGGCGAAAAGGGCCTCGGCTATGCCGGGAGCCACCACGGCCAGAGTGGTTTCACCGGTGGCGGCAATGCCGATGAAGCTGTGCATGATGCCCCAGACCGTGCCGAAAAGCCCGATAAAGGGGGCGGTCGAGCCCACCGTGGCCAGGAACATGACCCGGCTCCCGGCCTGATCCAGCCGCCCGGAGAGGGCCATCCGCATTGATCTTTCCAGCCGCTCCCGGTAGTCAGCCCGGGTTTCGCTCCCCGCGCCATCGCGGCTTTCTTCGACTCCGGCCGAGATTATCCGGCGGGTAAATTCCGGGTTGTCTTCTATTTCAGCGCCGCCGGCGATTTGAGCGGCTATTTTTTTGAAAAGCCAGACGCTCCGGCTGACCCGCCGCAGGATCACGGTTTTTTCAAAGATGATCACCCAGCAGATGATGGAGGCCAGGAGTAAGAGCAGCATCACTGTCTGCACCACCGGGTCGGCCTCCAGGAACATGTCGGTGATGGATATTTGTCCGTCCATTTATCCTCCGTCCGCCGTCCAGGTTTTCAAAGGAACCGGAACGGCGGTTTAGTCATGATGGCAATCAGTCGGCTATGGTGAAGGCCAGGGTGGCGGAATAGTTTTCCGTATCGCACTTGGCCGGGTCGGCGTAATGTTCTTTGGTGCTGACCTTGGCCAGCCAGGTGCCGCTGCGCAGAGGGATGATATTGACCAGGCCGGTTTTGTCGGTCAGGGCTGAGAAAGCCTGGGAGTCGCCCTCGTGGCCAAACCCGGCGAAGTAGGCCCCCAGTCTGGTGTTGGGCAGGGGCTTCCCGTCCAGGAGGACTTGGACGGGAAAGTTTTGCCCCACTTTAACGCCGGCCGGGTTGACCTGGGGCACAATTTCCAGTTTCTGGCCCACCGGTTTTTTGATCAGGTTGACCTCGGCCGCGCCGACATTGACCACGGCCTTGGCGAAATTGGCGCCGAAGCCGCATTTGACCGCGCCGGGCACCTCGTCTTTGGGTTTTCGCACCCAGCCCTCAGGGGACTGGGTGGAAAAGCTGGCTTTGCTGGCCGCCAGGAGCAGATAAGTGCCCTTGGCCAGCGGTTTTTCACTGACGGCCAGGCGGGGTTCCGGGCCAGGCTTGAGGGCCAACTCCCCGTCCGGCCCCAGAGCCCGGAGCGGCTCATAGCGCTCGCTCACCTGGTCGGCCTTGATTTCCTCGCCTTGAGGGAAGTTGTGCCCGTTGCCGAGCAGGACGGTGAGGGGCGCGCCCTCCTGAGCGCCACAGTCGATGATCCAGAAATCATGGGCCAGGGCCGGGGCGGCGGTGGCAATAGCCAATGCTGCACAAAAAACAAGTACTTGTCTCATTGATGTCTCCTTATTCCCAATTTACATCCAGGCCAAGGTAAACTGTCCGTGGTGGCTGGATTGAGTAGCTGAAATCGCCGGTGGCGCTAGGGGCGCCCTGCGAACCATAGAAATCCTTATCCATAAGGTTAAGGACATCTAAAGTCACTTTATATTTTTCATTGAACTTGTAGCTCAACTGAAAATCCACAGTGCCCTTGTCTTGAAGTTTAAATGGCTCAAGATTCTTCCCCCCGGTTTTGTTATAAGTAGGCAGGTCACGGCCCATCGAATCGGCCTCCCACCGATAGTTTAGCCGGCCGCCAAAACCTTCTTCAGGGGCATAAGCCAGCTCCAGATTGGTTATATGCGTTGGGACGCTGGTCAGTCGATGACCATCCAAAATATTGTTGGCATCGGCATAGCTTTTGTATTTGGCCCTCTGGTAAGTGTAATTACCGGTTAGGGTCCAAAACTCAAAAGGATGGAAATTGACTATTGTTTCAAGCCCATCGCGTTTGGTTTTCCCCGCGTTTTGCCACTCCTGTCCAAGCGGGGCGAACTGATCATAAGTTTCATCGTTACTGGTGTCGATATTGTAATAAACCATTTCAAGATCAACCCAATCAGCGGGGCTGGCCCGGAAACCAAATTCGATTTGCTCTCTCTTGGTGAGCTCAAAATGATCTTCTGCGAAAAATCGGCCATTGTTCATGCCGGGCAAACCGAAACCCCGCCCATAGTTGGTATAGACCTGCAACCAGTCAAAAGGAGTCAACAATAGGCCCGCCTTGGGGCTGAAGACGCCCCTGGCTTTGGCGTCATAATGGCTGTTGGGGCGTAAGCCGCCGGATGCCGCATGGGTCGGGCCGGTATCCATTTCCCCGCCTAAATGATCATAACGTCCACCAATTCTAATTTGCAGCGGATCCATAATCTGATATCCAGCTTCGCCATAAAACGACAAGGTCTTCAGAATATAATCAGTATCCGTATAGTGATCTCCGCGTTTACGGCCACTCCCCCAGTTGAGCCGGTATTGATCGCGTTTTTCGTTTTCATGCAGATAGTCAACTCCCAGGGTTACATTGGCCGCATGGTCGCCCAAGGCACCTTTGAAGTTATAAGCCAGGCCCGTTCCGTAGGCTTTTCGTGAGCTGGCCTGCAACGCGCCGTCATTGGCTCCAATGGCTGTGCCAGGCCCGGTATAAGTCGAAGGAAAATCTATCTGCCAACGGTTATTGTCCAGATCAGTGCCAAAGGCATAGAAGGTGAACTGCGATTCGTCACTCAGTTTGTAGTTGGCCCACAAGCGCCCGTCAAAACGCTTGCGATCGCCGCCGTCACCCTCTCCGCTGCCATCATCAACCCAGGCGGTCTTTGGCAAATTCAAACGCTCATACAGATACCCGGCTGAATTCCACTCAGCGTTGTAAGCTCTGAGATTGAGGCTGGCTGAAAATTTATCGGTAAAATCGTATGTCCAACGGCCGGAAAAGTTGCCCCGGTTCCAGTCGCTGTGATCACGGAATCCGTCTGTGTGGAAAACCTCGAAAGCGTAAACCTGGCTGAGGTCATCATCAGAGTGGGCGATGATGCCGGTGGCGTCAGCCTCGTTATAGCTGCCGTATCGTAAGTTCAGACGTGTGAAGTTGCCGGTTTTATAGCTTTGATAAGCCATTGCGCCGCCGGCAGCCCTGGAGCCATAATAAACTGAAGCCGGGCCTTTGATGATTTCCAAACTTTCGATTTCTATGGGAATAATCAGGTTGGAATCCACATAGCCATCGGCATGTCCACCATCCTGCAAGGGAATTCCGTCCAAATACATGGCCAAATCGCCGCCATGAGAACCAGAGAAACCACGGATTTTCATGCTTGGAGCAATACCGCTTTCGCCATATTGGGTAATACTGGTACCCGGACTCAGCAGAATCATATCCAGAGGTTGTCTATAAACCCGATCAACCAGATCTTTGTTTTCCAGAACCGTGGCG
>JAISJK010000043.1 GCA_031261565.1 Candidatus Adiutrix sp. | reverse complement strand
AATTGCTACTGGATATCGAACGAAACGGCAACGAAGGTATCGGTAAGCCTGAACCTCTGAGGTACGAATACTCCGGGTATTGGAGCCGACGAATTGATGACTCTAACCGCTTAATATATCGTATCAAAGACGGCCGCATAGAAATTGTCCAATGCGGCACCCATTATCGCGACAAATAAAAAGAGGCGGGAAATGGGATTTTGCTTTCTTCAATTGCCTGGCGCCGCAGTTTGTAAATCCGCCGCCCGCTTCTCCGGCTGCTGAATCACCGCTATTGCTCCCCGGCCATCAGGTTGACCTTGACCGCGCCCCGCTCAAAGATTTCTTCGTTGCAGTTTTCAGTCAGAGCCCTGGCCAGTTCCTGAGCATCGGTGACCACCACCCCGGAGAGGGAGTGGATACCGTATTTGAATAACAGCGGGATCATGGGCGTAGAAGGGCCGACCACGCAGACCTCGGCCTGCCTGGTCAGCTCCAAAAGGCGGGTGATGGTCTTGTTGATGAAGGTGGTGCCGGTCATGTAAACCACTTCCTGCTCCGGCAGGATATATTCAGCGGCCGGATCCGGCAGGTCGCCCGGCCGGGGCTGGCGCTCCAGAATAGTTAGCCGGCACTGATCAGCCAGGGTTTCCAGGCCGGGGAAATGGCCGATGACGGCCACTTTTCGGCCCTGAATCCGGGGCCGGAAAAACTCAAAGGCATCGCCCGGGGGCTGCGATTCGGCCGGCCGGAGTGTTCGGGTCTGGGCCGCCGCGTTCAGGGCGGCCAGGCCAATGGAGGCCTGGCTGAAATCCCAGGATTTGAGCCAGCCGGCCACGCTCCGCAGCGGCTGCCCAATGACCTCCGGCCGACTGGTCGCCACCTGGCCGTCCAGCCTGGGGAAATGCTGGGCCAGCCCAACGCCGCCCTGGTCTGATTCCACCATGACCCAGTGGCGGCCAAGGGTCAGCCGGCTGATTCTGGCCGTCTCCGGTGCCGTGTCGATGAGCTCGTCATAAAATGACCAGCGGCCCACTGTGGCGGTTGCGTCCATATTTAAAACCCTCCCTTAAGTGACTTCATGTTTAGTGAAACGGCTAGCTCAGAGCCAGGGCCGCGCCGTAGGCGACCGTGAACTGCGGCTCGGCCAGAACTTTTACCTCCACCATCAGCTCGTCCTCCAGGGCGGCCTTTAGCCCCGGATTATTGGCCGGGCCGCCATCCAGATAGACGGCGCCGTCGTCGGGCAACTGGTGGTGAACCATGCCGGCCACCCGCCTGGCCACCGAGCCGTGCAGCCCTCTGATAATGGTCTCCCGGCTCTCGCCCCTGGCCAGAAGGGAGACGATTTCGCTTTCGGCGAAAACCACGCAGGTGTTGTTCAGCTCCAGATCCGGGGCCCCGGCCCGGCTCAACTCGCCGAATCGCTCCAGCGGGGTGTCGAGCAGCCGGGCCACCAGCTCAAAGAAACGCCCGGTGCCGGCGGCGCATTTGTCGTTCATCCTGAAATCAGTTATTTTGCCGGCCTCGGAGAGATTCAGCACTTTCAGATCCTGCCCGCCGATATTGATGATGGTCCGGGCCTGACCGCCGCTGAGGCGGAAAAGGCCCAGGGCGTTGGCCGATATTTCGTCAATATTCATCCCGGCCCCGGTGAAGAGCTTTTTGCCGTAGCCGGTGGAGGCCACCCCCCGGATTTCAGCTGGTTTCCGGCCCAGCTCGGCCAGGGCCCCGTCAATCAGCTTTTGGGCCAGGGCGTCCTGGCCGGGCGAGGTGGGCGCGACTCTGCGGCCGATGATTTGATCGCCTTCGACCACCACCATTTTGATGGCCGTGCTGCCCAGGTCCAGCCCTATTTTAATGTCCATGCCTCAGGCCTCCAGATGATGACGGTAAGCTTCCAGCCGGGTCAGCAGGTTCTGGCTGTCCTCGGCCGTGTAATCGGTTTCCAGCCGCAAAAATTTAAGGCCCTCGGCCTGCAGGGGCCCGGCCAGGGAGAAGCTCTCCAGATCATAGGGATGACAGCCCTTGAGCACCTGGAAAACCACCCCCTCAAAATACTCCCGTTTGGCCGGATTGATGATATTGTTGACCCGGCGGTCATTGTCGGCGAAAGTCGGGCAGAGGCAGCCCTGGTGATAGCGCTCAGCCAGGGCGGACAAAAGGCCAAACTCGGAGTGGTCGCTGATATTGACCGCCCCGGGGAAGAGGCGCTCTGATGAGCAGAGGTCATCGGCCACCACGGTCAGCCCGGCCTCCTCCATCAGCTCCAGCAATTTGAAATTGGGGAAAAAAATAGGCGAGCCGGCCAAAAAAACCCGGCCGCCGGCCCCGGGCCGGGGCCGGCCCTCAAAAGCCGGCAGGGCCCTGGCCACCGCCGCTGTCCAGTTTTCGGCTGTGTCATAGAAGAAACTGTTGGCGATCGAGGTGAACCAGACCGCCGGAACCGCCCCTTGACGCCGCAGCTCAGTCAAGCGGCTCAAAACAGCGTAGGCCCGCTGATAGGTTTCCAGGGCCTCACGAAGCTTTCCGGGCTTTAAAACCCGGCCGGTCATTTTTTCCAAAAACTTTTTGAGCTTGTAGATTTCTTCCAGCCAGCGCTCCCGGCTGTCATCCTGGTCTTTCAGGTGCGGCAGTTCCAGCCGGTGCAGCGAGGTCTCCTCAATCGCCAGCCCGGCGCTGATTTTCATCATTTCCGTAAATTTAACCACCCAGTCGCAGGTGGTGGGCAGCACCCAGGCCCGAAAGGAGCTGAGAAAGCCGCTCTGGAGCTGCATGGCCCCCAGGGCAGAGCGGAGCATGGGGCACATGATGGCCGGCAGATCATTGGCCGCCAGCCGGCCGGTCACATAGGAGCCGCTGTAGATTTTGAACGGCTGCCAGCCGAAAGCCTGAAACAGCTCCAGCGGGGCCTGGAGGCAGAGGATGGCCGCCAGGGGCCGGCCGGTTCGCTCTGAGACCGCCGCTGGCCAGGGGTTTTCCATCACCTGAAGGAAGTAATCAAGCTCTGGGGTGAAATCAGCCCGGCTTCGCAACTGGTCGATCTGTTGCTGATGCAGGCTTTGGTCTTTTTGGCCCACTTTACCCAACAGGCGGGAGCGGCGGCTGTCGGCCGGATTGGGGCTGGCGGTCATAGTCATGGAACCAACCTCCGGCCCGGTTTGGCCGCCAGGCCGGCGACATAGCGGCGGCTGGAAGTAAAGAGTTTATATTTCCAGAATTTGAGGGTCAGGGCCCCGTCGGAAGCGCAGGCCTCAACGCAACTGGCGCAGTCGATGCATTCCGGGGTCTGGACATCCGGCTTGACTTTTTCCAGGTGAACCTCGGTCACATCCATGGGGCAGGCTCTCCGGCAGTTGCCGCAGCCGACGCAGGCTTTGGGTTCCTTGACCAGCCCCAGAATGGTCATGGGTTTCAGCACGTGGATCAGGGCCAGCATGGGGCAGAATACGCAGAAAAAGCGCTCTTTGAAAAACATGCCCACCGGCAGGCCGCCGGTGACGGCCAGGAGAGTCAGGGACAGGCCCAGGAACACGTCATTGTTGTTGTTGATGGCCAGATAGCTAGGGTTGAGGGCGAAGAGGGGCATGATGGAGCGCCCGGGGCAGATATTGCAGAAAGGGCGGAAGAAGTCATCATGGAGAATCCCGGCCGTGACCAGGGGCGGCACCAGGATCAGGTAGCCCAGCAAAACATATTTGATGGGGGCCAGGCCCTTTTTCCAGGCCGGGGTGATGACCATTTCCCGGATAGCCAGTTTCTGCCGCAGCATGGTCAGCCAGTCCTGCACCAGGCCAAAGGGGCAGATCCAGCCGCACCAGGCCTTGCCCAACAGCGCCAGCAGAAAGAGGAAAAGCAGGAATTGGCCGATGGGGTGCCAGACCCAGGCGCTGGTCAGGTCTTCCAGCACCATGCCAAAGCCGATGCGGCCCTGTAAACCGATCAGGTAGCAGGAGCCGGCGCAGCCGGGGCCGACAAAGGGGCAGGAAAAACACGGCAGGGCCTGGCCCAGGTTGAGCCCCAGGCGGCCGCCGTAAGTCAGGATAATGAAGCTGAGGTGTTGCACCAGAAGGCGGAGCTGGCGGACGGTCATTGATATTTAAACCTCCGGCGGGCCCGCTGGACGAGCATTAGGCAGATCAGGGCCGTGACTGCGGCTACAGCCAGGCCGGCGGGGACGCTTTGACGCCCGCCCTGAAAGTTGCGCTGCACCTGGGTATAATAAGTGGCCACCCCCAGCCCCTCCGGCAGTC
>JAISJK010000041.1 GCA_031261565.1 Candidatus Adiutrix sp. | reverse complement strand
GTTACCGCCCCCCTGATGATGGGCGGGGTGCAGGTCAACCTGCCCAAGAGCGACAGCAGCCCCCTGGCCCAGCCCAAGAAGCCTTTAGTGGTCAGCCTGGATGCCGAAAACCGGGTCTTCATTGACCAGGAAGAAGTCCAGGCGGCCGACCTCCACCAGCAGTTTCAGCAAATGGCCCGAGCCTCGGAAAATGGGGAAGTCTTTGTCAAGGGCGATGGGGCGGTCAGGTATTCCCAGATGATGGATCTG
The DNA here is from genome assembly GCA_031261565.1 of Candidatus Adiutrix sp. Classification (GTDB taxonomy): domain Bacteria; phylum Desulfobacterota; class Desulfarculia; order Adiutricales; family Adiutricaceae; genus Adiutrix. Next base: position 22,351 of record JAISJK010000041.1, on the reverse strand, counting down.
ATGTCAGCCCTGGGCCAGGCTGGTTTTGCCCGAGTCACCCTGGTGACCGATGTGCGGCAGAGCGCACAGATACCTGAGCAGGCTCAGGCTGACGGCCGGCCGGTTGGGGAATCCCCGGCCCTCCTGGCTATTCCAGTCAACCCGACCGCCAGACCGGCTTTCCATTAGGTGGTCATCGTGGCTGACCGCACCGTTTATGAGAAAAAAATCTTTTGGCGCTCAGTGCTGGCGGCCTCGTTCCTGCATTTCGGGGTGCTGATAGGCCTGGTCTGGGCCGGCTACGCCCAGCCGCCAGAGCCCCTCAGAACTCTGGCGGTGGTGGACTTTGCCAACTATGACCCGGAGGCCGGTTCCGGCGGGGCCAGCGACAATGATGAGGTGATGGAGCCCACCCCGTTGCCGGCTCAGGCCGAGATATTGCCCACGCCCGGGGAAACCGAGCAGGAACCTGAGCCGGAAGAGCCCCTCAGCCTAATTGAAAGCAAGGCCGAGCTGGCCGCGCCCCTGCCCCTTCCCCCGCCGCCGGAGAAAATCAAGCCCAGGCCAGCCGATAAACCCAAACCCAAGCCTAAAATGAAACCCCGCCCGGCCCAGGCCTACCGGCCCGGCGCGGCCGACGCATCCGGCGAGGTCAAAACCGCCGGAGGCAACGAGGGCCAGGGCGCGGGGGGCGTGGGCAGCGGGAAAGGCCGCGGCAACCCCGATCTTTTGAGGGCCTATACCGCCCAAATCCAGCGCAAGCTCAACCGCTACAAAAAATATCCCCCTGAAGCCCGGGCTCAATCTTTGGCTGGCTCAGTCACGGTCAATTTTACGGTCAGCAGTCAGGGGCAGATAATTTCCTCGCGCCTGGTCAGCGGTTCCGGCCATCAAGCTCTGGATCATGAGGCTATGGCTCTCCTGAAACGGGTCTCGCCCCTGCCGCCCATCCCCGCTGACCTAAACCGCAGTAGCCTGAACCTGAGTGTGCCGGTTTACTTTTCAGTGCATTGACTTTTCAGTGCATTGACGGCCAAGCCGCGCTTTAAGTCTGGCTCATCGCCTCCCGATGTAATTGAGCCGATTTCGCCCCGAAGCAGACCAGCCGCACCTCGTCTATTTCCGGGTGCTGATCCAGAAAGCCGCTGACTGTGGTCACGGCGATGTTGGCCGCCTGAGCCTTGGGGTAGCCATAGACTCCGGTGGAGATGGCCGGGAAGGCCACTGTCCTGGCCCCCAGTCTGACCGCCTCTTCCAGCGAGCGCCGGTAGGCCGAGGCCAGCAGGTCGGGCTCTCCATTCTGGCCGCCCTGCCAGATCGGCCCCACCGTATGAATAACCCAGCGGGCCGGGAGATCATAGCCGCCGGTGGCCTTGGCTTCGCCCGTGGCGCAACCGCCGAGCTTGCGGCACTCTTTCAGCAGGCCCGGCCCGGCCGCCCGGTGAATAGCCCCGTCCACGCCCCCTCCGCCCAAAAGGGAATTATTGGCGGCGTTGACGATGGCCTCCACTTTTTCCAGAGTCAGGTCGCCTTCTTTAATGACTATACGTTTATTCATCTCAGAGCCCGGCGGCCTGCGACACCCAGGCCCGGCTGACTTTGAGCAGGTAATCGCCCAACCGCTCAAAGTAATTGAGTATATCCGTGAAAATAAGCCCCTGATCCACGTTGCAAAGCCCGCTGCGGAGGCGATCTAGATGCTTGTCGCGCATGGTCTCGCGCATCTGATCCAGCTTTTCCTCCAGCTCTTTGGCCAGGGCTAGGATATCCGAGCGGTTTTCCTTTAAAGCGCTGGTGACCAGATGGTGAAATTCCAGAGCCGTGGCCGAGATGAGCTGATATTCCTCCAGCGCTTCCTCGGAAAACTGGATATTCCGATCCAGGGCCATGGTGATGGTGTTGGCGATGTTGGTGGTGGTGTCGCCCAGGCGCTCCAGGCCGGTGGCCATGGCCATCTGGGCGGTGATGACTCGCTGCTCATCCTGGGTGTTGTGACCCGAGTAGAGCTGCACCAGATAGTGGTGGATGGAGCGCTGTAAACTGTCCAGAGCCTCCTCCCGCACCGAGGAGCGATCCAGGTCTTTGCGCCGGCGGCTGATAAAGACCGGGAAAACCTCGGCGGCCATCTCCTGGCTGATCTCGGCCATGCGCACAATCTCCTTGCGGGATAAGCTCAGGGCCACCGGGGGCTTGGCCAGCGAGCGCTCGTCAAGGTAGAGGGGCAGGGCCAGGTTGGCGGGCTCCACCTCCTCCCGCCCCCGGGAGGTGATGGCCACGGCCAGCCGGACCAGATACGGCAGGGCCGTAACCATGACCACGGCGTTGACCACATTAAAAATAGTGTGGGCGTTGGCCACATAGCGGGCGATATTGGGCTTGACCCCGTCCACCACCAGCTCGGCCGGCCCCAGGCTGGAGGTGGCCTGAGTCAGCCAGACCACCAGATATTCATAAAATGGAAACAACAGAACCATGTAAGTGGCCCCGATGACATTGGAAATGGAATTGGCCCGGGCCATGCGCCGGGCCGAGAGATCGGTCTTGATGGCGGCCAGCTCGGCGGTGATGGTCGTGCCGATATTGTCCCCCAGCACCAGAGCCATGGCCCCCGGCAGAGTCAGGAGCCCCTGGGTGGCCAGGGCCATGGTCAGGCCCACCGTCACCGAGCTGGCCTGCACGACCATGGTGCAGGCCGCCCCCACCAGCACGCAGAAGACCCGGCCGCCAAAAGTCTCGGCCTGGAACTGGGTAAAGAGCTGCACCATCAGGGTGGAATCTTTGAAATCGCCGACCCTTGATTTCATGGTGATCATGCCAAAGAAGAGAAAGCCGAAACCGAGGATGAAGCCGCCGATCTCTTTATATTTGCGGCTGGTGCAGAAAAGGCGCATAAAACTGCCCAGGGCAATGGCCGGGAGAGATATTTCGGAAATATCAAAAGCCAGGAGCTGGGCGGTCAGGGTGGTGCCGATGTGCGCCCCGAGGGCCACCCCCACCCCCTGGGTCAGAGTCATCAGCCCGGCGTTGACAAAGCCCACCAGCATCACCGTGGTGGCGCTGGAGCTCTGAATCAGGGCGGTGACCCCGACCCCGGTCAGACAGGCCGCCACCCGGTTGGTGGACACAGCGGCCAGGACGGCTTTGAGCCTGTCCCCGGCGATGCGCTGCAGAGCTTCGGACATGATGACCATGCCGTAAATGAACATGCCCATGCCGCCCAAGGTGCTGAAAATGATCAGATGCCATTCCATGACCAGAATTATAGCACATTTCAAGTGCGTTTTTCCAGCCAATCTGTTATAGTAATTCAACTGCCGAATTAGATTAATGTGGAGGAAAATATGGCTAAAAAAATCCTGGTCGTTGACGATGAAGCCCATATCAGGCTGCTCTACTCCGAAGAGCTGACCGAGGAAGGCTATGAAGTTATCACCGCCGAGGGCGGCCTGAACCTCTTGGAGCGCATTGAAGCTGAAAAACCAGATCTGGTGGTGCTCGACATCAAGATGGTGGATTACAACGGGCTGGATCTGTTGCAGGATATTCGCAACAAATTCTATGATCTGCCAGTCATTCTCTGCTCGGCTTACGACACTTTCAAAGACGACATGAAATCCATTGCCGCCGACCGCTATGTGATCAAAAGTTTTGATCTGGCCGAGCTGAAAGGCCGTATTTCCGAGATGTTAAGCGATCAGTGAGTTCGGGCTGTGGCCCCCGGGAGCTGGCCGAAGCTCTGGAAGAATCTCATCTGGCCCCCCAGGCCGCCCGCTCCCGGCGGGCCACCAGGCTCAGGCCCGAAGCCCCCTGCCCTTTCCGCACCGCCTTCCAGCGCGACCGGGATCGCATTATCCACTCCAAAGCCTTCCGGCGTCTGGCTTACAAAACCCAGGTTTTCCTCAACCCGGCCGGAGACCACTACCGCACCCGCCTGACCCACACTCTGGAAGTCAGCCAGATTGCCCGCACTCTGACCCGGGCCCTGAACCTCAACGAAGATCTGGCCGAGGCCATCGCCCTGGGCCACGACCTGGGGCATACCCCTTTTGGCCACTCCGGGGAGCGGGCCCTGAGCCGCCTCCACCCGGGCGGCTTTACCCACCAGGATCAGAGTCTGCGCCTCGTTGACCGGCTGGAGAAAGACGGCGGGCTCAACCTGACCTTGGCTGTGCGCGACGGCATCCTCAAGCATTCCAAAGGTCACGGCCCCATTTTCGCCGGAGCGGGCCAGGAGCCGCAGACCTTTGAAGGCCGCATTGTCCGCGCTTCCGACCTCATCGCCTATCTGGCCCACGACCTTGATGACGCTCTGCGGGCCGGCCTCCTGGCCCCGGACGACGTGCCGCCGGAACTGGCCGCTGTTTTCGGCCCCCGGGGTTCCACCCGCATCGGGGCCATGGTCGGCGACCTGCTGGCCCACAGCCGGATGACCGGCGGGGAAGCCGCCCTGATTTTTTCGGAAAAAATGAGCCGGGATATGGAGGTTCTGCGGGAGTTTCTCCGTTGGCGGGTCTACCATCATCCAAGCCTTAAAGCCAGCCTGGCCCAGGCTGACCAGGTCATTGAGGGGCTTTACCGCCGATTTACCCGGGATGGCCATCTCCTGGAAAAATACTACCCGGCCGCTGCGGGTGCCGAAACCCCGGAACTGGCCGTCTGCGATTTCATTTCGGGCATGACTGACCGCTACGCCCTCCAGTTATATCAGGATCTGTGCTGACGGCAATATTCAGCCATCAGGACGCCCCCGGCCACCGAGACATTTAAAGAGGAAACCGCCTCCCGCCGCTGGGGAATGGCGACCAGAAAATCGCAGGTCTTTTGCAGGAGCGGGCTGAGGCCCCGGCCCTCGGAACCAAGCACGATGACGGCCCGGTCGGGAAAGTTGAAATCAAAGAGCGACTGATTGCCGCCGCCTTCGGCCCCCACCAGCCAGAAAGCAGCCTTTTGAAGGTTTTCCAGGGCCCGCCGGAGATTGACCACCCGCACCAGGGGCAGACTTTCGGCCGCCCCGGCCGAGGCCCGGATGGCCGCCGGGGTCAGGGGGGCCGTCCGCTCCCGGGGAACCAGCACCCCGGCCGCGCCAAAGGCCAGGGCGGAACGCATCAGGGCTCCCAGGTTGCCGGGGTCGGCCACCTGATCCAGAGCTAGAATCAGGGCCGGCCCGGATGATGGCAGGGCGGCCAGAAAATCATCCAAGCCCGTGTAATCAAGGGGGTCAAAGACGGCCACCACCCCCTGGTGGGTCTCCCGGCCGTAAAGCCGATTCAGGGCTGAGCGCGGCGACCGGCGAACAGCCAGCCCGGCCGCCCGGGCCAGATTGACCAGGTCGGTCAGAGCCGGGCCGGCCCCCCGGCTGTCAGCCAGGAGCAGGTTGCGGCAGGCCCGGGGGCGGCTTTTCAGGGCGGCGGTCACGGCGTTGAGGCCGCCCACCACCCTGGTGCCGTCTTCGGCGCTGTCTTCAGGCCGGCATTTCACTCCCCGCCCTCCCCCGCGAAAAAATTTTGCCAGAAATCGTCCGAGCCGGCCATGGGCCGGCCCCGCCGGCCCTGGATAATGTCCTCCAGCTCGGCCACCGCCGGCTCCAACTGGTCGTTGACCAGCAGATAATCATAAAAGTGGCGTTGCCTGATCTCGGCCCGGGCTTTGGCCAGTCGGCGGGAGATTTCCTCATCCGTCTCCGTCTGGCGGCTGATCAGGCGGCGGCGCAACTCCGCCAGGGTGGGGGGAACCAGGAAGATCAATGTGGCCTGGGGCCTGAGGCGGCGCACTGCGGCCCCGCCGGCCACATCCAGATCGGCCAGCACATCCAGGCCGCCGGCCAGCTTATCAGCCACCCACTGCCGCCCGGTGCCGTAAAAGCGACCGAAAACTTCGGCCCACTCCAGGAAATCCCCGGCCCTGATCATGGTCTGAAACTGCTCGGTGGTCACAAAATTATAGTCCCGGCCGTCTATTTCGCCGGGACGGGGCCGGCGGGTGGTGTAGGAGACGGAATAGACCAGCTCCGGACGGCGCTGGATGACGCGGTCTTTCAGCGTGGACTTGCCGCTGCCGGACGGCGCGGAGAGGACGAAGAGCCGGCCCTGTTTTTCTCTGACGGTGATCGCCATCTAGCTCACCTCCGGCTTAACTTTCATCCATAATGGTGATAATATCGCCGTCTTCCAGCGGCCGGACGGCTGCGGCGTTAAAGCGGGCGGCCAGAGTCTCCACCTTAACATCGCTCAGAATAAGATGGTGAGCCGAAGTTATGATAAGGGAACGGGTGGGTTTCCCCTGGGTCATATCCACCAGCCGGCCGGCCGCTTTGGCCTCGTCTTTCAGCCGTTTGGCCGGGGCCGAGTTGGGGGAGACGATGGCCACCACCTTATCCATCGCGACCATGTTGTTGTGACCGGCATTGACCAGTTTAAATTGCATTGTCCCGCCCCCTATTCGATATTCTGAACCTGCTCGCGCAGTTTTTCCAGCTCGGCCTTAATCTCCAGCACCAGGGAAGTCACCTCCAGAGCCTGGGACTTGGAGCCCATGGTATTGACCTCGCGGCCCATCTCCTGCAGCAGGAAGTCCAGGCGGCGGCCGGCGGCCTCGGCTCCGGCGATGATCTCGCTGAAGCGGGCCAAATGGCTGTTCATCCGCACCACTTCCTCGGTGATGTCCACCCGGTCGGCCAGGAGAGCCGCTTCCTGGGCCAGACGGGTTTGATCCACCTTGACGCCGGCTCCGAGTTCCGAGAGGCGGTTCTGAAGCTTTTCCAGCAAAAGGTCGGGAGCGCTGGAGGCCAGCTCTTCAACCTTGCGGTTCCAGGCCGAGAGGCGGCTCAGCCTTTTATCCAGGTCGAGAGCCAAATGGCGGCCTTCGGCCTCGCGCATGGCCACCAGCCCCTCCAGGGCCTGGCCCACCAACGGGCTCAGAGCGGCCCACAGGTCTTCCAGAGCCGGGGCGTCTTCCTCCTGACCCACCACGCCAAGGCTCAGCACCTGCTCCAAAGTCACCGGCCCGGCCAGGTTCAGGCGGTCTTTCAACTGGGTCAGCAGTTTCAGAGCTTCAGCCGCGAATTCAAAATCGACCCGGATACCCCGTCTTTTCAGCTCATGGTCATCCAGTTGCACCCAGATGTCCACCCGGCCCCGCTCAAGGCGGGCGGCGACCTGTTTTTTGATCATCTCCTCCAGGGGTGCGCAGATTTTGGGCATCCGGGCAACCACTTCCCGGAAGCGATTGTTGACGCTTTTTATTTCCACGGTCACGGTCCGGCCGGCGAATTCCCCGGAAGAGGAGCCAAAGCCGGTCATGCTTCTGATCATTGGTCACTCTCCAATCCGCGCTGTTTCAGGGCGGCCATATACGACTGGCGCATCATCATCAGCCAGATCTGCACGTCAGGCCGCTGGTAATCCAGATAAGTCCAGGGGAAGGCCATAAACTGGCCCTGATGGAAATTGAGGGTCAGCTCGCCCCAGACGCCCTGCCCCAGGGGCAGGCGGTGGCCTCTAAATTTGCCGGTAGACAGCACCAGCCCGCCGGTGAAAATATAGCCCGGATCCAGGTTGGCCTTCCGCCGCCCGCCCGGAGAATGTTGCCGCTCCCAGGTCATGGCCGAGAGTTTAGTCTCCACCAGTTTTTCCGGGGAGGTTAAATTGGGCCAGGAGACATAGATTTTCAGCAGTTCCCGGCCCATTTCCTCTTCGTAATAGGCCGTTTCGCTGACTGGAAATTCCGGGCTGAGAATATCCGGCTCAGAGCCCAGGATGGTGCTCAGACCCATCAGGCCCTCAACCAGGCTGGTTCTCTCCCCGGCAAAGATGGCGGCAAAAGGCTTGACCCGGGGTGGTTTGGTTATGACGCTCATAGGACTACCTCAAAGCGCGGAGGTTCGCCGGCGGCCGGGGGCAGCGCGGCCAGTTTGACCGTCAGCCGCCGGCCGAAGAGATCCGGCGGCCGGGAACCGCCCTCCCCTTTGGGCAGATATAGGTCAACTTCCTGCATATAATCAGTGACGCAAACCCGCAGGCGCCGGTCATGCTGATCAAAAACCAGGGCGGAAAAATTATGGCCGATCCGGTCGGACAGATACTTTTTCAGCCAGTAGCGCTGGCGGAGGTTCTGCATTTTCTGAATACTCTGGGCCAGCTCATGAGACGGCAGAGCCAGCTTTAAAAACTCCTGCTGACTCATGGCCGGGCGGCCCTCGGCCACGGCCCGCAACTGGCGGGCCACCAACAGGTCAATATAGCGCCGCATGGGAGCGGTGAAGGCCGTGTAAACCGGGAGGCCCAGGCCGTGGTGGGGGGCCGGCGAGAAACTCAGGCCGGAGCGGCCGGTGCGCCGGCGGGCGGCCAGACTCCTGGCCAGATTCAGGTCGTCCCCGGGAATATCCGCCTCCGACCCGGGCGCCAGCCTCTCCGGGCCCGACCCTCGCGGCTTGTCCTGGTAACGGTAGGGGCAGGCGTAGCCGTGCTGGCGCAAAAGATCGGCGGCCAGATAGTTGGCCAGGATCATCAGCTCCCCGATAATGGTCTTGGCCGGGGTGTCCCACTGGGTCACCCCCACCATCAGGGAACTGTCCGGCAGGAAATAGACATTCAGCTTGGGGATATTGAGATTGAGGCCGCCCTGAGCCACTCTTCGGGCCGTCAGGGTCTGGGCCAGATCCCAGAGATCAACGAGGTCGGAATCCTCATCCAGATTCTGATCAGCCTCGGAAAAAGAGAGCTGGCGGTCGACCCGGATCAGACTGGGGGACAGAGCGTAATCACTGATCCGGCCATCTTTCTCCAAAGTGGCCACAAAGGAGAGCGCCGGCTTGATTTCGCCGGGGGCCAGGCTGAGCAACCCTTCCGAAAGCTCGGCTGGAAGCATGGGGTATTTGGCGTCCGGCAGGTAGATGGAGGCGGCTCGGGCGCGGGCCTCGCTGTCCAGGGCTGAGCCGGGGGTGACAAAGGCGGCCACGTCAGTGATGTGCAACCCCACCTGATAGCGCCCCCCGGCCAGAGATTTAATGGAGACGGCATCGTCCAGATCCCGGGCTCCGTTGGAATCAATGGTCATGGTCTTGTGGCCGGTCAGGTCGAGACGATCCGAGCGGCGGACAGCCGAGCCGGCGATCAGGGCGGCTACGCTCCGGCCAGCCTCTGGCCCGAAATTCAGGGGGATGCCTAGCCGCCGCAAATCAAGGTTTTCATGGCGGGTAAACTCGCCCAGGCTGAACAGGGCTTTAAAAGCCGCATCTTCATCGGGAGCCAGGCCGGCCCGCTCCATGAGGTTTTTAGCCTCCTGGCGGCGGGCGGCTTTGTCGCCCCACAGGGCTAAATCTTTGAGCAGCTCCACCGCCCGGGCGCGTTCCGGCGGCTCCGGGGCCGCCCGGCCGGCGGCCGCGCTCCGCAACCACTGGGCCATGGCCTCTAAAGAGCGCTCAGCCTCGGCCTCCTGGTGCCTGATTTCCTCAAGGCGCTGCACATCCTCGGCTGAATGGCGCACGGCCCCGGCCGGGCTGAATCGGAACCGGAGACCATCGCCAAAGACCGAGCGGCTCAGGGCCGAAATTTCATCTGCCGAAGGCGAGCCGCCAAAATAGAGCGAAGCCAGACTGGAGTAGGAAAACTGCTGGCCCTCCCCCTCCAGCACGGCCCACAGTTCCCCCAGGTCAACCCCGGCGGCCAGGGCCCGCCGGGTGGCGTCCACTGCCCGCAATAGCTCCAGTCGGCCTGACTTGTCGCCCGGGTCGGGCAAGTCCACCGAGTTGATGACCCTGGCTTGAGAAACGGTCATCTCCCGGCCGTTTAAGCCCAGCACGGTCAGACGGTGCGAGGCCGGGCTCAAAACCCAGGCGGTCATGAAATCCCGACCTTCCAGGAACTCCACCATCATAGCTGGCCTCCACCGGCGGCCAACTCTTCGGCGAGGATATCCAGCACCCGACCGGAAGCGCCCGGCTCACCCAGTTGACGGCGCACCTGGCCGAGGTCATCGACCATCCGGGCCCGGGCCAGGCCGCCGGCCAACAGCGGCCAGGCGGCCCCGGCCAGGTTGGCGGCCGTGGCCCGCTCCTGCAAAAATTCGGGCGCCACTTCCCGGCCGGCCACCAGATTGGCGATGGTCACATAGGGCACAGTCACCAGGCGGCGGGCCAGCCAGAAGGACAGAGGGCTGGCCTGATAGGCCACCACCTGGGGAACGCTTAAAAAGGTGGCCTCCACGCTGGCTGTGCCGGAAGCCACCAGGGCTAAATCAGCCGCCCCTAAAATCTGATGCGATTTTTGAGTAAAAATGCGCAGGCGTTGTTGCACCAGGGCCGGCGCCTGGGCCACCAGGCGGCCCAGGGTCTCGCCGGCCAGGGTGTCGGCCCGGGGCAGGGCCAGTTCCAGATTCTGATCGTGCTCCAGAAGGATGGCCGCCGTCTCGAAAAAAACCGGGGCCAGCCGCTCGGCCACCTGGCGGCGGCTGCCGGGCAGGAGGGCCAGTAGCCGCCTGGCCGGGTCAAAGCCCAAAGAATTTTTAAGGATATCGCGGGGCGCGGGCGAGGGCAACTCATCCAGAATGGGGTGCCCAACCCAGTCGGCGCTGACTCCGCGCTCCTCATAAAACTTTTTCTCAAACTCGAAGAGAACGGCGCGGCGGCGGGTATGGGCCGCCAGAAATTTAAGACGACCGGGCCGCCAGGCCCAGACCTGGGGGCAGATGTAGTAGATGACCGGAATGCCCAGGGCGGTGGCCGCCCGGGCCAGGTTAAAGTTAAAATCCGGGGCGTCAATGAGCACCAGGGCCGAGGGGCGCTCCCGCTCCAGACTCCGCCGGAGAGACCGCCGGATGGCCAGAATCCGCCCGGCCGAGGTCAGCACTTCGGTCAGGCCCATGACCGCCGTCTCCCGGACATGGGCCAGCAACCTGGCTCCGGCGGCGGCCATGCGGTCTCCGCCCAGCCCGTAGAAAGACCAGTCCAGGCCCCTGGCCCGGGCCGCCTCCATCAGGGCCGCGCCGTGAATCTCCCCCGAGCTCTCCCCGGCCGAAATCATGATTCTGAAAGGGGCCACTTGTTTAGAGCCAGGCCACGATGGCCAGAGAAGCCTGGTCGGCCAGTCTGCGGACTTCCGCCCGGTTGATGACCAAAATCTGGCTGGCGTCCACCGCCAGAGCGCCCACCCGGGCTTCAGCCATGACCTTGATGGTCTCCGGACCGATGACCGGAGGATCCAGCCGCAAATCCTGGCCGGGTTTGACCACCTTGGCCACGGCCACCGGTTTCTGGGCCAGGGCCGCGCCCCGGCGCACGGTCTCATCAGTGCCCTCAGCCGCCTCCACCGCCAGAGTGATGCGGTCGCTGACCACGGCCGTCTGGCCCACATCAAGGCGGCCCAGCTCCTTGGCTATGCGCCAGGCCACTTTCAGGTCGGCCAGGAGCTCCGCTTCCGGTTCCGCCCGAGTCAGGAGCCCGGGCGGGGTCAGGAGTTCGGGCAATAGATCCGTGACCGCTTTTAAAGTGAAACCTTCGGCCTCCAGCCTGGCCGTCACCGCCCGCAAAATCCGGTCAGTGTGAAAATCTTCCAGTTGGGCCAGGAGGCTGAGAAACAGCGCGTCCGGCTCATAATTGAGAATAATGGTCTCCCGCTCCAGGCCGCCGGTCATCAGGAAATCGCGAACCCCGGCGGCCCGGAAAAAGTCCAGCAGGGCCTGAAACTGACCCAGTTTTAGGGTTGTAAAAAGATCGGACGACTCGGCCAGGCCGGGATCAGCCTCACCGGCGATCCCGGCGATGGCCAGGGGGCGGCCCAGCTCCCGAGCCTTGGCCGCCACCAGGAGCGGCAGATCCCGGTTGCCGGCAATGAGCCCAATGGGGGGAGGGCTCACCGATAGACCCCGCGCTCAGAAGAACGGTAAAAGTCGATGACCACCCGGGCCTCCGGCACCTGGCCGAAAGATTCCTCGGCCTCGGCCAGCACCTCGGCCAAGGGGCGGTGATTGCGGCAGATGATATTAAAAACCTCTTTCAAAACCCGGATGGTCTCCAGGGGCACATCGCGGCGGCGCAGGCCCACCACATTGGGGCCGGAGATGGTCACATCCCGGGAACCGCTGCTGGCACCGGCCATATAGGGCGGCAAATCCTTGACCACCCCGGAGCCGCCGCCCAAAAAGGCGTGGCACCCGACCCGGCAGAACTGGTGGATGGCCGACAAGCCGCCGATAATGGCCCCCTCACCCACCATCACATGCCCGGCCAGCACGGCATAGCTGGAGAGGATGACCCCGGGCCCCAGCCGGCAGTCGTGAGCCACATGGACAGTGGCCATGATCAGGCAGCCATCGCCGATCTCGGTCAGACCGCCCCCCTGGCCGGTGCCCCGGTGGATGGTGGTGGACTCCCGGATGGTGCAATGCTCCCCAATGAGCAGTCTGGTTGGCTCCCCGCAGTATTTGAGATCCTGGGGATCGCCCCCCACGGCGGCAAAGGGAAAAATCCTGGTGGCCCGGCCAATGGTGGTGTCTTTGTCAATAAAGACATGGCCGGAAATCTCCACTTCCGGGCCAATGACCACCCGGGGGCCGATCAGGGCGTAGGGGCCAATGGCGGCGCTGGAGTCGATTTCGGCGCTGGGGTCGATAATGGCGGTGGGGTGTATGGTCATAACACTAAACTTTCAGGACAAAACGCCGGTCATTTCCGCTTCGGCCGCCCTCCGGCCGCCCACTTGGGCCTGGGCGGCCACTTTCCAGACGCGGCTGCCCAGGCGCAGCAGAGTCACGCCCAGATCCAGGCGGTCGCCGGGCAGCACCGGGTTGCGGAATTTGACCTTATCGAAACCAGCGAAAAAGGCCACCCGGCCGGACAGGGGCGGCAGGATGACGCCCTCCGGTGCTTGATCCGGCGCCTCTTTTTGAGAAAGAGCGATGAACAGGGCCGCCGCCTGGCCCATGGATTCGACGATCAACACCCCGGGCATAACCGGCTGGCCAGGAAAATGGCCCTGGAAATGGGGCTCGTTAAAAGTGACGTTTTTATAGGCCGCCAGAGAGCCCCAGGGCTCCAGCGCGGTGACCCGGTCAACCAGCAGAAAGGGATAGCGGTGAGGCAGGATCGACATGATGGTGTTGATGTCGTAGGCTAACTCAGTCATGGGGTCGAAGATTCCTTTCCCTCATCGCTCAGGAAGGCGGCTTTGAGCTCCTCAAACGAGGCGCATTTTTTCAAAAGCTGAAAAAAATGGCGGACTTTGGGCAACTGGCTGGCGCTTAGAGCCCTGGTCTGCAAGGATTCTCTTTCGGGCCTGGCCGGCTCACCGTGCCAGAGCCGGCGCCCGGGCGGTATCCGGCCGGTCACCCCGGCCTGAGCGCAGATGATGGCGTCCTGGCCGATAGTCACCCCCGGCCCAAGGCCGGCCTGACCCAACAGAAAAACCCGGTCGCCGATGGCCGAGTGGCCGGCCACGCCCACCTGGGAGACCAGGAGACAGTCCCGGCCAATCCGGCAATTGTGACCGATCTGAACCAGGTTGTCGATCTTGGTGCCCCGCCCAATGACGGTGTCCGACACCAGCCCCCGGTCAATGGCCGAGTTGGCCCCGACTTCCACATCATCCTCCAGCACCACTCCGCCTGAATGCTCATTTTTATAGTGAATCAGCCGCCCGGCGGCCGGCTGGGGCAGCTGGGTGTAGCCAAAGCCGTCCTCCCCGATGACCGCCCCGCTGTGAATCTGGCAACGCTGACCAACCCTGACCCCCCAGCGTAAAACCGCCCGGGGGTGAATCAGGCAGTCAGGGCCGACCTCGACCCCGTCGCCTAAAAAAGCCTGGGGGCCGATGACCGTCCGGTCGCCGATTTTAACCCCGCGCCCAATAAAGGCGCCCGGCCCGATGACCACCCCCCGGCCCAGGCTGACCGTAGCGCGGTCGGCCCACAGAGGCTCGCCCTCCACCGGAATTGGCTGGCGGCCCAGCCGCCCCAGGAGGACGGCGAAAATCAGGCGGGGCTCGGCCGCCAGCAGCGCCGGCCGGGTCGACTCATCGGCCAGAGAAGGCGGGACAATGACCGCCGATGCGCCGGCCTGAATCGCTTTGGCCAGATAGCTGGGGGCCACGGCAAAAGTCAGGGCCCCCGGCCCGGCCCCAGTCACCTCATCCACTGCGGCCAAAGAATTGATGACGACTCCCGGCTCGCCTCTGACCACCACCTCTGAGGCCGTTTCCAGATCCTCGGCCACCACCCCCAGCGCGGCCAAACCAGTTTTAAGGCCGGCGGAGGCCTCGGCGGCCAATTCGCCTAGGCGGCGGGGACGATCAAGCATCAACACCTGGCAACTCCTCTAAAAAGGAATGGCCCACCGGACTCCAAGGGTCGGTGGGCCAGGCCTTTTGGGCAATCCATCTCAACAAAACACCCGGTTTCGGCCAAGGAAGCAACCCCTGGCCCTGTCTCGCCGTCAGCCTGGCTTATTTATCCACAGCGGCGATGACATCCTGGGTGATGTCAATGGAATTGGGGGAATAAACCACGCCCTGAGAGTTGAGCACCACCACATAGCCCTTGTCCTTGGCCAGCTTTTCAATGGCCTGCTCGGTTTTGGTCTGAAGAGGCTTAATGGCCGAATCCGCATCCCGGTTCATCTTCTCAATGGCATCGGAGCGCTCTTTCTGGAAAGCGTCAATTTTAGCCTTGAGATCGCTCTCTTTTTTCTCCAGAACCTCTTTGGTGGACTTGCCGGACTGGGCCTCTTTGATCAGATCCTCATACATTTTCTTGAGGTTGCCGTCTTTGGCCTTCATGTCCTTCTCCATCTGGACGCCTTTATCTTTAAGGCCCTTGTCAATCTTCTGGCCAGCCTTGGAATCCCGGAAAACCCGATTGACATCAACCACGGCAATGGGGAACTGCCCCTGTTGAGCTTCGGCCATCACCGGCAGACTCAAAACCACCAGGGCCAGGGCCGCCAACAGGCCGATTTTTACTTGAACTTTTTTCATGAGTTACCTCCCGCGCTGATCAGCTGTTAAAAATATATGGTCTCCTGAAACTTCAGGTGAAATTCATTCTTGCTCTATATACCACATTCCCGGTCAATTATCCATCTAAATATGGCAGATCTGGGGGTGAATAAAAATTAAAAATAATTGTTGCAAATTATCATATAATTTATTATAACTGATATTCAGATGTTTCTATTAGACTATCATTTAGTCTAAATTAAATTCACCTAATTCCCCTGGAGCGGAGCTAAACCTTAGAAGGAGGCTGGCTAAATCATGAAATGTCCCTTTTGCGGAGATCTGAACAACAAGGTCATTGATTCCCGGCTGGGCAAAGACGCCCTGTCCATTCGCCGCCGCCGCGAATGCTTTAAATGCGAGCGGCGGTTCACCACCTATGAAAAGGTGGAGGAACAAATTCCCCTGCTGATCAAGAAAGACGGCCGCCGGGAGGCCTTCAACCGCGACAAGATCAGGAGCGGCATTCTGAAAGCCACTGAAAAGCGCCCCGTATCTGTGGAAGTGGTGGATTCTTTTATTGAAAAGCTGGAGCGGCAGTTTCAGGAAGGCGCCCTCAAGGAAATTCCGACCCGGGAAGTTGGGGAACGGGTCATTGAATTTCTGAAAGAGGTCGACCCGGTGGCCTATGTCCGCTTCGCCAGCGTCTACCGGTCTTTCACCAGCCTGGATGACTTTGACCGGGAGCTCAAGGAGCTTTCCCCCCATCTGGGCCACGCCTCCAACCTGGCCCAGTTTGAGATGCAGTTTAAGCAGTGAGCCGACCGCCGGGCGGGGCGCTTTCAACCTAAGCGCCCGCCCGGCCGCCAGCCGGCGTCGGAAGTGGAGAGCGACATGAAAAGAATTATCGCCGTTCTGGTGGGGGCCATACTGCTCACCTCGGCCGTAAGTCTGGCCCAAACCCCGGCCGAACCGGCCGCCCCTCCGGTTTTCACCCTGGAGGCCGGGCCGGGCGACAGTCCGGAGTTGACCGCCCAAAAGGCCGCCCTGCGCCTCTTTAAAGCCTTTAATGTCGCCCGGGAGCAATTGCTGCTCTGCCGGGCGCAAAATAACCCGGGCGCGGATCCGGCTCTGAGAGATTTCGTCAGCCGCAACGGCAATACCCTGGTCACCCTGATGTCGGTCATCAAAAAATTCGGGGGCCTGACCCCGGAGATTAAAGCCGCGCTGGACAGGAGCATCAAAGAGGCTCAGGCCAACGGCCCCGACTGCGCCAAGCTCATCGCCCGGGTGGCCGGGGGCGGGTTTGACCTGTATAAAGCGCCGGAATACGCCGCTGACTACCAGCTTATCCAGCCTTATAAATAACGGCCGCCGGTCTTGATATAAAAATCAATATCTGGTAAAATCGGCTATTAATTGAAGATACTTTCATAAAATCGGGAGACGATAGAGCCATGGGTTACGACAAAAGCATGAAAGTGCTGGTGGTGGATGATTTTTCCACCATGCGGCGCATTGTCAAAAACATTCTGCGCCAGTTGGGCTTCACTAACATCTCGGAGGCCGAGGACGGCGAAAAGGCGGCGGCTCTCCTCGAAATTGAAAAATTTGACATCATCATCAGCGACTGGAACATGCCCAACATGACCGGCATTGAGCTCCTGCGCCATGTCCGCTCCTCTGACCACCTCAAGGACATTCCCTTTCTGATGGTCACCGCCGAGGCCCAGCAGGAAAACATCATCGAAGCGGTCAAGGCCAAGGTCTCCAATTACGTCGTCAAACCTTTCACCGCCGACACCCTCCAGGAAAAACTGGAAAAAATCTTCCCATGACCTCCGTGACTGCGGGGATCTATGCCTACTATGTCCTGATCGCCATGTTCGGGCTGTCGGTAGGCAGCTTTCTCAACGTGGTCATCTACCGTCTGCCCCGGGAGGGCCTGAGACTGGCCCGGCCCAGCCGATCCTTTTGCCCGGTCTGCGGGGCGACCATCCGTTGGTTTGACAATATCCCGGTCTTGAGCTGGCTCGTCCTGAAAGGGCGCTGCCGCGACTGCGGCCAGCCCATCGCTGTGCGCTACCCCCTGGTGGAGCTGGCCGGCGGTCTCCTGGCCCTCTATCTCTTCTGGCGCTTCGGCCCCTCGGTCGCCTTCATCCTCTATTATTATTTTGTCATCTGTCTCCTGGCCATTGCCCTCATTGACCTGGAGCTGATGGTCATTCCCGATGTCCTGACCTATCCGGCCGTGGCCGCCGGGATTCTCTGCGCCGTGGCCGACCCCTCCGTGTCCCTGACCGGGATCCGCTTATGGGCCGCCCTGGAGCCATCAATAGGGGGTTCTCTGACCTCTCTGGCCGGTTCGCTCCTGGGGCTCGGCTTTGGCTGGGCCTCCCTCAAGCTGGTCTCCATTGGTTATAAACTGGCCCGGGGGCACGAGGGCATGGGCGACGGCGACCCGCCTCTTTTGGGCCTGATTGGCTCCTTCCTGGGCTGGACGGCCATCTTGCCGGTCATCCTCTGCTCCACCCTCATCGGCCTTTTTTGCGTGGGCCTGATGATGCTTCGCTCCCGAGGTCAGGCCCCCCCGGAGGGCTGGGCCCAGAAACCCCTGCCCTTCGGCCCCTTCCTGGCCCTGGCCGCCCTGCTCTACCTTTTCTGGGGGCCGGGCCTCCTGGACTGGTACTGGTCGCTGATGTCTTATTGAGGAAGAGCATGTTTAAACTCCAGGAACACCACACCACGCCTCTCATTGAAATCACCGCTGGTCTGACCACCTTTTGCGCCATGGCCTATGTGCTGGCCGCCAACCCGGCCATCCTGGCCCAGGCCGGCGGACCCCAAAAGGCTCTTTTCACGGCCACGGCCCTGGCGGCCATTCTCGGCTCGCTGACCATGGCCCTGGTGGCCAACCTGCCCTTTGCCGTGGCCCCGGGCATGGGCATCAACGCCATTTTCGCCTTTTCCGTCATCCTCGGTCTGGGCTACACCTGGCCTCAGGCCGTCAGCGCCGTGCTCCTGGCCGCCGTGCTCTTCTTTATACTCTCGCTGACTCCCCTCCGGGAAAAAATTCTCCGCGATATCCCCCCGGCTCTGCAATACTCCGTCTGCGGCGGAGTGGGTCTCTTAATCGCCGGGATCGGGCTTATTAACAGCGGCCTGGTCACTTTTAAAACCGGCTGGCCCGGCCTGGGCGATTTCAGCCAGCCTTCGGTGCGGCTGGTGCTCATCGGCCTGGTCATCACCGCTTCGTTACTGGCCCTCAAATTTCGTTACGCTGTTCTGGCCGGCATCGTGGCCTCCACCCTCCTCGGTCTCCCCCTGGAGGTCACCCAGGCCCCGGCCGGGGGCGACCTGGTGAGTCTGCCGCCCGGCCTGGGGCCCCTGGCCTTTAATTTCGATTTTCAACTAATCGGAACCTTTGATTTTTTTGCCGTGGTGCTGGTTTTCCTGTTTATCGCCATCTTTGACAGCCTGGGCGGTTTTTTAGGTCTTTTCAGCATCATGGGCGAGGCCGAGGCTGAGACCTACCGCCCCAAACTGGGCCGGGCTTTTGTGGCCGATTCCCTGGCCATGCTCATCAGCAGCGCCCTGGGTATCTCCCCCAATACGGCCTATGGGGAAAGCGGCACCGGAGTGGCCGCCGGCGGGCGCACCGGCCTGACCGCCCTGGTCTGCGCCCTGTGTTTCGGCGTGGCCCTGTTCTGCTCGCCCATTTTTCTGGCCATTCCCTTTGCCGCCGTGACCCCGGCCCTGCTGGTGGTCAGCTGGTATATGCTCCAGCCCGTCTCCCGCCTTGATTTTAATGACGCCACCGAGTCTTTCCCGGCTATAGTGGTGCTGGTCTTCATCGGCCTGACCTGGAAAATTTCCGACAGTCTGGCTGTGGGCTGGCTGATTTATATTATGATGAAGGTGGTGGCCGGGCGCGGCCGGGAGCTGACGACCACGGTCAATGTGGTCGGGCTGATTTTCGCCGCCAAAGCCGGCTGGGATATTTTTCGCTAATCCGGCTGGTAATCAACCAAATGTCGGGACATATCCTGATGATCCCGGGCCAGAAAGGCGGCCTCGGCGGCGGTCAGGCCGAAAGCGGCCGGATTTTGGGAGGCTTCATAAACCGGCAGCACCCGGTAGGTGGTTTTCCCCTCCACTACCCGGCGGATACAGCGGGTCTGGTGTAAAACCAGAGGGCCGAGGTGTTTTCGGCCCTGGCTGTCCAGGCTCAAAACCGCCGTGACCATCAGGCCCTGATCAGTATAGCGATCCCGCTGGTTGCTGAGGAAATTGCCGAGACTGAAGACGGCCGCCCGCCCGCTTTCCGGGCCGCCATTATGCACCCTACCTAGTTGCACCCTACCTGGCTGCACCACATGGGGGTGGTGCCCGATAATCAGATCGGCCCCGGCCTCAAACAGGGCCTCCGCCAGGGCCAGTTGTTTCCGGTTGGGCTCCCGGTGGTATTCATCGCCAAAATGAATATTGACCACGATAAAATCAGCCCCGGCTTCCCCCAGACCCTGCACCTCAGCGGCCATGGCCGTCTCATCCACAAAATTCAGCCGCCAGGATTCGCCCTTGGGGTATTGCCAGCCCCCGTTGACGCCATAGGTGTAGCCGGTCAGCCCCACAGTGACCCCATGGGCTGAAAAAAGTCGGGCCCGAGCCCGGTCTTCGGCGCTCAGGTAAGCCCCCACATAGATCAGGCCGCCCTGCCTGACCACCTCGGCCGTGCGGAAAATTCCCTTCCAGCCCTGATCCAGAGAATGGTTATTGGCCAAGGTCAGGGCGGAAAAACCAGCCCACTTCAGGCTGTCGATCAGCTCGTCCGGGCCGTTAAAGGCGGGGTAGCCGTGCAGGGGGCCGCCGGCCAGGGGCGTCTCAAGGTTGCCCATAACCAGGTCGGCGTTGCGGAACAGGGGGCGGACATATTGGAGATGAGGGCGGAAGTCGTAGTGACCGTCTGGCTGGAGGGCTGACTGGCTCACCGGCAGGTGCATCATAATGTCCCCGGTGGCCATCATGGTCAGCCGGCGCTCTCCGGCCGGGTCGCAGGCGGTGACCAGGCGCCGCTTAGGCCGCCGGAGCTGGAGAGACCCGGGCGCGGCCCAGACGCTGAGGGCCGCAACCGTGGTTGCGGCCCATTTTATAAAGTCGCGGCGGCGCATCGGTCAGCCGCGATCAAAGACTTTTAAGCCGCTCTTTGGCCACGCCGGCGGCGTAGCTCTTGGGATACTCTTTGGTGACTTTTTGATAGAGCAACTTGGCGATGTCTTTTTGGCCGAGAGTTTGAAAGGAAAACCCCTGCTTTAAGATGGAAGTGGGCACCTGGCTGCTTTTGGGAAAGCCCTCCACCACTTGTTTATAGGCTAGGATGGCTTCCTCGTATTTTTTTTGGGAGTAGAGGGCCTCGCCGGTGTAAAACTGGGCGGCGGCGGCGTTGGCGCCCTTGGGTTCAGCGGCCAGATAGGATTTAAACCGGCTGATGGCCTCCCGAAATTGGCCCTGGTCATAGAGCGCTTTGCCGTCTTCATAGGCGTTGGCCGTGGGCGGCAGCGGCGGAACAGAGTTGACCGAGGTGGCGGCCGCCGCCTCAGGGGTCGGAGCGATCGGAATGGCCCGGCTGTCGGAGGGCAGGCCCGACTGTTTTTCCAGCCGCACCAGGCGGGCGTTGAGCTCGGCCAGTTGCTGCTGTTCCTGGGGGCCGCTCTGGCCGGCGGCGGCCATGTTGTCCGACAGCCGCTGAACCTCGGCCCGCAACTGGTAGATCTCATTGGTGGGATCGCTGCTGTTGCGCATCTCCGAGACCTCGGCCCGCAACTCATCCACTTCCCGCTGGAGCGATGAGGAGCGGCTGGTGGTGGACGATGTGCAACCGTTCAGCAACAGGATGGAGACCGGCAACAGACAGAATATCCAGGCAGCTGTTTTGTTAATTCGCATAAATCACCTCAAAAGCAAGCGCAGTGGAAGCCCAGCCACAACATCTAGTGGGCTTTGGCGCTGATTATAGCCGAAACAGGGGTTTTAATCAAGACGGGGATATTTTCGGATGAAGCTTCTGGATCTTTTGAGCGCCTTAAAATTTTTCGAGTAGAATCGAAAAACTATTCATAATTTATCAAATTTCGGGTATGGTGGGAAACGCCTTTATCCTCTACAAAGCCAGACGCTATGATGTCAAAGGCAAGATGAGCCTCAAAACACAGGGGAAATACTATCTCGTTGATCTGGGTCTCCGAAATGAGCTAATGGGTTTTAGGGGGCGCGACTATGGGTTTATGTTGGAAAATGTGGCGTATTTTGAGTTGCTGAGGCGCGGTTTTGAGGTCTCCATCGGCAAAGTCGGCGCCCTGGAAGTTGATTTTGTGGCGACCAGGCCGGATAAAGTGCTGTATTGCCAGGTTACCGCCTCTATGCTTGATGACCACACCCGGGCTCGCGAACTGGCGCCTCTGCGGGTCATAGACGACAACTACGAAAAAATTGCGCTTTCGATGGATCGCACCCCGGTGACTGATTTTGAGGGCATCCGCAATGTGAATCTGCTGGATTTTCTATTGACTGAATAGATATAGAATGATATGGATAGAGGCAGAGGTGTTTTATGCCGACTTCCTTTAATTCTTCCAAAAAACATATGAAAACCATGAAAACAGTGGCGTCATCAACCCATACAGGCCACAAGTCGAAACATACGCAATCGCCGCCGCCCTCACAAGGTAAGGGAGCCATTAAAAATTTACCTGGGCCTGCGGAGGAAATCGGGGCTGAAAAGGCGGCGGCAGAGACAGAAGACCTGATCTGATATGCTCTCGCGGATGGTCATTATGGTGTGGTTCGAAAAATCTCTACCGAATTGCCGCCGTGGCCATCTCCCTTGCCTTGGGATGTGACTGCGACATACATACCGTCTGGACTGACATCCAACCCTACGGGATATGGTGAAACTGACACACTGCGGACAACGCGCCATTCCTTCAGATCGACCTGAACCAGTTGTGCAGCATTATTTACGGCCACATAGAGGTTGTTCCCGTCGGGCGAGAGGGCTATCGTCCTGGCCCCTGAGCCAACCCGGAGAGTATCGCCTTTTATATTTTTAAGAGTTTTGCCGTTCGCCCTGTCCAGATCTTCCATGATCCCGGCCATGGGAACGCGGGAGACTACCCCCTCTCGGTTATTGCTGGCGTAAAGATATTGACCCTGAGTGTCGATGACCAGGTGCCGAGGGGTTGGACAAAAGGCGGTTAATGCGCCAAGAAGTTTTCCATCGGGCACGGAAAAAAAAGTAATCCCGCCTCCACCCATACTCCCGACCAATAAATATAATGGTCCCCAAAAACTGGACAGCGTGCTAAGCTCTACTTTTCATGGGAATGGAGGTAGGAAAGCGTATGGGAGATATCAGGAGGCAGCATACTGGGGCTTTTAAAACCCAGGTA
>JAISJK010000126.1 GCA_031261565.1 Candidatus Adiutrix sp. | reverse complement strand
GTTACCGGGTGGTTCTACGCGCTCTCGGCGTCAATATATTGCGGGCCGCAGCCGTAATGGTCGCCAGATTGGCCTAAAGAGGGCCTTCCGGTGGCTATAGAGGCCTTGACACAACCTTTGAACATTAAGCCGGCTTTTCGATCCAGTGACTTTTAGCGAGGCCATCAAGGATGGGTTGGGCCTATACTTCAAATTCTACAACGAAGAACGGCCACATCAAACTCTAGGGTATAAAACCGCTTTGGAGCAATATCGTCTACAAGGGAGGGCTCAGAAATCTTTTTTCAGTCCCGGCCACTGCGCGGGGCTCAATTTATAATTTTTTAGAGCTTAAGAATTGCACTTTTTGGTCTTGACAATGGGGATCACTTAAATGAGCGAAGTTTTGAACGAAGCTGAGATGGCTAAAGTTGCACCCATCATAAAACATATCCACCTGAAGGCAGCATTACCCCCGGAGAGGCAGAAAAAGTCACCGGAAAATCACCTGCGACTGTGTGGCGGTATTTAAAAACCCTCTGCCAAAAGGAGGTTCTCGCCTCTGAAGGAAACACGAGTAATCTCGTTTACTCTCTTAATAAAAATTGGGTATGGCCGGGACATCATCCATAAGAATGGGAATCAAATGTTGATGGTTAAATGGTTTTAACAGTCTATGCCTAAAATTGAACTGAGTGAATATAGGTTTGACCTGCCGCCCGACCTGGTGGCCCAGGAACCGCCTCCGGATCGGGGCCACTCCCGGCTGATGGTGCTGAATGGGCCGGCCCGGCCCGCTCTCCACCGCTTCCCGGAGTTGCCCGACCTTCTGGAGTCGGGCACGCTCCTGGTCTTCAACCAGGTGCGGGTCAGCCAGGCTCGGCTGCTGGGCCGAAAATTCCCCTCCGGCGGTCAGGTGGAGGCTTTTATTCTGGAGCCGCCGTTGCCCGGTTCCGGGCCGGGCGATTATGACCTCTGGTGCCTGGTTCACCCCGGCCGCCGGCTTAAACCCGGCGGGGTGCTGGTCTTTGGGCGCCCCGATTCGAGCCGCCATCTCCCGGCCGAGGTGCTGGGCAGCCACCCGGATGGGCGCCGCCAGATCCGCTTTCACTTCCCGGACGACCCGGAGAAAATTTTAGAGGCCATTGGCCATGTGCCCCTGCCCTTTTACATCAGGCGGCCGGATCGGCCGGATGATCGGGAGCGCTACCAGACGGTCTATGGCCGCACCCCCGGGGCGGTGGCCGCCCCCACCGCCGGGCTGCATTTCACCCGGGAGATCCTGGCCAGGCTGGCGGAGCTGGGCCTACCCACGGCTGAGGTGACGCTCAAGGTATCGGCCGGCACTTTTGCCCCCCTGACCAGGGAGCAACTGGCCGCCGGCCAGCTGCACCGCGAGCATATCACCGTGCCCGAGGCCACGGTGGCGGCTGTGGAGAGGGCCAAAAAGGAAGGCCGGCCCGTGCTGGCTGTGGGCACCACCACAGTTCGCTCCCTCGAATGGGCAGCCCGGGACGGGCGTCTGACCCCCCAGGAAGGCTGGGGCGATCTTTTCATCCGGCCGGGCTATAATTTCAGTGTGGTGGAGGCGTTGCTGACCAATTTTCATCTGCCGGGCTCCAGCCTGTTGATGCTGGTGGCCGCCCTGGCCGGGCGCGAGCGGATTATGGCCGCTTACGATCTGGCGGTGGCGGCCGGGTTTCATTTCTATAGCTATGGCGACGCCATGCTGATTAAAAGGTGAGGAACAGGCCGATGACCGCCGCCCCGGATCAGGAAATAGCCTTTACCCCGGCTAAAAACTACCCGCCTCTGCCGCCCCGGGGCATTCTGGCCGCCGCTGGCTTTGACCTTAAAATTTTGGCTAGGGCCGCCCTCCCGGGCCTGCGCCAGCAGCCATTGCTGACGGGTTTTACCCGCCTCCTGGCCGGAACGGACGCTTTCTGGGCCGGGCCGGTGCTGGGGGCACCCATGGCGGTCATGGCCCTGGAAAGCCTAATCCGGCGCGGGGCCAGGGAGATCATCTTTGTCGGCCTGGCCGGCAGTCTACACAGTGATCTGGCGGTCGGCCAACTGGTCTGCCCGGCCACCGGCCTCTCCACCGAAGGAACCTCGGCCCATTACCCGGCCCCTCTGTCGCCGGCCAGACCTCTGGCTGAAAAAATCCTGGCGGCCGGTCGCCCCGGGGAAATCTCCCGGGGGGCCATTTGGTCCACTGACGGCATTTACCGGGAGACGGCCGGGCTGGTGGAGAGCCAGCGGGCCCGGGGGGCCAGAACCGTGGATATGGAAACCACCGCTCTGTGGGCCGCCGCCGCTTTCCGCCAAGCCCAGTTGGCGGCCCTGGTCGTTATCTCCGATGTGCTGGCCGGGCGGGAGCACTACCCCGGCTTCCACCTCCCCCAATTCAAAAGCGGCCTGGCCAGAGCGGCGGACATCGCCTGGCGGGCCTTAATTAAACCAAAATAAAGAATGAGGAACTAGTTATGACCAAGTATTTAATCGCCTCTCTGCCCGGCGACGGCATCGGGCCGGAAGTGGTGGCCGAGGCCCGGAAAGTGGCCGAGGCCGCTGCTGGTAAATTCGGCTTTGAGCTGGAGTGGCGCGAGTTCCCCTTTGGGGCCGGCTATTATCTGGAGCATAATGTGGTTTTGCCCAACTCGGCCCTGGACGATTTGGCCGAGTGTCAGGCCATGCTCCTGGGGGCGGTGGGCGATCCCCGGGTCAAGCCCGGCCCACTGGAGCATGGGCTTTTGCTGGCCCTGCGCTTTCACTTTGACCAATACCTCAACCTGCGGCCGGCCCAGAGTTTCCCCAATGTGCCCACCCCAACGCCCTTGCCGGAGAGGCAGCGCCTGAATGTGGTGGTGGTGCGGGAAAACACCGAAGATATCTACATGGGCCTGGGCGGCCGGGGCCGGGGCGTCATTGATCAGGAAATAGCCGCCAAGCGCGGTCTTTATGAGCTGGCCGGCCATTTGAGCCTCCGGTTTCTGCCCGATCAGGAAGGGGCCTTTTCCCTGGGCCTGATGAGCCGCCCCGGGGTGGCCCGCATCACCCGCCGGGCCGGCGAGCTGGCCCGGGCCCGGGGTGAAAACAAGCTCCAGGTGGCCACCAAATCCAATGCTGTGCCCCACCTTTACGGCTTTTGGGATGAAATCACCAGGGCCACGGCCCAGGCGGAATTCCCTGACCTGGAGTTTGGCTATGTCAATGTGGACGCCCTGTGCTACCTTCTGCCCCGCCAGCCGCTTGATTTCGGGGTAATCCTGTGCCCCAACCTCTTCGGGGATATTGTCAGCGACCTGATGTCGGCCCTGGCCGGCGGCCTGGGGCTGGCCGCTTCCGGCAACATCGGCGATGGGCTGTCGATGTTTGAGCCGGTGCACGGCTCAGCCCCGACCATTGCCGGGACGGGGCAGGCCAACCCGCTGGCGGCCATCCTGTCGGCTGCGCTGATGCTGGATCACCTGGGCGAGGCGGAGGCGGCCAGGGCCGTCAACCAGGCGGTCTATGACTACCTGGCCGGCCCAGCCAAACCCCTAGAGCTGGGCGGCCAGGACAAGGTGATCACCGCCGGCGACCGGGTGGCCGCCCTGGTGCGGGATTGAAAAAATGCTTGACACCAGAGTCTCTGTTGTATAATATTACAAAGCTTTTAAAAAAATTGGGGGCTGTAGCTCAGTTTGGGAGAGCGCATGACTGGCAGTCATGAGGTCAGGGGTTCGATCCCCCTCAGCTCCACCAGTAAAATGAAGGGGTTAGATGGAAGCATCTAACCCCTAAATTTTGGGATTTGCAATTTGTACTCCCCCTGTACACCCTGAGCCGATTACTTACCAGGGCTTCACTGAGCGTCATTTTAGGAACAGAAATGGAAAATATTTGGGGGCGCTTCACCGCAACTCAGGTTTCCCTTCGGCTTCAGATTCCCACCCGGTCGGTCTATCGGCCACCGTGCGCTCCGGCCTATCCGGCCCAGTTGACCCGCTGTTAAAGCGGCTTGCCCTCGGTGTCGGACAAGCGATCCCTGAGCCATTGCAAAAAAGTCTCCCTCTCATAAACAACTGTATTACTTAGGTATTTATGGGGAGGGCCTTTCTTGAGAGAGTCCAAATTTGCAAGCGTCCTGGCGCTGATAATGCGTCCCAATTTGGCTTCTGCGGTTTTACGAGTAAAAACAGGGGGGAGTTCCAGACAAAGTTTTTCAATGATTTCTTCAATAGTTAGCATCACATTAAGCCTCCTAACACGCCTTATGACGACTGTTAGTAGCTTACCCCGGCAATATATATTTGCGTTTGACGTTCTTTGAGGTCTTTTTCGGCTTTGTTCGCGGCCCGGCTGTCCTTTTGGAGATCATTTATTATTCTCTGTAGTTCAGCCATTCGATCTGTTATTTTCAGCCTGAGTTCCCGGTGGATTTTCCATGCTGGCCAGCCCTCAACCTTTAAGGCCATGGCCTCACCGGCTTTGGCTATCTTCACGTTTGGGGCTCGGGCGGCCAACTCACGGTATTTTTCCGCCTCCTGGTTTTTGGGCGGCGGTTCCGGGGAGAGCTCTTTTTCTTTGATGTTTGGGTCAGATGCAGATTCAGATGATGGCTTGGCCTCTTCCTGGAAAGCGGGTTGAGATCTATTTGGGGAGGCAAAATTGCTCTGGACGGTGTGATGATTTTTTATTTCCACATTGTTATGGTTGGTAGTAGTCTGGGAAAGATCCAAATTAAATACATTTATATTGATGGGCTTGGCAGCATCATTCGCCTTAATTATGGGATTTATTTTTAGAAATTTATCCTTCGGATAGGTGGCTTCAACCAAACGCAGAAAGTAATCCCGGTTAGGAACTGCGGCGATATAGTATTCCTCCGGGCGGAGAGGGAGCGGGGTGTCGGAAAAATTTGACCGGATCATCCGGGAAATCTGGTCTAAGACGATTATGCGCTGACTATTTGGCGACTTAGGCCAGCGGCGTAGTATATCCGGGATTGTCCGCTGACTGTGCCTCACCCATATCTGTTCCTCGGATAACTCGATTGCTTTAAAGGCGACAAAATGGGGGGCCTTCTCGTGATAGGTTTCACAAAAATCGGCCAGTCGCTCACTCTCAAAGCCATCGCTCAGGATATTGCCAACCAGCGGATGGTTTAGTGCCTCGCGGTTTTGCTCAATAACCAGAGCCGAGAGTAGCTCGCCGCAAAATGACAGATCATAAACCTCGGAGGGTTCCGGAATTTTGTCTAAAGCCATCAAGCTTCTCAGGAAATCGAAAATGCTGGCCCTGGGGCTGGCGGCTTGCAACAGGGCCTTGGTCACCATAAACTTATCTCTGGTCTGGATGGTGGTAGGCACTAGTGACAGCAGCCACGTTTCGATTTTTGAAAGCAGTTTTTTGGCGGGTCGCCCCTCAAGCGAAGTTTCGTGAAGACTGCTGTCCGGGGATTTAGTGCGGGCTATGGTCAGTAAAGCCCGATAAAAAACGACCGGCAACCACTCCATCATTTCGGGGGTAATTTTCGAAGTAACTACTGACGAATCGTGGATGAGTAAGGTAAGCCCAGCAGACTTCCACAACCGGCGCTCACATGTGTAGAGCCAGTATCCCGCCTCAGTCAGACAGGGGATAGGTTCGCCGGTGGCGGGGTCATGTGGCCGAAGGCCGGAGTTTACAAGGTTTAAAAGTTGAAATGGTTGTAATTCATAGCCCTCGATTATTCGTCGGCCGGTCAAGTACAAATTCATAATATGCAACTCATTTGGATAGGGAAGTATCTCATTACCATCTCTAATAGAGTAGCCAATACTTATTTCAATGTCAACCACTTCAAACTTCGGCCAACCGAAGTAAGAACCGTGCCCTAAAAATTAGGAAGTGCGTCTAGGTAGATGTGCTTTTACGGCTAAATTGCACAGATTAGCAGACCCATGATCAATTGGTTTTTAAGAGACTTCACCAAAATTTAAGAATGGCCGACTAAGTCAAAGTAGGATCACAAAGTGCGATCATCAACTTTAGCGCAAGTTACGGCATCTAGATAATCACCATAGTTCTTGATTAACACACCAGTCTCCTGAAAGCAGGGCCGGTTTTTTTTTAGCGAGGCCTCATCGTTCACGCGGAGAGTGCATCTATAATTTTTCCGCCAGTCTCATTTAGATGAAATCAGTCTGACTTCGGTCAACCGAATCTTTGATACGGAAAAGTCAACTAAAATTTATTCTATGGTTATCCACTTTGATGTTAGTTGCGGCGTTTCCATGAGCGCAATACTAATTGATTGACACACCCCCTCGAAGGGCTCCGGGGGCTTTCATTCTTATTTCGGCCTCATCTTCTTAGATGGCGACGATCGGGCATAATCACTCCCCGCTGCGCCTGTCTATTTCCACCGCCTCGCGCAGTCTAGCCTGCCTCTTCAGGGATCGCTAATGGCACCGACATAATCACCCAGGCCATTCAACCTTAGATTCCAGAGTGTAGGACCAGATCGGGAAAAAGGTAATTAATGGCTAATTTTGGTTTTGAAGACAAAACCGGACAAGCAGGGAATTTGTCATACACTGTCGTGAATGCCAAATTCCAGCTTGCTCCTGCGGAGGGCCATAAGAGGCCATCTCCGGTGGTCGATGGCCGGAAAATCCCCTTCCGCGCCTTGCAGGCTTGTCCGGGGATTTTGCATATGCCGGTGGAATTGAGCACCCAAACCGCAGAACTGGTCTAAACTGTAGTTGCATAGTATAAACCGAAGTGGTAAAATCTAAAGAAATAATAATGTCGTCCTAAACTGCGGCAAACAACTTCGGTCAACCAAAGTTTGAATGATACCTATTTTTTAGACATCATTAAAAATAAAATATTTACAAGAGGGTATATGGCTGAGTCAACTGAATTAACTGGTAAAGAAAAGGCGGATAGAGACTTGGCCCCTGAAACACAGGCCACGGCTCCTGCCCCAACCGATATATCTTCATCAGTGCCTCCCCGCCTGGGCCTGGCCAATATCAAGGAAGCTATTCCTGGACATTTTTACACAATTGACTACGCCTTTGCGGTAAAGCGCCTAAAAGAATTAAAAGGCTTCAAGCACGACCAATATTTATCGGATTTTTTGCAACTTAAACCCTCTACAATTAGTGAAATTATGTCTTTGACAAAACTCGACCCTATCCACTCTTCCACCGCCCAGAGAAGTCACAAGCGAAAATTATGACTGATATAATTAACAATGGTACTGAATGGCTCAAAGATATCAAGCGGGAAGTGGCCTTGAAGGACATTGCCTCTAATGAAAAAGAGGCTTTGTTACAAACCTTGCACTCATTGCTAAAAGAAGCCCATTCTTTAATAGCTGACCTATCTGGTGCCGGGGCTACCCCGGCCATAAATGACGGAAATACTGCTGACGGTGTAGAAACTTAAACCTGGGTAGGTCTAACCGAATGCTATCGAATAACTAATCTACCGAGCATCGACTATACTTCGGTTGACCGAAGTTGGATTTCCTTCTAAATTACTGATAGTTATTTTATGTTCATCTTGTTAAAGATGTCATTTGCGGTTAGGGAGGCTGGTTTCGCTATTTTTCTTGATCTTGAGTTTCGAGTGCTTCGGGCTATAAAATCATTGCCACCCTGGCCGGGGGCGCGTTGGAACGCTCTTATGCGCTTGGCCGCCAAGGCGGCGGAGACATCGGCTGAGGAATCTTATCTGGCGCTGACGCCTCAGCGTTGGGGATCGCGCCCCTGGCAGGCCGGAGAAATCACTCGCCTACGCCTCTTGCTGGGGCCTGAAAATATGGAAGCGGTCAGGCCTTTATTGATGGCCCTGCAGGCCGGGGGAATAGGCGAGGGCGAATTCACCGCCGGGGGTAGTCTGGCCCTGACGGGCTTAACCTGTCCCGGCTTGGCCCTGCCCCTGTCACCATCGGAAACGCTGGCCTCTTTCCTGACTGGTGAAGTAACCCCCGCCCCTCTGGATGAAAATGACCTATGGCCGGAAATGGCCGCTTTGCAAAAAATAGCCGAAACTGGATGGGATTTGGAAATAGCAGCCCCTCTGCGGTTGAGCCGCCCAGTTGCGGCCCCTGGTTCCGGCGAGTATGCCGGGCCGGATTTTTTCGACTGGCCCGGAGCCCTGAGCCATTTACTGGCCAGGGTGCGTCTGCCCGGGGCCGAAGAAATTACCGACTTTAGTTTGGGCAAACATTTGACCGTTG
>JAISJK010000106.1 GCA_031261565.1 Candidatus Adiutrix sp. | reverse complement strand
ACCGCCATGCGATCCAGCTCGGGCGGGGCTCCGGGGTCTTTGGCCTCGGCCGGGGGGGGCGCTTCTCGGCCTATGTCTAGGGCTTGATTACCAGTCATGGTCGAAAATCCTCGTCAGCACGGTGTTGACCATTTCGGCGGTGGGAGGCTTGGTCAGGTAGTCATCCGCCCCCAGCCGCAGGGCCCGGAAAATATATTTGGCGTCGGCGTGAGTGGAGATGATGACCACCGGAATGCGGCGCAGGGCCGGATCATTCTTGATGGCCTCAGTCAGTTCAAACCCGTCCATTTCCGGCATCACCAGATCGGTGATGACCAGATCAATGGGCTTGTTTTTCAGAATTTCCTGAGCTTTCAGGCCATTTTCCGCCTCAGTGGGGATCATGCCTAAACTGTTGACCAGCTCCTTGACGGTTTTGCGCACGGCCAGATAATCATCCACCACCAGGACTGATTTGCCTTGCCAAGGGGCGTTTGTCTGGGCCATTTGCGCTCTCCTGATCTTCTGCGGGCCAATTAAAACAGCCTGATATTACCATGTTTCCCCAATTGATTCAAGCCGCCCCGGCTCCCGGCGGGCGGGGCGGCTTTGATTGGGGCCTGATCAGTCCTCAGCCGTCTCCGGGGCGGGCCCGTGGTCACCGTGCTTTTTACCGTGGCCGCCCTCTGGTTTAGGGCGCTGGCCGCCGAGGGGGGCCAGGACGCGCTGGCCACCGTCTTTCGGCTTCCAGTCGGGATGGTATTTTTTATAGAGCAGGAGGGCCTGCAACTCCAGCTTGGCCAGTTCCTGCTGGGCCTGGCCCAGGGCGGCGTGGCCGGCGGTGACCTCTTCCTCTTTAAACTCTCCGGCTGCTTTGCCCAGGGCCGTGGCCAGGGCGGCGTTCTTTTCCTTCAGGCTTTTCCGGGCCTGAGTGAATTCCGCCTTCAGTTTTTTGACGGCCTCCAGGTAGGCCGGGTCAGTGCTGGTCTCGGCCACGACCGCCTCCTGGTGGTGACCGCGCGGAGCGCCCTTGGCCGTGTCTTTTTTGGCCCAGGCCGGAGCCGAGCCGCACATCAGGCTGGCCAGAACCAGCCCCAACAGAATTTTACGCATAACATCTCCTTTTAGTTTATTATGGCTATAAGAATACTAGGATTCCTCCGGCTTGGCAATAAAATTATTCTAGAGTTCAACCCCGTGGATCCAGAGCGTCGCGGAGTCCCTCGCCCATCAGATTATAGCTGAGCACAGTCAGCAGGATGGCCAGCCCGGGGTAGAAGCTGAGCCACCAGGCCCGGCTCAGGTGGCCCTGGCCGTCGGCCAGCATGGCCCCCCAGGTGGCCGTGGGCGGCTGAACCCCCAGACCCAGAAAGGATAGGGCGCTTTCGGTCAGGATGGCCCCGGCCACCCCTAAAGTGGCCGTGACCAGCACCGGAGCCAGGGCGTTGGGCAGGATGTGGCGCAGAATGATGCGCAGATCCGAGGCCCCCAGGGCCCGGGCGGCCAGAGTAAAATCGCGGTTTTTCAGGCTGATGAATTCGGCCCGCACCAGGCGGGCCACTCCCATCCAGCCGGTCAGGCCGATGACCACCATGACATTCCAGAGCGAAGGCTCAAGAATGGCGATGACGGCCAGGATCAGGAACATGCTGGGGAAGCAGAGCATCAGGTCGCAGAAGCGCATGACCAGACTGTCCACCCAGCCCCCGTAATAGCCGGCCGTGGCCCCCAGCATCAGGCCAATGGCCGTGGCCAGGCCAACGGCCACAAAGCCGACTTTCAGGCTGACCTGGCCCCCCCAGATCAGGCGGGACAGGACATCGCGGCCGAGGGAATCGGTGCCCAGGAGGTGCTCCTGGCCGGGGGGCTGCAGGCGGTGGGGCAGGTCGGGCTGATCCGGGTCATGGGGGGCCAGCCAGGCGGCGGCGGCCGAGACGAGAAAGAGGGTCAGCACCAGCCCGGCGCCCATGAGGGCCAGGCGGTTGCGGGCGTAGCGTCTGAGGAAAGGTCTAAAATTCATTATGATGACTCTCCGGCCCTACTTAAAGGCGTTATCCCGCACCCTGGGATCCACCCAGGCGTAGCCCAGGTCGGCCAGCAGGTTGCCCAGGAGGGTCAGCACCGCCCCGATGACCAGCCCGCCCATGACCAGGGGGTAGTCCCGGCTCATGACCGCCGCGTAAAAGAGCTGGCCCAGACCGGGAATGGCGAAGATTGATTCAACGATGACCGAGCCGCCGATGAGCCCCGGCACCGACAGGCCCAGAATGGTGATGACCGGGATCAGGGCGTTTCTGAGGGCGTGCTTGACGATGACCAGCCACTCGGGGAGGCCTTTGGCCCGGGCCGTGGTCAGGTAATCCTGGCGGATGACCTCCAGCATATTGGAGCGCATATAGCGGGAGAGGCCGGCCAGGCCGCCGAGGGTGGAAATGGTCAGGGGCAGCACCAGGTGGCGGGCCAGGTCGGCTATTTTCCCCCAGGCGCTGAGCCGGGCGTGGCCGAGGGAGGTCAGGCCGGAGATGGGCAGCCAGTCCAGCTCCACCCCAAAGAGGCGCATGGACAGCAGGGCCAGCCAGAAGGAAGGCGCGGCAAAGCCGATGAACAGCAGCACCGTGGCCGCCCGGTCAAAAAGCCCGCCGGCCCGCACGGCCGAGATAATGCCCACCGGGATGGAGATGAAGAGGATAATCAGGAGGGAGGCCACATTGAGAGCCAGGGTCACCGGCAGGCGCTCCATGATTTTCTCCAGCACCGGGCGGCGGTCCGGGGAAAAGGAGCGGCCGAAATCCAGCCGGGCCAGGCGGGTCAGCCAGTCGAGATACTGTTGGGACAGGGGGCGATCCAGCCCGTAAAGCTCAATCAGCCGCTGCTTGGCCTCCAGGGTGACCTGGGGGTTGAGGTCGGTCACCAGGTCGGTGGGCCGGCCCGGGGCCAGGTGCATGACCACAAAGCTGACCAGAGTGATGCCGATGAGAGCCGGGATCATCATT
>JAISJK010000078.1 GCA_031261565.1 Candidatus Adiutrix sp. | reverse complement strand
CCTGGGTTTTAAAAGCCCCAGTATGCTGCCTCCTGATATCTCCCATACGCTTTCCTACCTCCATTCCCATGAAAAGTAGAGCTTAGCACGCTGTCCAGTTTTTGGGGACCATTATACTTCCACAGGGGCGTTTTCATTTAGCGCCGGTTATTACTGCAAAAGCCGGATCTGGCCAATCTGGACATAGTCAACGCTGTCGCGGCCCAGCGCACTGTTGATCTGGTCGGCGGCCGTCTGGCGCAAAGTCCGCTGGGCATCGCCGCTGGAGACCACCTGACTGCCCTGGGCCAGGGTGGTCTGGAGGATAATGTCCCGCACTTTGGGCAGGTTAGTGGTCAGGAGCAACTGGTCAGGCAGGTCTTGGTAATAAATGCTCACATTCATTTCCACCAGCGTTTCGCCGGAATTATCCGGGAAATTCAGATAGAAAGGCTGGAGCTCAATAGAGCCGGGGGCTGGCTCGCGCCTGGCGAAATCGGGGTCAATCACCAGGGCGGCCGGGGCGGGCGGCGGCGGGGGAGGGGCGCTGAAAAACAGCTTGTAGAGGCCAAACGAGAGGATAATCAGGATCAGGGCCCCGCCCCCCGCCAGGAGCAGCAGTTTGGCCCGGGGAATCTTTTTCGGCCCGGCCGGCGGCGGTGGCGCCGGAGACTCCGGCCCGGCCTCCGGCTCCTCGGCCTCTTCCGGATCTTCCGGTTCTTCCGGTTCGGGCTCAGGTTCCGGCTCTGCCACGTTGATGCCGTCCAGATCCAGCTCCACCTTGATGGTGGCCGGGGTATCCAATTCCACCTTGGCCTTGCCGGCCGGGGTTCCGAAGTCCAGGTCGGCCAGCAGGGCTGCGGCTTCATTATCCTGGGGCTGGTCTTCTTCCAAGTCCCGGGGCGGCGGGGCGGCGGCCACAGTCGGGGCTGAGCTGGCTGGCCGGCTGACGTCCTGGCCATCGTCAAAGTCATCGTCTGACGGTTCCCGGCTGTCGGGGGTGGCCGCTTCCTCAGCCGGAGGGCCGGTCTGGCCTCCCAACAGGGCCGCAATGGTGTCGCTGTCCGGCGGCGGGGCGGCGGCGGGCGGCGCCGGCTCTGGATCGGGGGCTACCACCGGCTTATCCGGCGGCTTGGCGGGGGGGGGATCGTCCCAATCGTCCGCGTCCGGGTCCAGAGGCATACTGTCCCAGTCATCAAGGTTGACCTCTTTTTTAGGATCATCAGCCATGGGCGACCGCTCCCCCGGCCATCTCAGGCCTGGCCCCGCTCTTCAAAATAGCGGCGCAACTTGGCCCTCAGACGCAAAAGGCTTTTGGTGTGGAGCTGGCTGATGCGTGATTCAGTATAGCCCAGAACCTGGCCTATTTCCTTCATGGTCAGCTCCTCATGGTAATAGAGGGTCACCACCAGCCGCTCCTTTTCGGCCAGCTCGTCAATGGCTGCGGCCAAAACATCCCGCACCTCGCTCTGGGTCAGGGTGGTCAGGCCATCGAGGCTGTTTTCATCGGCCAGGAGGTCATAGATGTCCCGGCTCTCCCGGGCTCCGGTCTTGTCCACGGCTTTAAAGGCGTCCAGGTCGAGGATGCTGATGGTGTGCACTTCATCGAGCATTTTCAGATACTCGGGCACGCTGATCTGGAGAGATTCGGCCGCCTCTTCATCTGAGGGCGGGTGGCCCAGCTCAATCTCCAGCTTTTGCCAGAGCCTCTCCAACTGGTTAGCCTTTTTGCGGATGGAGCGGGGCACCCAGTCGAGGCTGCGCAACTCGTCCAGCATGGCCCCTTTGATGCGAAATTCGGCGTAAGTCTTGAACATGATGGCCCGGCCGGGGTCAAATTTGTCCACCGCGTCAATGAGGCCCAAAACCCCGGAGGAAATCAGGTCATCGCGGTTGATGTGATCCGGCAGACGGGCGGCCAGGCGGTTGGCCAGATATTTGATGAGCGGCGAATACTGCTCGACATACTGGCTCTTCTCCTCCATGGTCAGGCCGGCCCAGGCGGCCCGCTGGCCTTCGCTGTAGGTGTTGGCCGCCGACATCAGTCCACTGTCCCTCCGAAACTGGCCAGGCGGTTGAGAAAAAAGACCAGCCCGCCTCCGGCCAACTGGTCGGGGGCGTTGGCCGCCAGGCACCTGGCCACGTTGACCACCTGCAGAGAGGCCTCGCAGTCGGGGGCGGTGATGAGAAAGGGTTTCTGGGCCCGCACGGCGCTGGTCACTGATTCGTCTTTGGGCACATAGCCCAGGAGCGACAGGGAGACCTGATTGAGGTGTTTGTCCGCCACTGAGCTCAAGAGGCCAAAGACATTTTTGGCCTCTTTGGGCCCGGTCACCTGGTTGGGCAGGATGTGAAAACTGTTTTGCTGGTAGCGGGTGGACAGCACTTTGATCAGGGCGTAGGCATCGGTGATGGAGGTGGGCTCGTTGGTCAGCACGACAATGCGCTCCTGGGCGGCCAGGTTGAAATAAATGACATTGCCGCCGATGCCGGCGGCCGTGTCGATCAAGAGGAAATCCAGGTCATCGTTCCAGTCGTCAAATTCCGAGAGCAGACGCTGTTTCTGGCCCTCCGAAAGCTCCCCCAATTCCAGAATGCCGCTGGCCGCCGGCATGATGCGGATGCCGGCCGGGCCGTCGGCGATTATCTCCGGCAGCGTTTTGGTGCCGTTCAGGAGGTCGTGGATGGTCGCCGTGGTTTTTAACCCCAAGAGCACATCAATATTGGCCAGCCCCAGGTCGGCATCCCAAATGAGCACTTTTTTGCCCATTTTGGCCAGGGCCAGAGCCAGGCCCAGGGTCAGATTTGACTTGCCAACCCCGCCTTTGCCGCTGGTCACGGTAATGACCCGGACTGGCTTGCGGGTGGGGGCGGTCTTTTCATTCATGGTTCACACCTCAAGATAGTTATTGTAACCTACTTCCAGAGCCTTTTCAATGTCAGACCCGTTTTTCTTCAGCCCAGCCACAGCTCGATAAATTTTTCGGCCGTGGCTATCCCAAAATCTTCCGAGGCTTTGGGGCCTGTGGAAAAAAAGGCCAGCCGGGGCGACTCGGCAATCAGGAAACCGGCCAGACTGCCGCAGGTCTCGGTTTCGTCAAACTTGGTGACCACCAGCCCGATTTCCCGGAAAGTCCGGGCCCGGGCCAGGGCCGAGGAGAAATCATCCTCCTTGAGTCCGGCCGGGGCCACCAAGAGCGCTGAGGCCTGGGCCTGATTGAAATAGACATTCAGCTCCTGGCGGCTTTCTGACTTTTGAAAGCTCCGGCCCGGGGTGTCGATCAGCACCACATCGCTGCTCTCAAACAGCTCCAGAGCCTCGGCCAGCTCCTGGTGATTCTGGCAGACCCGGACCCCCAGCCCCAGGATGCGGGCGTATTGGGTCAGTTGTTCGGCCGCCCCCAACCTGAGGGTGTCGAGGGTGATGGCGGCCACGGTCAGGCCCCGCTGGCGGCAGAAGGCGGCCAGATTGACCAGGGTGGTGGTCTTGCCGGCCCCGCTGGGCCCCACCAGGGCCAGCCGTTTGGGCAGATTAAACGACAGGTCGGCCACCCGCAGTTTAGAGCGCACCGTTCGCCGCAGGTTGTCCTCCACCTCGCCGCCCCAGGCCAGGGCGCTTTCGGCCGCCTGCTCCACCAGGGCCCGGGCGTGTTCCGAGGGCAGGCCGGTGGCCAGCAGACGCCGGTAGAGGCTGACCAGATCGGGCCGCTCCCGCCATTTTTCCGACAAACTCTGGCGGTGGGCCAGGTCGAGGATCAGCTCTTTCAGCTCGCCGATTTCCCGGCTCAGAGATTCGCCCAGGGCTTCCAGATCCCGGCGGGAGACTTCGCCAAAACCTGCGGCTGTCCGTCCGGCCTGACGGTAGGCGGCCAGCCCGGCGGCCGGGCCGGCGCGGGGTTTGGGGGGGATCGGGGCGGCCTCCGGCGCTTGGGGTTGGCCTTCGCCCGCCTCCGGGCGGCGGGGCAGATCCTCTTCCCGGACGCCGGCGGTCATTTCCACGCCGCCGCCTTCCTCCGGGGGCAATTCCCGCTGGGACAGGATGACGGCGGCCAGGCCGAATTCCGCTTTGATCATATTGGTGACCGAGGGCAGGTCACGGGCGGTGAAACGCTTTATTTTCATTATGGTATCTCGCTCAACTGTGGTTCAGCCAGGCGGCCAGCCGGCCCTCCCGCAACTCTTCCAGGTTGATGCGGGGGGCGCGCAGCTTTTCGGCCAGGTCGCGGGTCAGCTTGTAATCATTATAGGCTCCCCGATCCGTATCAATGAGCAGAAAGCGGAGCTTGGGGTCTTCGGCCAGGAGGCCGGCCAGGGTCAGCGATTCCTTCCAGGGGTTGGCGTCTTTGGCCAGGGGGATGTTGGGCCGGCCGTCAGTCATCAGGATAATGTAAGGATTCAAGGCCTGGTCTTTGGCCTGCTCCACCCGGAGCAGCTTATGAGTCATGGTCAGGGCCGCTGACAGGGGCGTTTTCCCGCCCGAGGGCAACTCGGACAGCAGGCGGGCGGCCAGATCCGGGCTGTTGGTCGGCGGCAGCAGCAGCTCGGCCTTCAAACCGTAAAAGGCGATCAGGGCCACCCGGTCGCGCTTCTGATAAGCCTCGGAGAGCAGGGCCAGGGCGGCGGCCTTGGCCTCTTCCATGCGGTAGAGAGTGCCTATGGAGCCGGAGGAATCCACCACAAAGATGACCAGCCGGCCGGTTTTCTGGCGATAGAC
The DNA here is from genome assembly GCA_031261565.1 of Candidatus Adiutrix sp. Taxonomy (GTDB): domain Bacteria; phylum Desulfobacterota; class Desulfarculia; order Adiutricales; family Adiutricaceae; genus Adiutrix. Next base: position 10,858 of record JAISJK010000078.1, on the reverse strand, counting down.
CTTTTCCCGGAAATCAGCCGGGGTCAGCACCAGGGGCCGGTCAGCGCCGGCCTCGGCTTTCCTGGCTGGCTGAAAAGGGGCGGCGGCCCTCAGGGTGGCCGACAGGGACAGAGGCCGGCCCAGTCGGCGGGCGGTGGTGCGGTAGGAGCGGCCAATGGCCTTGGTGGTCTCCCGGCTGCCCCGGCGGCCGCTGCGGCCCCGGGGGCCAATCTCCCGCCGGGTCTGGGGGGTGACGGAGTGGAAACTCTCCCCGGATTTGAATATCTGCAGGATGGGCTCCTCTTCCGGCCCCTCTTCCCCGCCGCCCTTGTAGTCCGGGGGGATCTCCGGCCCATCGGCCACATAGACCGGCTCGAAAAGCTTCGGGGGTTGGCCGTCAGCCTTTTCCACCCGCTCCAGTTTGACTCTGGCCGCCACCTGGGCCGGGGCCGGGCGGCGGCGGGAGGCGAGAATCAGGCCGGCGATATCGAGCACTTCCCGGGGGCTGACCAGTTTTAGGCCCAGCCGGGCGGCCCGGGCCCGGGCCGCTTTGGCCAGAGCCAGGTCGCCGCGATGGCCGGCCAGGCGATCGACCACGGCCAGGCGGGCTACGAGTTCCCGGGCCTGGTCGCTGAATTCGATTTCGGGCAACAGCTCCCGGGCGGCCTGGACAGCCCTGGTCAGGGCCGCAGTTTCAGCCGCGTAGCGGCGGCGGAAGCCCCGGGGATTGGCCTCAAAAGCCAGGCGGCGGCGAACCACCTCGGCCCTTTGGGCCGGATCCAGCTCCCCGGTCAGGGTGACGCTCAGGGCGAAGCGGTCGGCCAGTTGGGGCCCCAGGGAGCCTTCCTCCGGGTTCATGGTGGCCAGTAAAGCCACCCGGGCCGGGTAGGAGGCCGAGAGACCCTCCCGCTCCAGATTGACCCGGCCGGCGCTGGCCACATCGAGGAGGAGATGGGCCAGGGAAATTTCCAGGAGATTGACCTCGTCAATGTAAACCAGGCCGCCGTGGGCCTCGCCCAAGAGGCCGGGCTTTAAGACCGGCCGCCCGGTCTTGAGGGTGTCTTCCCAGTCCAGGCCGCCCAGGAGCCGGTCTTCAGTTACCCCCAGAGGCAGGTCGCGAAATGGAGGCGGCCCGGCCCCGGGTGAGTGCGGGGGCAGGATCTCGGCCAAAGCTCTGGCCGCCGTGGATTTGGCCGTGCCCTTTTCCCCCACCAGGAGGAGCCCCCCCAGGGAAGGATCCACCGCCAGGATCATCAGGGCTTCCACCATGGCTGTCTGGCCCACCAGGGCCGCCAGGGGGAAGACGGGCGTCTCGCTCATGGCTGAACAGTCTGAGGGGGCACGGGGGGCGGTTCCACCACTGGCTCCGAGCCGGTGATGACCTGGAGGAAATGGGCCGCCTGCCTGGCCATGGAATACTTCTCGGCCACGAAAGCCCGGCATTCCGCCGGCTCAGGGCCGGCCAGCAGGCGCTCCTCCAGCTCGTCTAAATTGTTCCACAGCCAATCGGCCGGGTAGAGTTCTTCCGCCCCGGGGAAATTATAGACCAGGGGCCTGAGCCCCCGGTGGACGGCCTCCAGAATGCCCACCCCCTGGGATTCAAAGGGGCTGGTGGAGAGGATGAAATCCTTGTCGGCCAGCCAGCCGGGGATATCCTGAAGGTGGCCATAGAAGGTGGCCGCGCTGGCCAGCTTGTTTTTGGCCAGAAAATCGGGCAGGGACAGGTAGTAGCGGTTATCATCGGGCGCGCCGGCCACATGAAGCTCCAGCTCCGGGTGGCGGCGGAGCAGAAAGGCAAAGGCCTGCACCAGGAGCATGGGGTCTTTTTTAAAGTTCAGCCGGCCGATGAAGGCGATTTTGCGCCGTCCCCGGCCGCTGGCGAAGGGGAAACGATGGAGATCAATGCCGTTGTGGATGATGTGAACCCGGTGGCGCCCGGTCAAGAGGCCGGGCATCAGCCGCTGAAAGATATCCCGCATATAGCGGCTGACAAAGATCACATCCGTGACCGCCTGATAGTTGATCCGGGCGGCCTCGCGGCTCAGGATTTCAAAGCTGTGCAGCCGCAGGATAACTTTTTTGCCCTGGAGCAGGCCCGGGGCCTGGGTGGCGGCTACGGCCATAGTTGTGCCCCACTCCAGCCAGACCGTGTCGGCCGATTTGATGGGCCACTCCAGCGGCGGAAAACTGTCTACCACCATCCGCTTGACCACGGCAGACTGCTTTTCCAGCTCATCGCACAGCTCCAGGGCGAAATTCTCCAGGGATTTTTGGCAGCACAACAGCACCGACGGCCGGGGGCCCGGCTGAGCATTCCTGGTCTGGGCCATTTTGGCCCGGGCCTCGCGCAGCCGAGGCTGGTCGGGCTCAATCAGGAGCGACCGATCCAGATACTCGACGGCCGCCCCGAGATCACCCAGGGCTTGCTCAATTTTGGCCAGCCAGGTCCAGAGTTTGGCCTCGTTCTGATTTTCGGCCAGAAGTATCTGCAGCTGCTCTTTGGCCTCAGCCCATCTTTCAGCTGCGGCCAGGGCCAGGGCCAGGTTGGTGCGGCTGTTCCGGTGGCCGGGGTCATAGTCCACCGCCCGGCTGAAAGCGGCCACAGCCCCCGCCCCGTCGTTCAGCGACTGGAGAATGGCCCCCAGATCATTTAAAGCCCGCAGGTTATCCGGCTCTTTTTCCAGAAACGGCCCCAGTCGATCCAGGGCGGCCTGGCTCTCCCCCCGGTCAAACAGCTCCTCAATGGCCTTTAGCTCTTCACTCATGCCTCATACCCCATTGACCCTGACTTTGAAACTTTTGCTGGCAGGCCCGGCAGGGCCCGGCCGGATCCTGGAAACCGCCCTCGGCCAGGGCCTGACGCAGGGCAACCAGCTTTGCCCCGCGCCAGATGTCGGCCAGAGAATCCTCATAAATACTGCCCAGGCTCAGGGGCAGGCCGGAAACATCGCAACAGGGCAACACCTGGCCCTGGTGGCGGATTAAGAGCCGCTTGTGGGGCTGGGCGCAGCGCCCCGGCAATGGCGGCGGCGGGCCGCCCCGAGCAAAGCCCGGGGGGGTGGCCACGGGATAGCGGCCGTAAGCCTGGATGGAAAAAAAATCCACCCGCCCCTGCCAGCGCTCCAGAAAGGGCTCCAGCTCATCTTCATTGAGGGCCGTGCGGCAGAAGCTCAGCCGCACCAGGGGCAGGCCCCGCCCCAGGCGTTGCCGCAGGGCCAGAAAATTTTCAATATTGGCGGTGACCGTTTCAAAATCAGAGCCGGGCCGCATTTGATTGTAAGTCGCGGCCGTGGCCGCGTCCAGGCTGATCATCAGCCGGGTCAGCCCGGCTTTGATCAGGGCCCGGCCTGTTTTGGCCGTCAGGAGGAGCCCGTTGGTGTTAAACATCACATCCACCAGGCCCATAGCCCGGCTGGCGGCCACGATCTCCGGCAATTCCGGGGCCAGGAGGGGCTCCCACAACCCGCCGAAACCCAGGGCCCGCTGCCCCCGGGCCACTCCCTCGGCCACTATTTCCAACACCGTGTCCGGGTGGAGCGATTCATCCTGACGGCCGTAGAGACGCCGCTTATCCGGCGGCAGGCTCATCAGGCACATGGGGCAGCGCAGGTTGCACTGAAATTTCATCTCGAAATCCAGGTGCAGGGGGAAGGCGGGCTGCTCCTGAAAAGCGCGGGCTGCCTCCCAGCGGCGGCGGTACTCGGCGAAAGCCGGCCCGATTTCAGCGGTCAGGACGGCCAGGGGATCCACCCGGCCGGCCACCAGCCGCGAGACGCGGCGGGAATCAGTGTCGGGCTGGGCCTCCGGCGGCATACCTTAAGCCGGGAACAGGGTTTTGACCGCGTCCAGCAGGGCCCAGGCCACGGCAAACTTGGGCCGCCGGGTGATTTCCGACCGGCGGCCGTCGCGGAAAACCAGACGGAGATGATTTTCGTCGGCCCCAAAGGCCCCCTCCGGCCCCCCGGTGGGGTTGGCCGCCACTAAATCCAGCTTTTTCAGTTTCAGCTTGGCCTGGGCCTGGTTGACCAGGTCATGGTCATCGGCGGCAAAGCCGATATACAGGCGCTGGCGATCCCGGGGGAGGCTTAAAAGAATGTCGGGGTTGAGGGCCAGGGGCAGGGTCAGAGCCGGAGAATCCTTTTTGATTTTGCCGGCTACCCGCCCGGCCGGCCGGAAATCAGCCGGGGCCGCAGCCATAATCAGGGCCTCAAAGTCAAGGGCGGACAGGGCCTCCAGCATCCCGGCCGTGGTTTCCACCGGCCGGAATTCGAAGTCAGGCAAGGTTGGCGGCGGGGCCAGGCCTGGCCCGGCCACCAGTTGGACAGTGGCCCCGCGCAGCCAGGCGGCCAGGGCCAAGTCCCGCCCCATGCGGCCGGTGGAGCGGTTGCTGAGGAAACGGATATCGTCCCAGGGCTCCCGGGTGGGGCCGGCGCTGACCGCCAGACAGCGGCCGGCCAGATCCTGGGGCCCCAAAGATCGGGCGGTCAGCAGGGCAATGGTCTCCAGGTCGGCCAGGCGGCCCTCGCCGCTTTGGCCGCAGGCCAGGCGGCCCGAGCCGGGGTTGATGATGGTCACCCCGTGGCCGGCCAGGGTGGTTAAGTTGCTCTGGGTGGCCGGGGCCGAGAGCATCCGGCTGTTCATGGCCGGGGCGGCCAGCTTGGGGCCTCTGACCGCCAGCATGAAAGTGGAGGCCAGGTCATCGGCCAGGCCGTGAGCCATTTTGGCCAGAAAATTGGCGGTGGCCGGAGCCACCACCGCCGCCTCGGCCCAGTCGGCCAGGGCGATGTGTTCAATCTCAAACTGGGGCCGGGACCAGGCGTCTAAAAAAGCCGGCTGGCCGGTCAGGGATTCAAAGGTCAGGGGGGTGATGAAGCGGGCGGCGTTTTCCGTCAGGACGGCCCGCACCTCGGCTCCGGCCCTGGTCCACATCCGGGCCAGCTCGGCCGCCTTGTAGGCGGCCACCCCGCCGGTGACCACCAGGGTCAACCGTCGGCCGCACAGGCAGTCCAGAGGCTCGCGCCAGTTATTCGAGTCAGGGTTGCTTGGCGCTGACATTTATTTCCAAATCCGTGATCACCCAGCCCTCCTGCACGGTGACCGCCGCCGAGCGGGGTTTTTTGCTGAAAATAAGCAGATGCTTTTCGCCATTGTCAAATTCGCTCTCGGCCGCCCAGCCGTTTTCGGCCATTTTGTCGCGGTAAAAGGCCAGGGTCTCGGCCTTGCCCAAGCGGCCGGAGGCTTTTAAGAGGCCGACCCGGCCTATTTCATGCTCAAAGACCTGGCTGTTTTTTTCATCAATGGCCAGTTCCGGCGGCAGGGGAATATCAATGAACATTGACAGAGGCGGGGAGTCATCGCCGGTAAACAGCCCGGCGCACCCGGCGGTCAGGAGAGATGTCAGGGCCAGGAGCGTCAGGAGGCCCTTTCTCACTGTTGGTATCATAAATTCTCCATCAGCTGAGTCACGCCGGCTAATGATCCCGGGAGAGGGTAAAGGCGGCCAGGGCGGTCAACTGATCCCGGGCCGCTGAAGGGGGCAGGGCGGTCAGAGCCGTCTGGGCTGCCCGCACCAGCTCGTCAGCTTTGAGGCGGGCCCGGTTGACCCCCTGACCCTCGGCCACCAACTGGCCGATGGCCAGGTGGTCAGCCGGGCTGAGACGATCCTGGCCGGCCAGGCCGCCCAAACGGCGGCGTTTGGGCGCGTCCAGGGCCTCCCGGGCCAGGATGAAGGGCAGGGTGATCTTGCCGTCATCCAGGTCGTGGCCCACCGGTTTGCCAAAGGTGGTCTGGTCGCCGTGATAGTCGAGAATATCATCCATAATCTGAAAAGCCAGGCCAAACTGGCGGCCGTAATGGGCGGCGGCGGCCAGGGTCGGGCCGTCAGCCCCGGCCAGGACAGCGGCGATGCGGGTGGCCCCCTCCATCAGCACAGCCGTTTTGCGGTAAATTATTTGGAAATAGTCCGCCTCGGTCAGCTCCACCTGGCGGCGGGCGCCCAGTTGCACCAGCTCGCCCAGGCTCAGAGTCGAGACCAGGCCGGCCATGGTCTTGACGCACTCGAGATTGTCGGTGGCCGCCCCCAGGAGGGAGGCCTTGGCCAGCAGATAGTCCCCGGCCAGGACGGCCTCGGGCGCGCCGTAAACCAGGTGGGCGGCCGCCCGGCCCCGCCGCAGCGTGGCCGCGTCAACAATATCATCGTGCAGCAGGGTGGCCATGTGCAGGAACTCAAATGAGGCCCCGGTCTCCAGCCGCGACTCGGTCAGGGGCTGGAGGAGAGCCTGGGTCATCAGGCAAAACAGGAGCGGGCGAATCCGCTTGCCGCCGGCGTCAAAGCAGTAATCGCCGACTTTGGCCACGATTTCATCATCGCGGGCCATGAGCCGGGCTATGGCCGCGTTGATCCTGGCCACCAGGGGGGCCAGATCGGCCAATATATCGGGGCGGGGAGAATCCATATCCTTATCATTATAACCCGCTATCGCTGATATGTCCATATCTTGCCCTGAAAAAAAGTCTTGCCCCCAGAGGGTAAAAGGATTATATTAAAAGAAGGTGAAAGGGGGCGACACGGCTTCGACGGGGATAGTTGAACGCGTGGCGGCAGGCCGAGCGACCCGGTGACTCGCTAATCCAAAGGGACTAAACACAAAAGCAGACTCTTACGAGTACGCTCTAGCCGCTTAAGGCTAGCATCCCTAAATCAACATGGCCCGTGGCGGTTTCAGGGGTGTAATGCAAATGGGCTGGTTTTACCTGATCGCGGAAGGGCGGGTAAAATGAGAAACACTTTCCGCTGGCCTTCGGGATAGCCTGTCCACTGGCGATTTCGGGGCGAGAACCAAATAATGGACTAAGCCTGTAGAAACTGCGGGGGAAGATCTTCGGACGCGGGTTCAATTCCCGCCGCCTCCACCAATTTGTTAGTGTAAAATCAGTGGCCTAGCCACTTCGGGGGTTGACAAAATCCATTGTCAACCCCTTGTCAAATGCTCCTTGACAATGGGGATTACCTCAATCCTTGTCACCACTTTACTAGTTTCGGCAGCCTTGGAATCCGTTATCAGCAAATATGGGAAACACGGGGGATCGCCGGTGATCAAATCAGACCCAAGCACTTTCAGGATAACCTGGATTACAAATATCCCGGTTATCATCGCTCTCCTTCTGTCTCTGACCTTATCTTCCCTCGCCCAGGCGAGCGAGACCGAGAAAGCTGTATTTCAATTCGGGGGGATTAAAATTACAGCCATTCTTGATGCCACGATGAAAGCGGCTCCAGCTAAATTACTTCTGAACATCACCCCGGAGGAAATCAATCGCTATATTCCCGGCGGGGAAACCGACCTGACTACCGTTGCTTTCATCGCCCAGTTGAACGGCCAAACCATTCTGTTTGACACCGGCTTTGGGGCCAGCAAGGGGGGTAAACTGGCGGCCCGCTTAGAGGCCTCGAGTTTCAGACCGGAGGCCATCGACACCATTGTTATTACCCACATGCATCCTGACCATGTTGGCGGCTTGGTTACGCCGGAGGGGAAAGCGGCCTTCCCCAAGGCCGAAATTTACATCGCCAAGACTGAATATGACTTCTGGCTCACCCCCGGGCTGGCCGAAAAAATTGAAGCCGATAAACGGGGCATGGTGGAAGTAGCCCTGACGGCCCTCAAGCCCTATCAGGGTAAAATTAAAACATTCGCCTATGATACGGAAATACGGCCCGGCGTAGTGGCTATCGCGGCCACCGGGCACACGGCCGGCCATACTGTTTACCGGCTCAAGGCTGATAACGGAGAGCTACTGATAGTGGGGGATTTGACCCATATCGCTCCGGTTCAGATGCCCCGGCCCGAAGTCGCCATTGTTTACGATTCCGACCCGGTTCTAGCCGTGAAAACCCGCAAGGCTGTTTTTACTCAGGCGGCTCAAGAAAAGTTGCCTGTGGCTGGAATGCACTTCCCCTTCCCCGCTATCGGGCGGTTGACGTTGGATGGCGATGGATTTGCCTTCACCACGGAAGCAGCCAAGTAGGATACGCTCATAGGCCCCTATAATTCCCGCGTAGTTGCCCGATAGCTCTGAATGCTCTATTATTGGGCTGGCTGAGGCTTAAGTTTGACCAGCCGGCGGTGGAAACCCGGGCTCAGGGATAAGGCGAGGAAAGAAAAATGGATGAATTAAGGCAAATTGTAATAGATACTAACATCTCATTTTGTCACACCTCCAGGTAGAAAACATCCACTTTAATGCGCATATTTACCTAAAGTTACCCACATTTAATGGTGATGACTCTATTTATTTTTTTCCCAATTGAGGCTTACTTCTTTACAAGTCTCTGATTTGCTATAGGTAAAGGCTGTTGCATTATGAACAGATATGGTTACATCGTATGATGAAGTATATGAAATGAAATTAATCATACCTTAATTAGAGGGTATGATATAATTCGTGTAGATGATGAAATCGCGCATGGTGTAATATCCAAAGGTCTTGCAGTTGCCGAGAGTGACGCCCTAAAACTTATATGGCAATACCAGTATAAAGAAAATTGCGATTGCCTTAATGGGAACTTTGATTTTGTAAAATCAGATACTTACCCTATATGTCTAGGATTTGATACAACCCCAGGACGGAAAAATGGATTAGCGGAAATACGATGCTGTAAATTATGTGGCCGAAAATGGGCCGCATATGAAATAGAATATGAAGATATTATGGCACCTGACTACAACCGATGGTTTATAGGAATAATTGACGATGCTCGGTTGGTATTACTTGTGTGCCACCGAGGGGTTGTTTAAAACATCGGGGCCATTGGATGTATGGGGTTCGTTTTGGTCATAGTTAAAAAAAGGGGGGATATGCCTATAAATCAATCAGATATTTGTCAAAAGGCCTGGTTGTTCGCTTCTCGCAAACATAATGGACAACTCTATCCTGGTTCAGACCAATTGCCGTATCTGGCGCATATTGGCTCTGTCCTCCTGGAGCTTCTGCCAGCGCTTCAGGCCGAGGATCAATTAGATGCGGACATGGCGATTTGCTGCGCTTTATTGCCATGACACGGTTGAAGACACCAACACGACCATAGAGGAAATTGCGGATATTTTCAGTGATAAGGTAGCCTCCGGCGTCGCCGCATTGTCCAAGGATAAGTCGTTGCATGGGGAGGCGGCTACCCGCGATTCATTAACGCGGATCAAAAAACAGCCTCATGAGGTTTGGGCGGTGAAACTGGCCGACAGAGCGGCCAATCTGCAAGCTCCCCCCGATCATTGGAATCAGGCCAAACGTTTGGCCTATGCCAGGGAGGGTTTGCTTATTCTGGAGGCCCTTGGGACAGCCTCACCTTATCTCGCCAATGTTTTGAGCGGCCGCATCCAAGCCTGGAAAATTCAATCCAACGGCTGAGTTAATATGAATGTCAAGCGACCAAATATGCGAATCAAAGATATCTTTTCCGATATAGCCCTGGGCGAGGACAGCGGGCGGCAATTCAAGACCGATATCCGCAACGCCGATTCATTGGCTTCGGAGATGGCCGCCTTTGCCAACTCCGAAGGCGGGTTGATTTATATTGGCGTGACTGATAATGGCGAGGTGAAGGGTTTTGACAAGACAGAGCTTCAGCGTTTAAATCAACTTATCAGCAATGCCGCCAGCCATTTGGTGCGTAGCCCCCTGTCCGTTCGCACGAAAAATGTTGCCCTAAAAAATGGCCGACTGCTCATTGTGCTGACCGTGCCCAAAGGTCTCGACAAACCCTATTTTGACAAAAATGGCGTCATCTGGCTTAAGGCCGGAGCTGATAAGAGGCGAATCAACTCCAAGGAGGAACTGAGACGTTTCTTTCAACTCAGCGGCCAGTTTCATGCTGACGAGCTCCCCACCAAGGCGGGCTTGGATAAGCTGGATAAATTGAGATTTCGTGACTTTCTGCGCAGTGCTTATGGTCAGGAATTTCCGGAATCATCAACCAACCTGGCCAATCTTTTGTGCAACATGAACCTGGCTACTGACGATAATCACCTGAACATGGCCGGACTTCTACTTTTTGGCGAGCGACCTGAACTGATCGCGCCACAGTTTGTGGTCAAGGCCATCCATTATCCCGGCAATGAAATCCACACCAGCGATTACCTTGACACCGAGGATTTTGCCGGGCCGCTCCCCAAAATATTCGAAAATGTTCAAGCCTTCGTCATGCGTAACCTTCACAAAGTTCAGGCCGGGCGTGGGATAAATTCTCCGGGCTTGTCCGAAATTCCCGCCAGCGCGATTGAGGAACTTTTAGTCAATGCCCTGATCCACCGCGATTATCTGATCAGTGCTCCAATACGCTTGTTCATCTTTGACAATCGTCTAGAAATAATCAACCCCGGATCGCTGCCCAACAACCTGACTGTGGACAAAATACGGGCCGGCAACTCCAATATCCGCAACCCAATTTTGGTTTCCTATGCCGCCAAAGGGCTTCTACCGTATCACGGTTTGGGTTCGGGCATAAAGCGGGCTTTGAGCGCGTGGCCGGATATTGAATTTATCAATGACCCGGAAGGTTCTCTGTTCACCTGCCTGGTTAACCGGAAGCCAATTGATAAGATTAATATTTTAGCAGCTGATTCAGAAAATTCGGTAGAAACTGGGAATGGTTCGGTAAAAACGGCCAATAATTCGGTAGAAACTGGGAATGGTTCGGTAAAAACGGCCGATAGTTCGGTAAACAGGCAAAATAGTTCGGTAGAAACTGATGATAAAATTATCTCGCAACTGACCGACAACCCAAAATGCACTATTACCGAACTGGCGGTAGCTTTAAAGTTGAGCAGCCGGGCGGTGGAAAAGAAAATAGCCCGGCTGAAGAAAGATGGCCGTTTGACTC
>JAISJK010000075.1 GCA_031261565.1 Candidatus Adiutrix sp. | reverse complement strand
AACACATTCAGTTCCAAAATGAGTTCCCGGCTATCCGGCAGCCTGGCGTATTCAAAGCGTAAGCCCCCGGCGTCAAAAAAAGAGCTGCGTCCCCGGGGAGAGAGGGGCAGGATATGTTCCAGTTGGGGGAAAAATATCTGCCAGGGGCGGCCCACCATGTCTGATAATTTCAGCCCGATTATTTCCAGACCGGCCCGGTTGACTGACAGAATAAGCCCGCTTTGATCCATGGTAATCAGGCCGGAGTCGATACTCTGGATAACGCTTTCATTAAGTTCCGCCAGGCGGTCGACATGGGCCTGGCTGCGCACCAGCGCCTGGCGGGAGATAACCAATTGGCCGGAGAGGTAGCCACTGAGAAAAGCCACCAGATAACAGGCCCCGGTGTTGATAATTATTCGCCCGGCCCGGTTGATTTCCTGGGCCAGGTTCCCCGGAAAAGAGGCCGGCGGTTTGAGGGCCGGCAGCCAGACCGCCAGTTGTCCTGAATCCTGCAGAGTTATGAGGGCGCCCCAAATGGCGGCGGAAATAGTGGCCACAATTAAGGCCACCCGGCTACCGCCTAAAAAGGCGCTGTTAATGATAGCGATCAGAAAAAGGAAGGAAAAGGGACTGTCGCCGCCTCCGGTAATGATAGTCAGACAGAGGGCCAGAGCCAGATCGGCGGCCACCTGGGTTGACTGGTGATAGACGGCCACCCGGTTTGGCGCGGGAAAATAATAATAGATGATCGCCAGCAAATAATAAAAGGCCAAAGCCAGTAGACCAGGCTCAAACCATCTCAGACTAATATCCTTGGCCATGTCATGAGTTTTAATAAAGATTAGGGCAATCAAAAGAAAAGTGCTGATGACCAGGCGCAGAATCATCAGCCAGCGTTGTTGGGGCGTCTTGGGGAGTCGGTCGATTTCCTGAGTCATTTTGGGGGCGGGTTTTACCCGCTCCGCCGGGGCAGAGCGGGTAAAATCTCTGACCTTAATTAAACGGCTTCGCCCAAACTGAAGATGGGCATATACATGGCGATGACCACGGTGCCTACGGTACACCCCAGAAAAACGATGAGCAGGGGCTCAATCAGAGAAGTCATGGTGTCCACGGCCGCATCCACTTCATCATCATAGAAATCAGCCACTTTTAAAAGCATGACGTCCAGGGCACCGGCCTCTTCACCGACGGCAATCATCTGGGTGCACATGGGGGGAAAGACGCCTGACTCCAACAGGGGGTCAGTCAGTGACCGGCCCTCGGCGATGGCCATGCGCGACTCAATGATGGCTTCCTCGACCACTTTGTTGCCGGCCGTGCTGGCCACAATATCTAGACTGGAGATGATGGGCACCCCGGCCTGGAGCATGGTGGCCAGGGTGCGGCTGAATTTGGCCACAGCCACCTTGCGCATCAGATCGCCCAGGGCCGGCAGTTTGAGCATCAGGGAGTCCAGCGCCAATCGCCCGGGTTTAGTCTTCGCCACTTTTTTTAAAGTAAAGATGAAGATAGCCAGGCCAATGATGACGGCCACGGCATTGTTAATCATGAGTTCAGAGAGGCCCACTACTACCTGGGTCAAGGGCGGCAGTTCACTGCCCAGCCCGGCAAAAACCTCTTTAAAGACCGGGATGACAAAGACCAGCAGAACGATAATGACCGTTATGGCGATGAACATGACCACCGCCGGATAGGCCATGGCCCCTTTGACCTTGCGCTTGAGTTTTTCGGCTTTTTCAATATATTCGGCCAGACGTTTGAGAATGGTATCGAGAATACCGGCCGCTTCACCGGCGGCAATCAGGTTGCAATAGAGGCTGTCGAACATCTGGGGATATTTGCGCATGGAATCCGACAGGGTGCTGCCGGACTGAACCGAGTTATTGATGTCGCGCAGAGCCGTTTGAAAAGTCGGGTTGTCCTGCTGATCCGACAGGACTTTCAAACTCTGCACCAGCGGCAGACCCGCATCGATCATGGTGGAGAATTGCCGGGTGAAGATCATGACATCTTTGGGTTTAACTTTGGGTTTGATCAAAGCTAAGTTTTTAGGCGCTTCCTTGATGGTGTAGTCCGTGATGCGCAGGCGCTTCATGAAATTTTCCACCTGACGCTCGTCCGGTGCCTCCAATTTGCCGTGTCTCTTTTTGCCGCTGCTGCCGATGCCTTTCCATTGATAAATAGGCATAAATCCTCCCCCTGTTGTTGAGCTTCTCTGGTCAGCTGAATTTATCAGTATTTAGCTGATAATTCCAGCACTATTTTACCATCAGGAATCCCGGCGCCCGGATTCGCTCCCCTTATCCCGGCTCCGGCCGCCCTCCGTTTCTTTCCCCGCGCCATCAGGCGGGTGGCCGCGCTCAGTTGGCTGGCGCTTTTCTCCACCACCTGATTGCCCCCCGGGCTTGTTTTCAGCGGAGACCTTGCCGAAAGCCGCCAGTTCCAGGCCGACTTTATGCATGACTTTCTTTCCCCAGGGGACGATCTCCCGGATATGCAGCGATAAATTCAGGGCGCTGATAAAAAAAATCAGCCGGGCCATGAGCCTGAGCCCGGGCGTCCCGGTGCCGGTCAGCAGAAAAACTCCGGAAACCCCGGCGAAAAATAGGGTGATGAGTTCCACTGCTTTTCGGTAAAACTGCATTTATCCCGGCTGTGACCAGGCGGCCAAGGCGCCGCCCGGATTGGCGTAGCCATTATTCTTCAGGGTCATCAGCTTCAGTCAGGTTGAGCTCCTCTGACTCCATATTGGCCAGATCTTCAAAACGGATGTCGAGGCCGAGGATGCCGATAATTTCATCTGTATTGTCGCGAATGGGGCCGCTGACGGTGATGCAGAGCGCCCCGGTGAAACGGGAGGTGTAGAAGTCGGTGACGTGGATTTTGCCGTCATCCATGGGCCGGACATACCAGATACGATCGGAGAGATTAGCGCCGACCCCGTAGATGGTGACATTGGCGAACTTGGCTTTCTCATGTAAAGAGACCACATTTCGGGTCGTCTTAACCCCGCCGGCGTCAGTGACATACATAAATTGGATGAAGGGTATCTCGGTGACCCACTGCTCCATCTGCGGTTCCTGGCGGGCTGGATCCATGGAGCGGATATCGGAGTTTTCAATCATGTCGGCGATCAGATCCTGGGCCAGTTCCCGGGCCTTGGCCTTCAGCCGGTCAAATTGGGAGATAAAACATTGGGGCAGGTAACGCCGGGCCAGGCTTTCCAACTCCCGATTGGACATATTGGTGCTGCGGCCTCGCTCGTATTCTCTGGCCACAGCTTTATTCATCTTGATAACGCCGGGGTGGCGTTTGTCAATGGCGTTATCCCCGGTCAGAGTCAGACGCTGGTTCAGCCAGTGAGCCAGCCCGGCCACCCCTGATTTATCATTGATGGATATGGCCGCAGGCCGGCCCAGAATAGCGGTGGTATCGAAAATATTGTAAATTTCCTCGTTCTTCAACAGTCCATCAGCGTGGATGCCGGCCGAAGTGACATTGAAGTCGCGGCCGACCAGGGGCTGATAGGGAGGAATGCGGTGGTGAACCTCTTTTTCAAAATAGCGGGCCATATCAGTAATGGCCGTAAGATCCATGCCTTTGGTTGAGCCGGTCAGGGCGGCGTATTCCACCAGCAGAGCTTCCAGGGGGGTGTTGCCGGTGCGCTCGCCGAAGCCCAGAAGGGTGCTGTTAATTGAGCCCAGACCATAGAGCCAGGCGGTGGTGGCGTTGATGAAGACTTTATGAAAATCATTGTGGCCGTGCCATTCCAAATCAGCCCCGTCGTATCCGGCCTCGTCAATGAGCGCCCGAACCAGTTTGCCCACGGAGCGGGGCAGGGCCGCGCCCGGATAGGTCACCCCCATGCCCATAGTGTCGCAAAGCCTGATGAGCACCGGGGCTTTGGCTTCTTCTGATAAACGTTGCAGTTTTTGGGCAAAGGGCAGCACCAGGCCGTAGATGTCGGCCCGGGTGACATCTTCAAAATGGCAGCGGGGAGTGATGCCCTGGGCCAGGGCCTCTTTAGCCAGGGCCAGGTAATTTTCCACGGCCTTGGCCCGGGTCAGGTTCAGTTTCAGATAAATGTGATAGTCTGAAATGGAGGTCAGGATACCTGTTTCGGTGAGCTTCATCTCTTTGACCAGCTCCAGGTCTTTGGCCACGGCCCGGATCCAGCTGGTGATCTGGGGGAATTTCAGGCCCAGGTCGCGGCAGGCGTCAACGGCCTGACGATCTTTGGCGCTGTAAAGGAAAAACTCGGATTTGCGGATGATGCCCCGGGGACCGCCCAGACGGGCCAGCAACTGGTAGATTTTAACGATCTGATCGACCGTGTAAGGTGGACGGGCCTGCTGTCCATCCCTGAAGGTGGTATCAGTGATCAGCAGTTCCCGGGCTGGATTAAGACCAGGTTCACTGCCCTCGAACATGATGCGGGGAATTTCGCTATAGGGAAAGACGGAGCGGAAAAGCTCGGGGGCATCGCTGTCGATCAGCTCAAACCGACGCAGCCTTTTCCCCTGATTCAGTATGAGCCTGGTTTCCTGGTTTATCATGGTGCGCCTCTTTCCCTGACTGGCATATATAGCGACAGACAGCCCGTCTGCATATGATCGGCGGGATAAAGTTCGTAACAGGGGGCTTCCAGAATAAATTCATAATCGGAGCCTGGCCCCCAGATGTGGTAGATATATTGATAGGCCATAGCCAGGCCCGGCAGACCATCGAGATGACAACCGGCGTAAAGACCGCCGGGAATAGTCAGAGTTTCCATACCCCGGGGGATGGGTTGATCGGGAAAGTAAAGCAGGGCGGCCCAATAATCAAAACTGGTTTCGTCCGCCATCACGGAGACGCCGTAGGAATCGCCAGCGAAAGTGGAGACTTCCTCCATCCGGGGGCCAAAAGTTTCTGACCACAGCCGGGGACAGGTCAGAGACGAGTCGGCTACGTTGGTTCGCACCCGGAGGCCAACCACCTGCACCGCCTCACGTTGCACCACATCTATCCGGTAGTCATCGGGGCTCATGGCCATTGATCTTGATCCTCTCCAGGCTGCTCAGGCTTTGGGGGCCGAAAGCCGTAGCCCCAACTCCACCAGTTGCCGCAAATCAACCGGCCCGGGAGCTTCGGTCAAGGGGCAGGTGGCCTTTTGGGTTTTGGGGAAGGCGATGACCTCCCGCAGTGAAGAGGCCCCGGTCAGGAGCATGACCAGGCGGTCAAGCCCCAGGGCGCAACCACCGTGGGGTGGGGCACCGTAGGTCAGGGCTTCCAGGAGGAAACCGAATTTTTCCCCAGCCTCCTGGTCGCTGATGCCCAGAGCGCGGAAGACCTGAGCCTGGACATCAGAGCGATGGATGCGAATGGAACCGCCACCGATTTCATTGCCGTTCAGCACCAGGTCATAGGCTTTGGCCCGCACCTGGCCCGGGTCGCTGGCCAGAATCGACAGATCCTCATCCCGAGGCGAGGTGAAGGGATGGTGCATGGCCGACCAGCGCTTACTCTCGGCATCGTATTCAAACATGGGGAAGTCCGTCACCCAAAGCAACCGGAAATCATCATCCCTGACCAGATTTAGTTCCTGAGCCACCCGGGATCGGATCTGGCCCAGCACCGCAGCCGCCATCTGGACAGTATCAGCGCCAAAGAACAGGACATCGCCGGTTTTGGCGTTCATGACTTTGGCCAGGGCTGTTTTTTCATCCTCGGTCAGAAACTTGACTAAAGGGCCCTGCCAACCCTCGCTGGTTATTTTAATCCAGGCCAGACCTTTGGCGCCTAGAGTTTGGGCGAAGGCGACCAGATCGTCCAACTGCTTGCGGGAAAAAACGGCTGCCCCGGGAGCGCAGATGGCCCGGATGCAACCCCCCCGGCTCAGGGCTTCGGCGAAGACTTTGGCCTCCGAATGAGCCAGAGTCTCAGATAGATCAATAATTTCCAGGCCATAGCGCAAATCAGGCCGGTCGTTGCCATAGCGGAGCAGGGATTGATCGTAGGTCAACCGGGGGAAGGGCCGGGGCATTTCCCGGCCCATAATTTCCCGGAACAGAAGACGGATGTAACCTTCCAAGAGGTCGATAATATCGTCCTGATCGACAAAGGACATTTCCAGATCAACCTGGGTGAATTCCGGCTGGCGGTCAGCTCTCAAATCTTCATCACGAAAGCATTTGACGATCTGGCAATAGCGGTCTAGCCCGGAGACCATCAGCAGCTGCTTAAAAATCTGAGGCGACTGGGGCAGGGCAAAGAATTGGCCCTGATTTATCCGGGAGGGCACCAGGTAGTCCCGGGCCCCTTCAGGGGTGGACTTGGTCAATACCGGGGTCTCAATTTCCAGAAAACCGTGGTCAGCGAAATAGTTGCGAGTCAACCGGGCCACCTGGTGCCGCAGCACGAAATTGTTCAGGACTTTGGGGCGGCGCAGATCCAGGTAGCGGTATTTCAGTCGCACATTTTCATTGACTTCATGGTGGTCTTCAATCATAAAGGGCGGGGTCTGCGAGGTGTTCAAGACCCGCAGTTCCCTGATAAAGACCTCCACCTGGCCGGTCTTGAGGTTAGGGTTGACCATATCCTCAGGCCGGCGGCGGACAGTGCCCCGGAGAGCCAGCACATATTCAGAACGAACCTCGTGGCTCTTCTGGTGGGTGACCTCGTCCTCCTGGGGGTTGAAAACCGTCTGCAACAGACCGGTGCGGTCGCGCAGATCAATAAAAACCAGCCCGCCATGGTCGCGGCGGTGCTGAACCCAACCCATAATCACCACTTCCTGGCCTAAGATGGTTTCGTCCACTTCCCCGCAATAATGGCTCCGTTGGAGGCCGGTCATATTTTCCAGCATATTTCATACTCCTCGTCATACATTAAATAATATACCGCCGCCAGCCGAATCAGATCATTTCAGGAAGGGAGTCAGGTCTAAAGGCATCTGCTGGTGAGTGGCCAGATCGCGCACTATGGCCTGACCCTGCTTCAGTTCATCTTCACCGAGCATGATGACCTTGGCCGCCGCAACTTTGTCGGCCCGCTTGAGCCGACTTTTCAGGCTGCCTGGTCGCCAGTCAGCCGCGACTCTCAGACCCTGGCCCCGCAACTCCGCCGCCAGGCGGAAAGAGGCCGGCAGGGCGGCTTCATGTAAAAGGGCCAGATAATAATCGGGGCCGGGCTGGTCGGACGGGGCTTTGTCCTTCAAAAGCATGATCAGGCGTTCCAGCCCGGCGGCAAAGCCTATACCAGGTATGTCCGGGCCGCCCAGCTCCCGGCACAGGCCGTCATAGCGGCCGCCGCCGGCCACGGCGCTCTGGGCTCCCAGATCGCCGGAAACGACCTCAAAGGCGGTGCGGGTGTAGTAATCCAAGCCCCGCACCAGGTTGGGGTTGATTTCGTATCTAAGCTCCAGGGCGTCTAATAAACTTTTGAGGGCCTTAAAATGATCAGCGCATTCACCGCACAGATGATCCAGAATTTTAGGCGCGCCGGCCGCCACCTGGCGGCAGCTGTCTATTTTACAGTCAATAATCCTCAAAGGATTGATATTCAGGCGGCGCCGGCAGTCCGGACAGAGGGCCTCCCGGCGCTCGGTGAAAAAATTGACTAGAAGTTCACGAAAAGCCGGCCGGCATTCAGGGCAACCCAGAGAATTGAGGTGGATGGTCAGCTCGCTCAGGCCGATTTCAGCCAGAAAAGTGGTCAGCCAAGCCAGGAGTTCGGCGTCAACCCCAGGGCCGGGGTCGCCAAAGACCTCGACATCCAACTGATGAAATTGCCGCAGACGACCCTTCTGGGGGCGCTCGTAGCGAAACATCGGCCCGAGACAAAAAAGACGGGCGGCCTGACCGCCGTCAGCCAGATGGTGCTCTAAAACCGCCCGAACCAGGCCGGCCGTGGCCTCAGGGCGCAGGGTGATCTTTTCACCGCCCTTGTCCACCAGAGTATACATTTCTTTTTCGACCACATCAGTGGCCGGCCCAAGGCCCCGGGCGAATATCTCGGTTTTTTCGGCCAGGGGCGGCCGCAACTCTTTAAAGTCATAACGACGGGCCACTTCCCGGGCCACCGTCTCCAGGCGATGCCATCCGGGCGACTCATCGGGCATTATATCCTTAAAACCTTTAATGGCGGTAAATGTAGTCATACGGCTCGCATCTCTCAAAATTATTTATTCTACATTAAGGCCAAGTTGACTGTCAACGATTTGATTTTTCCACCGGCTAATCGGTCTAGTCAGGGGCGGACTAACTGGGCGTTTTTTTTATGTCTTAAGTAATGTTTATAATAATTATGGATAATTCCAGATATTTAATGAAATAAGCAGAAATTGTGAGAAAATAGGACTATTGGCTATATCAAATTGTTTATATTTAATTTAAGAATTGTTGATAATATAGTCTGATCCCCGCTTTCATCTCTCGGATTCGGGGATCCTATCGGGACTTGCCCAGGTTTTAGTTTCCAAAAAATCAACTTATATTTAAGAACTTAAAGCCAAGGACAACCCATGTGAAGTTAGCCCCGGGGGATTGGGGCATCGCTCAGAAAAATCCCTCTTGACCCCAAGGGACTGGTTGGTTTAAAGTCACAACTACCATATAGCGTATTCCCAGCCCTCTGGCGCTGAATCTTTACCAAACTGGCGATAAATTATGAATGATGCTTTAGTTCAGGTCGATTCCCCGCCTCATCCCTCCGATGAGGCTTGGCTGCAGGCCAGGGCCGCTCTGGCCACCCGCCTGTCGCCAGGGGATTACCAAACCTGGATTGAGCCTCTCAAACTACAACGGGCGGCCTCGGGCTTAATTATTCTGGCCGGGCCCAATTCTTTTTTTCTGGACTGGATTAAAAATAACTTCATCACTGAGCTGAGGTGGGCTCTGGCCGAAGCTGGTTTCGAAGAATCATCCAGCCTGGAATTTGTCACCAGTCTGGGGCATACCCCCCCCCTAATCCTCCCGGAGAGCTTGTCGCCGGCCACTCGCTGTTGCTCCCAGACGACCAAGCAGCCCGGCCTGACTGGTCACCCGTCTCTGTCGGATCGCTTTTCTTTTGATAATTTCGTGGTGGGCGACTCCAATCTCTATGCCTTCGCCGCCGCCAAAGCGCTGGCCGAAGGTGCCTCTCTGGGGGCTGACGCCCTGTTTATCACCTCTGATCATGGCCTGTGCAAAAGCCACCTGTCCCTGGCCATGAGCCGGGCCTTTCAACATAGCCAGCCCCGACAGCAGGTCTATTATCTCACGGCTGAGGATTTCACCAATGAAATGACCCTGGCCATTCGCCACGGTGCCATGGAGGATTTTAAGACCAAATTCCGCCAGAATTGTGATGTGCTGGTGCTGGAGGAAGTTCAGTTTCTGGCCGGCAAAGAAAAAATTCAGTCAGAACTCTGTTTTACCCTCGACATTTTAATGGAGAGGGGCAAAAAGCTGGTCTTCACTTCGCCCCAGGAGCCCAAAGGTATCCCCAAACTGAGCCGTGGGCTTAGGTCGCGTCTGTCCACAGCTCTGGTCTCTCCCATTGGCCCTCCGGAGTATGATACCCGCCTTAAAATATTAATCAAGAAGGCTGAAACCCTGGGTCTGAAAATTTCCCGATCGGTTCTGGAATACGTGGCTGAACGGGTGACGGCTGATGTCCGCCAGTTGGAGAGTTGCCTCACCAGCCTCAAAGCCAGGAGCCAGCTCCTGGGGCACCAGGTGGATATGGATATGGCCCGGGAAACCCTGACCTACCTCTTTGACGACCATTTGGAGAGCGGCTTGAACCCTTCGGCTATCCGGGCGCTTATCTGTCACCACTTTCATCTTGATGTATCTGAAATAACCTCTAAAAATCGCTCATCCAAGATTAATGAAGCCCGATGCCTGGGCATGTATCTGGCCCGCCGGCTGACCGGTCGGACCCTGGAAGAAATTGGGCAGATATTTGGGCGAACCCACTCCAGTGCCCTCTACGCCATTAATAAAATGGAACAACTGTTGAAGAAAGACCCGAAATTGCAGGGCAAGGTGGATTATTTCAACCAAAAAATTATGAGTGAAGATATCAGGTGATATTAAAGTCGTATATACTTTATAATTAAGATATAATTTATAATTATTAAATTATGACATTACTTAATATACTGTTGATTTAAACGTCATATTAGAGGTATTATAAGCTGATTAGGCTGAAAGATTAAACTAACCCATGTCTAAAATAATTCCTGATCATATTCAAAATATTTCCCCTTACGTTCCCGGACGGCTCATTGAAGAGGTCGAGAGAGAACTGGGGCTCACCGGCCTGATTAAACTGGCTTCCAATGAAAACAGCCTGGGCTCTTCACCCCTGGCCCTGGCGGCTATGGCCGAATATTTGCCCCGGATTCACCGCTACGCCGACGCCGATAGCCGCTCTCTGAAAAAAGCCCTGACCGATAAATTTGGCTTTGATCCGCTAACCCTGGTGGCCGGCAATGGATCATCGGAATTTATCCTGGTTTTGGCCCATATCTTGCTTGGATCAGGGCTAAAGGCCGTCATGTCCAAGCCGAGTTTCACCCTCTATGCCAAAAACGCCCAGGCCGCCGGCGCCGAAGTGGTCGAGATACCCTTGACTAAAGAATATGGCCATAATCTGTCCGCTCTGGCTCAGGCTATTGATGACCACACCCGACTGGTGATTTTGGATAACCCTCTCAATCCGACCGGCGCCTGGCTGACGGCCGAGGACATTATGGCCTTTCATCGCTCTCTGCCGGAGTCCACGGTGCTGGTGGTGGATGAAGCCTATGTTGAGTTTGCCAGGCGGAAGCGGCCCGACTGGCGGGAGGCTTTGATTTCGCCTGGACGTCTAGTGGTGATGCGCACTTTTTCCAAACTCTACGGCTTGGCCGGCTTACGGGCGGCCTACGCCCTGATGAGCCCGGAACTGGCCCAGGCGGTCAACAAAGCCCGCCAGCCCTTTAACCTGAATCTGCTGGCTCAGGTGGCGGCCGTCGCGGCTCTGGCGGATGATGATTTTGTCGAAAAAACCCTGCGCATGACCTGGCGCTGTCTTGATTTTTATCAGGCGGAAACGCTCAGGCTGGGGCTTAAACCCAGCCCGACCGAGGCCAATTTCATAATGGTTGATCTGGCTGGCCGCCTGGCGGATCAGGTATATCAGGAGGTGGTTCAAAGAGGGGTCATCACCCGCTCCCTGACTTCCTTCGGCTTGCCCTACCATTTGCGGTTCAATGCCGGAACCGAAAGGGAAGGCCAGGCCCTGATCCAGGCCCTGCAGCAGGCCCTAGGGGCTTAGATTATGATTTGGCGGTTTCGCGACATCGACCAGGGCCGGGCCCGGCAATTGGCCTCCGATCTGGAAAAACCGCTCAAAATCGGGGAATTTCTGGCCGCCCGCCGTTTTGGCGGAGCTGGAGAAGTGCTGGATTTTAAAGGGGCGGAGATAAAAAAACTGCCCAATCCCCTGACCCTGACCGATATGGACAAAGCCGTGGAGCGTCTGCGCCTGGCCCGCGAGAGGGGCGAAATGGTGGCCATCTGCGGCGATTACGATGCTGATGGTTTGACCGCCGCCACCCTCCTGACCCGGGGCTTGCGCGATTTGGGCCATCAAGTTCTGGTGCGAGTGCCCAACCGGCTGACCGAGGGCTACGGCCTTAAGCCGGAAATGGTTCTGGAACTGGTTAAAGACGGGGCCAAACTTTTAGTCACGGTTGATAACGGCATCTCGGAGCACCAGGCGGTGGAAGCCGCGCTGAAGGCCGGAGTTGAGGTTATTATCACCGACCACCATCAGCTCCCGCCCGAATTGCCCAAAGCCCTGGCTATCGTCAATCCCCACCGCGATCAGGACTGGCACCAGTCTCCCCCGGCCGGAGTCGGCGTGGCCTTTCTCCTCCTGTGGGCTCTGAAGAGGCGTTATCAGCAGGCCGGCTGGCTGAGGGCAGGGCAGGGGCCGGCTCTCCTGGAAGACTGTCTGGCCCTGGTGGCCATCGGCACCATCGCCGATCTGGCCCCCCTGACCGGGGTCAACCGCATCCTGGTGCACCACGGCTTGAAGTCTTTGGCCGGCTCCAGGCAACCAGGTCTGCGGGCCCTCAAAAAAATAGCCCGGGTGGGCGGGACGCGGGTGGGAACCTGGGAGGTGGGTTTCCGGCTGGCCCCCCGCCTGAACTCAGCCGGTCGCCTGGGGCCGGCTGAGCCGGCCCTGGAGTTGCTGATGACTGAAGATGAGCGCCAGGCCGACCGTCTGGCCGCCGCCCTGGAAGAGCTGAACCGGCTTCGTTATCAGGAGCAGATCAAACTGCAGGCCGAGGCTCTGGAGCGCTGTGAGGCTGAAATCCGTCCCGATAGCCGCACTGTGGTTTTGGGGGGCGAACAATGGCCCCGGGGGCTGTTGGGGCTGGCCTCCTCGCGGGTGGCTGAGGCCACGGGCAAACCCACCGTGCTTTTCAGCCTGGATAATGGCCTGGCTGTGGGCAGCGGACGATCGGCCGGCAACTTTAACCTCTACCGAGCCCTGGCCGAACTGCGCCACCTCTTTCTCTCCTTCGGGGGACATGCGCAGGCCGCCGGCCTGTCTCTGGAAACATCCAAATTGGCGGAATTTAAATCAGCCCTGGAAGAGCTGGCCCAGGAACAGCCCGATTTCAGCCCGGAGACCGAACTATGGGTGGATTTAACCGCCGATTCCCTGGGTGACCTGGATGGTCTGGCCTGGCTGGCCGCTCTGGAGCCTTTCGGGCCCAACCACCCGGCACCGGTGGTGGTGGTGCCCCGGGTTAAAGTGACCGATGCCCGGCCCACAGATTCAGGGGGGGATCAGCATCTAAAGCTGATTTTGAGCGATGGCCTTAACCGCCGCACCGTGGTTGGGTTTGGGTTGGCCCCCCGCCTCTGCGAAATTGGCCGGGAGATGGATCTGGCCCTGACTTTGGAAGTTTCAGAATATAAGGATAAAATTATGCCCAATTGGCGCCTTCTGGATTTCCGGCCGCCGACAGAAAGTAATTAAGACAGGTCTTAATCATGATCACTTTAAAAAGCCGGGACGAGATTGAGCAAATCCGCCTCAGCGGACAACTGGCCGCCGACACTCTTGATTTTGCCGCCAAACACCTCCTGCCCGGAGTAACCACTGGTCGTCTGAATCAGTTGATCCACACTTTTATCTGCGACCACGGGGCCGTGCCGGCCACCCTGGGCTATCGGGGCTACCCGGCCTCCAGTTGCATTTCCATTAACGAAGTGGTGGTGCATGGCATCCCCGGTTCCCGGGTGGTGGCCGAGGGGG
Organism: Candidatus Adiutrix sp.; assembly: GCA_031261565.1. Lineage (GTDB taxonomy): Bacteria > Desulfobacterota > Desulfarculia > Adiutricales > Adiutricaceae > Adiutrix. The sequence goes on along the minus strand of JAISJK010000075.1, from coordinate 2,648 downwards.
ATCTGGTTAAAATTGATGTGACCACCATCCTCAATGGATTTTATGGCGACACGGCCCGGACTTTTTGCGTGGGAGAGGTCTCTCCCCGCGCCCGCCAACTGGCCGAGGCCACCGAAAAATCCATGTATCTGGCCATCGCTGAAGTCAGGAGCGGGGCCAGGCTGGGTGATATCGGAGCGGCTATTCAAGGTCATGTGGAGCCGCAGGGGTTTTCCGTGGTGCGTGATTTCGTTGGTCACGGGGTGGGTCTGGAGTTTCACGAAGAGCCCAGTGTGCCCCATTACGGTCGGCGGGGGACGGGGTTGAGACTTAAGAGCGGCATGGTCTTCACTATTGAGCCCATGATCAACGAGGGCGTTTTTAATGTCAGAATCCTCAAAGATAAATGGACGGCCGTCACCACTGACGGCAAACTGTCAGCTCAGTTTGAACACACGGTGGCGGTGACTCCCGAGGGTTGCGAAATACTGACCCTCTCCGGCGGAGAAGAAAAATGATGAATCAGAAAATAGGCTTGATTGTCCGTGACGCCGGCCAGGTGGATGAAACAATCAAAAACGCCCCGGATCAGGAAGTGACCACCGAGTATGGTTCGGTAGCGGTCAAGATGGCCGGGAAGTGGGCGGTGGTCTGTTGCAGCGGCTTTAACGGCGACTACCGGCTGCCCCATGAATATAATACCGCCGCCTATCTGGCCGCCTTTGGCGTGCTCGGGCTGAGCGAGGTGGTGGGGCTCCATTCCTCAGGCAGCCTCCGGCCGTCCCTGACCCCTGGCACCCTGGTCATTCCTGATGACTGGATCAACTTTACCTCACCTCAGGTCACCATTATCAGCGGTCAGCGCCGCCACCTGACCCCTTCTTTTTCCCGACGGGTCAGGCAAAATCTGGCTGACGCGGCCTGGAAGGCCAAAGTGCGTTTCGAAAACGGCGGCACCTATTGGCAGACCACCGGCCCCCGCCTGGAAACCAAGGCGGAAATCAAAGTTATGAGCAATTTTGCTGATTTGGTGGGCATGGGGCTGGCTAACGAGGCCAATCTGGCCCAGGAGATGAACCTGGAATACGGGGCGCTTTGCTCAGTGGATAATTACGCCAACGGTCTGGGCGCCCCCGGTCTGACTGATGAGCAGATTGCCGCTCAAAGCCATAAAAGCGTGGCTGTGGTCAGCAAAGTTTTGGAAAATTATTAATATAGCTATTACTCAGGAAAAAATGCCCATCCTGATTTGATTTACGCTGGGCCAGTTGCGGCTCTTTAAATTTAGTGATGTCGGCGCCTCGTTTGCCGGGGGTGACCGCTTTCCCCCTCTTGGTAAAACCGACCAGAGCGGCCAGAATCAGCAGCCCCACCAGGGCGGCGATAGCTAGAACCAGCTGTTCCAGCCCGTTTTCCTTGACGCTGCTCCAAAAAGCCTGAGACATCAGGGTCAGGGTGGTGATGGTATCGCTTACGAGGTTCATTGGTTTATCTCCCATTCTTTCGTTCCTCATCTATTTTATATTATAATCATTGCGAATTCCATTTGAATTTATTCCGGGATGGTGGTATAAGAAAAGCATAACGAAATTGAGGTCTTTCCCTTTATGGTTGAAACTGGCAGTGAAACTCCGGAAATGATGTTTGAGATGGGCAAAAGGTTTTACCTGCCCAGTTCCGGAGTAGCCGACCCCCTCCTGGCCCAGTATTATTTCCAGAAATCAGCGGAGGCGGGCTACGCCCCGGCTCAGCGAGTGCTGGGGACGTGTTATCTGGAGGGCCGCTTCACCGCTCCTGATTACGACCAGGCCCGCCGTTGGCTGGCTGACGCCGCCCGTCAAAAAGACGGCCAGGCCGCCTACAGCCTGGCGCTCATGTATATCCGAGGTTTGGGCGTTCCCAAGGATTGGGATCTGGCCTTCAAACTCCTCGACATGGAATGCGCCCGCCATCTGGCCGATGCCCGGATGATGAAAGAGCAGCTCAGGCAGGAGCTCAGTCGGCCTTTTCCAGGCATCGGCAAATATCTGGCCGGGCTGGAAAAAGAGCGCCGGGCGACCTACACCAGCCATCGCCGGCGTTTTATCCAGCCCTGGGATTCACCGGGCCGCCCGCAGTTGGAAAAAGAGGAATTTGATCTCTGGCTGGCTTTGAATCGGAAAACCATCGCCCCGGAACAAGGCCAAATTGAATTGGCCGGCCTTTTGAAGGCTTACTACGATCAGGAAGAAGCCCTCCATCCGCCGGAGGTCTAGACGGTAGCCTGATTCAAGGCTTCTATAAAAGCTTGAAAGCGCCAACCTTCCCTATAACCCTGCCCGTAAAATACTATTGGGCGCAAACTTTATTATAAGATTCGATGGCCTTATTATCCCCCTGCTCGGCTGCTGAACGAATCAACTGACAAGCCTTCGGCCTATCCCGTATCACCCCCCGGCCATCGTAATACGCAGCGCCTAAATTTAATTGAGCCCCGGCATGGCCTTGGTCAGCCGCTTTCTGATACCAGGAGGCGGCCTTGGCGTAGTCCCGTATCACCCCCCGGCCATCGTAATACGCAACGCCTAAATTTAATTGAGCCGAGGCCTCGCCCTGGTCAGCCGCTTTCTGATACCAATAAACGGCCTTGGCGTAGTCCTGGGGCACCCCCTGGCCATACTGATAAATGA
>JAISJK010000016.1 GCA_031261565.1 Candidatus Adiutrix sp. | reverse complement strand
GCCGCCGGTGCCCACGCCGCCTACTATCACATCCACCTTGCCGTCCGTATCCCGGATGATTTCCTGGGCCGTGGTGGTTCGGTGAATGGCCGGGTTGGCCGGGTTGTCAAACTGCTGGGGGATGAAGGAGTTTTCGGTCTGGCTGTGTAGCTCCTCAGCCTTTTTGATGGCTCCTTTCATGCCCTCGGGCCCGGGGGTCAGGCGCAGATCAGCCCCCAGAGCGTAGAGGAGTTTCCGCCGCTCTTCGCTCATGGTTTCGGGCATGACCAGAATTATTTTGTAACCGCGGGCGGCAGCCACAAAGGCCAGGCCGATGCCGGTGTTGCCGCTGGTGGGCTCAATGATGGTGGTCTGGGCGTTGATCAGGCCCCGATCCTCAGCGTCTTTGATCATGGCCAGGGCGATGCGATCCTTGACGCTGCCCAGAGGGTTGAAGTATTCCAGCTTCACCAGCAGCTCGCCGGCCAGGTTTTTGTCTTTGGCGTAGCGGCTGACGCGCAATAGGGGGGTGTTGCCGATTAAATCAGTCAGGCTTTCAGCGATTTTGGACATAAGTCACCTCTTCAAGTAATTGGTTTAGGGTTGGTTGACGGTTAGAGGGGGCCTGGAGCGAGCCAGGGTTTCCCCCGCAGAATAAACTAAAAAGGCCGAAAACATTATAATGTCTTCGGCCTTCAGTGTTTGCTGATCAGCATAAGATGATATTAAATAAATATGTTACAGGCGGTCAGATACCGTCGCCGCCCACCCCGGTCAGGTCGCTGAAGCGCTCTTTAATCAGGCGCTCAATCCGCGTGACCTGCCCTTTTTTGATGAAGATGACCACCTGCCCAAATTCCAGGCCGTTCAGAGCCTCTTTGATTTTCAATTTCAGGGCTGTCTGATAGCGGCTGTCGTGGTTGAGAAAAACCTCCCGGGCGTGGGCCAGCTCTTCCGGGCTGAAATTCTCATTGCGCTCGACCTGCACCAGGCGGTAATTCTGCACCACCAGGTTTATCTGGCCGTGGAAAGTGCTCTGCAACACTTTCAGCGCCCCATCCATTACGACTGCGGCAGCATAGGCCTTATTATCCGCCGCTGCCGGTCGGCTCATATTTGGTCTCTCCATTGGCTATTAAACATATACTTTTAGCTATGTTTAAACTTTGCATTATCTTACGCCGGAGCCGGGCAAATGTCAAGACCGGGCCGCCGCCTTGATCAAGGCGGCGGCCCGGCTGTTCGCCGGAAATGAGGGATCAGGTGGGGGGTGCGTTAAACGGCGGGCTAGGCTGGCCGGTTGACCGGCGATCAATTTGAACTCTGTAAGAGGGCCGGCGATAACAGGAGTTCGGCTGATGGTCAGACAGGGTCAAATCTAATCATTCACGGCCCGGGGTTGACGTGTTCCCGGCAAAGTTTATGGGCCAGGGCCAGGATTTTGCCCAGCTCATCATCTTTCAGACCCCAGGCCAGGTCATCTTCGGCCGGGCAGAGATAGCCGGCCAGCACCTGGTTGCCGCAGAACTGTTTTTTGATGGCCCAGGCGGTTTTTCTGGCCCGGCTGGAATCCGCCGGCCCGGCCAGCAGGGCCACAAAAGCCACTTTTTTATCCCGGAGCTCCCGGTACGCGGGCAGCAGAGGGGCGAAGGAGCCTGGCCGCAGGCTGAAAACGGCCAGGATAAAATCATCGTCGGCCGGGGCCGCCTGGGAGTCGCAGGCCAGATGGCTCTGGTCGGCCGGGAGCGAACGGTGAATTTCCCTGGCCACGGTGGCGGCTACGGGCTGGCGGGCGGCGTCGGGGTGAATAATATACAGACGCATTTTCAATAAGCCCCTTTCTTGGTTAGGCTAATATTGCAATTGATTCTTAATAATGATAACTAAAAATCGTCGGCCTGTCAAGGCTTATTATTCGGGGGAAACTTCTGAATCTGCGGAGGGGAATGGAGGCGGAGAGATGAGGAGCGACCGTTTGATATTTTCCAGCAGTTGGGCCATGGCCGGGTTTTTCAGATCCGCCTGGATGGTTTTCAGGGCGTGGATGACGGTGGAGTGATCCCGCCCGCCCAGGGCCTGGCCGATCTGGGTGGTGGTCTGATCGGTCAGCTCCCTGGCCAGGAACATGACCACCCGGCGGGGCCAGGCCAGCTGGCGGCTCCGGGTCAGGGCGGTGAGGTCGGAGACTTTGAGCCCGAAGGAATCGGCCACGCAGTTGACAATGGTCTCCAGGCTGATGGTTCCGCCGGGCGGGTGGGCCGCGTTGGTCAACCCCAGCCGCCTCAGGGCCTGGCCCGGAGTCAGCCGGGTGTTGGTCATAATAAAGGCCAGAGTCCTCAGATAGCCCTGTAAACAGCGGGGGTCGCTCTTGGCGGCCCGGGCCAGGGCGCTCATTATTTCCGGCGACAGGGCGAGGTTGAGCTCTCCGGCCAGGCGGGCGCCTATTTCGAGCATTAAATCGTATTCCGGCCGCTCAATGGCCAGCACCAGCCCGCCCCCCAGGCGGGAGCGCAGCGATTCGCTTAGACTGGTCAGTTGCTGGGGGGGGCAGGGGGAGCTGACAACCAGGCTGGCCGGGCCGAGCGGGTCATCAAAGGCCTGGGCCAGACGCTGTTGCCGGTCTGGCCGCCCGGCCAGCAGGTGGACATCATCCACCAGGATCAAGCCGGCCGCCCTGATTTGGGTCAAGTCGGGCGGGGGCTGGCCCGGGTCGGCCGTCAGCCTCAGACAGGGCCAGGGCCAGGTGGGTGATTTCAGCCCGGAGGCCCGGGCCAGCGCTTCCAGCAAATGGGTCTTGCCCCAGGGGCCGGGGGCGATTAATAAAAGCGAGCGGCTACCCAGGGCTCCGGGGGTTAGGTTTCGCAGGGCCAGGGCGGCCAGACGGTTGCTGCCGGCCTGGATAAAACGGTCGAAAGTCATGACCGCAGCAGAATATAGCTGGCCCCCGGCCCGCCGTCCAGGGGCCGGGCGGTGGTGAAGGCCAGGATGTATTTTCGGGCCAGCCCGCGCAGGAGGAAAGATTCCAAAAAGCGCTTTAAAACCGGGATGCCGTCCTGGGAGCCCAGGCCCCGGCCGTGAATCAGGAGGACGCAGTAGCGGCCCAGAGAGACGGAATCCAGAATAAAGCGGGGGACGGCCGCCTCGGCCTGGGTCAGGGTATAGCCGTGGAGATCCAGGTGATCCTGATAGGGAATATGGCCGGCCTTGAGCTGCTCCATCAGGCGGGGGGGCAGCCCCCGGGTCTGGCCCTCGACATATTCGCCGGTGGAGGTTAAATCAAATTCGGCTTTGCCGCTGACCAGGTCAGTGAGGTTGCGGAGGGCCTCCAGGTCTTCATCCGGCAGTTTGGGCGTCTGCCAGGCTTGGCTGGGGGGCGATTTTTTGAGATGGCGCTTGTCCTCGCCGCCCAAGGGGGTGACATCGGCCATTTCCAGACGAAAGATGAGGTCATCGGCTGGCGCGGGCGGGGGGGAAGGCGGGGCGGGCCGGGGCTGGGGCTTTGGCAGCCCGGGCGCGGCTTTAGCCGCCAGATTTTTTTTGAGACCGGCCAGAGCGCCAAAGGGCTGGTTAAAAGCCGGCTCCGGCGGTGAGACGGCCGGGGGGCTGGCCTTGGGGCCGGGGCGCTTCTTTCTGGCCATAGAGGTCAAGCCCCTAGCCGGGTTAACCCGGCCACCAGCTCGGCGGCCGTCTGGCCCCAACCGTAAATCCGGCCGGGGAAAGATTGGGCCAGCACCGGCCCCACCGGGCGGGTGAAACCGGCCAGCACCAGGGTCTCGGCCCCGGCCTCGGCCAGCAACTCCACCAGGCGGCGCTCAAAGCCGTCCTGATTGGCGTGGAAAGCGGCGCGGGGGAGGAAGAGGCCATAGAGACCAGCCGCCCGGGCCAGGCCCAGAGCCGGGCTGTCCCGGTCGGCGATCACTATTTTAATCCGGGCCGAGAGTCGGCCAGCTTCCACCGCCGCAATCAGGGCGGCCACTTCCGCCCCGTCCGCCGAACTCAATACCCCTATATCCAAAGTCATGGCCGCCTACCCTCGCTTGCCCCAGGTTTTTCCAGAATATGCTAACCAATATACTAAGTGGCCCGCAAAAAAACAAGATGGGTCTCTGATCGCCGGCGATGGTTTTAGGTCAGCTGAATTATACTTTGTGATAATATTTTATATAAATTTATGCTTGACTATGCTTAATTTATAGTTTATAGTTAGATCAACCTTGACTTGGGCCACCCTATGGCCCGGGCCGGTTAGCCTTACTAATAGAGTTCACCTAGCCGAGAGCCGCCTTCCCCGGGCGGGTTACGGCGGTGAAAAACAGCCTGATTCTTCTCCATGTTGTTGTCAACCCTAACCCAGCGGCGGCCTTCCCCAGGCCGCCGCTGGTTTTTTGGGCCCGGCAGGGCCACAGGGCGATTGCATTTCGACTGGTTACTTTGAAAAAGTCAGAGCGCAGACAGAAAATATTAGCCCGAGTTTACAAGTTAGATAGCCTGATTTTGCTAAATAGCTATTATTGCTTCTTTTTTGTGTTTATTTCTGTTGGGTTAACTTTATAATAAATTAAATCTTATTAAATTGTTGA
>JAISJK010000049.1 GCA_031261565.1 Candidatus Adiutrix sp. | reverse complement strand
CAGGCGCTTGCTGATGGCCAGACCCAGGCCGGTGCCGCCATACTCCCTGGTGGTGGAGGAATCAGCCTGGGTGAAAGCCGCGAATAATCTGGATATCTGCTCCTGGGTCATGCCGATGCCGGTGTCGGCCACCGCGAATTGGAGGGTGATCTGGTCACTGGTGGCCTGGGCCGACCGAACCGAGATGGTGATGGCCCCGGACTTGGTGAACTTAAAGGAGTTGCCAACCAGATTCAGAAAAATCTGGCGCAGGCGCAACGGGTCGCCCAGAAGGGCGTCCGGCAGGTTTTCCGGGCGGTCGAAAATGAGAGAAATCCCGCTTTTGGCGCTATTATCCTGAAAAAAGACGTTGATATCCTCCAAAAGCTCATTTAGGGAAAAGGGCACGCTCTCAATGGTCATCTTGCCGGCCTCGACTTTGGAAAAGTCAAGGATATCGTTAATAATACCCAAAAGGGCCCGGGCCGACCGCTGGATCTTTTCAGCATAGTCGGTCTGGGACTCATCAAGGTCGGTGTCGAGCAGGATGATGGTCAGGCCGATGATGGCGTTCATGGGCGTGCGTATTTCATGGCTCATGTTGGCCAGGAAAGTGCTTTTGGCCTGGTTGGCCGCCTGGGCCACCTCAATGCGCTCCTGGAGAGTCCTGATCAAGAGGCTCATGGCCTCAGCCAGTTTCCTGGTCTCGCCCTGGCCAATGCGGCTTAATTTTATCAGGATGTTTTCCCGGGAGATCTGGGAGGTTTCATAGACGCCATCGGAAATGCTCTGGGCCACCCGCACCAGGTCTTTGATAGGCCGGACAATGCTGGTCGACATGGCGATGGCCAGGAAGAGGCCCAGGATGAAGACCACCACGGAACTGAAGAGGATGTCCCGCAGCATGGCGTAGGCCGAGTCCATCAATTCCCGGCGCTCAAAGATGACCGCCAGCTTCCAGCCGATATTATCCAGGGTGTGGCTGACCACATATTCTTCCAGGCCCCGGGCGCCGAGGCCTTCAAATTCTCCATCGGGGCCGCTGGCGATGCGTTTTCGAAACGCGGGGTAGTCCTGAGGATCCATGGTCACATATTCCGGGTGGTGGCCATTGAGCAACATCCGGCCCTGACCGTCAAACAGCACCAGATAGCCGGTTTTGAGAATCTGGCGGGCGGCCAGATTCTCGGTCAGGCTGGAGAGGCTGTAATCAATGCCGACCATGCCCAGAGGCCGGCCGGAATCATCATGGGTCTTGACCATGATGCTGCAGACTATGCCGGCGCCGGTGGTTAAATATGGAGAACTGATCACCATGTCATTGGGGCTGTCCATCAGTTCCTTATACCAGGAGCGCAGCCGGGGGTCATAGCCCGCATTTTTGATGCGCCCATCCAGGGCCTGGGTGTACTGGCCATCGTCATTGGCCATGAAAACCAGGTCATAGTGGTTATTAGTCCGTAAAATCCGAACGAATTCATCGTAGATTAATTTTTCGTGGGGCGGCTGGTTTTTGTGTAGCAAAATAGTCGTTTCAGTAGTCTCGAGGTAGCTGGTCAGTTGGCCCCGGGAAGTTTTGACCAGATTGAGCCCGGCCAGATAGCGGGTACTCATGATTCCCGGCTCCAGAAAGCGGTTGATGCTCTCTTCCACTCTCTGAAGCTGGCTGAGGGACATATTTCTGAAATTTTCATGGGACTGGTGGCGGGCCGCGTTAAAAACGATCACCGAAATAAAGGCGCAAACCAGGGTGAGGCAGGTGGTGAAGGCCAGAGAAAGACGCAGGTAGATGGACATACGATCACCCCAGAGACCGTAGACATAGATATGACCGGGGCGGGCAAGTATTTATGAATGCCTGGCTAATATCCTACGCTCCTAAAATTAAAGAATTATGCCATTACGATAGCGGCTGCGATAGTGGATGTCAAGCATTTTGTGAGACGGGGCCCTAGCCCGGTCAACAGGTTTAACTTCAGGGCCAAACATGATATACTGGCCGATGGATATTGATAATATCGCCAGCAAAGGACAAGGATAATGAGCAATGTGGTGATCGTGGGCACCCAGTGGGGCGACGAGGGCAAGGGCAAGGTTGTGGACATCCTCACCGAAAAAGCGGATCTGGTCGTCCGCTTTCAGGGGGGCAACAATGCCGGTCACACTCTGGTGGTCGGCGGCGAAAAATACGCTCTGCACCTGGTGCCTTCGGGCATTCTGCACCCGGCCAAGCGCGGTCTCATCGGCGGCGGGGTGGTCATTGACCCGGTGGAGCTGCTCAAGGAAATTGACGGCCTGACCCAACGGGGAGTGAAAATTTCCCCGGACAATCTGCTGATCAGCGAGCGGTCTCACCTCATCCTGCCCTACCACCAGGCTCTGGATCAGGCCCGGGAAAACAGCAAAGGCGCGGATAAAATCGGCACCACCGGCAAGGGCATCGGCCCGGCCTATGAGGATAAATCAGCCCGCATCGGCCTGCGCCTGGGCGATTTGCGCGATTTGGCCCATTTCCGGGACAAAGTCAAAGAGGCCCTGGGGGAAAAGAATCACCTCCTGACCGGTCTCTATGGCGCGGCCCCGGTGAATCTGGAAGAGCTGATGGCCCAGGCTGAAACCTGGGCTCAGCGCCTGACGCCCTACCTGACCGACACCCGCCGCCAGCTCCAGGCGGCCGTCAACCGGGGCGAGCGGGTGCTGTTTGAAGGCGCCCAAGGCATCATGCTCGATCTGGATCACGGCACCTACCCCTTTGTCACCAGCTCCAACCCGGTCACCGGCTCAGTGACTGCCGGGGCCGGCCTGTCCCCCCGGGCCATAGACGGTGTGCTGGCCCTGGTGAAAGCCTACTCCACCCGGGTTGGTTCCGGCCCTTTCCCCACTGAGCTGTCCGACCAGACCGGCCATGACCTGCGGGAGAGGGGCCTCGAATACGGCACCACCACCGGCCGGCCCCGCCGTTGCGGCTGGCTGGATATGGTGGTGGTCAAAACCTCGGTGGAACTCTGCGGCGTGGATCACCTGGCCGTCACCAAGCTTGATGTCCTGGCCGGCCTGCCGGAGCTGAAAATCGCCACCCACTATCTGCTGGATGGGGCCAGGATTGATTACCTGCCGGCCGATTACCGGGATCTGGAGCGTTGCCGGCCGGTCTACGAAACCTGGCCCGGCTTTGAGGGCAACCTCTCCGGCGTCCGCCGGCTGGGTGATCTGCCCCTCGCCGCCCGCCGCTATCTGAACCGGGTCAGCGAGCTGGCCGGCGCCCCTTTGGGGCTCGTTTCCGTGGGGCCGGATCGGGCCGAAACCATCATTCTCCACGATTATTTCAAGTAATCCCTGACTGATGACTGATGAAAACGGCCAGATTCCTGCGGAGCTATCCAGATTAAAAGAGCTGGAAGCCAAGCTCGACATTTATAAGAGCACCCTGACCGAAATTTATGAACAATATGATCAGAAACTTGAGGAATTGTCGCTGGTGCGGCGCATGGGCGATGCCCTGCGCTCGACCAGGGGCCTGTCGGCCCTCTCCCAGGCTCTTCTGGAGACCGTGGCCCACGAGGTGGCCGTCGATCGCCTGGTTTTAATGCTGGCCCCGGAGGGGCAGGGGCTGGCCCAACTTTTCATCCGGGCCGCCTACTGGGCCGATCAGGAAATTTTCTCATTTTTTGAGCCAACCCTGGCCGTGCCCTGGTCCCTGGCCGGGTTGGGGCCGCTGGCCCCGGCTGAGGGCCAGTTGGCGACCCCGCTGACCATTATGAGCGCCGCCCCGGAGTATGATCCGCTGGGCCGGCCGGAGGATACCGCCCGCTCCCTGATTTTCCTGCCGCTGACCGTCCGCCGCCGCCCCTTGGGTTTGCTGGTGCTGTCGCGGCCCGACTCCCGCCCCTTCACCCCGGAGGACGAGCGGATGCTGGCCATCATGGGCGACCAGGCCGGGGTGGCCCTCTCCAATGTCCTCCTGTTTGACGACCTGACCCGGGTCAACCAGCGGCTGACTGAGTCAGAAAGCCGGGCCCGCCAGGTTTCCAACTACCTCCAGCGCCTGCTGGAAACGGCCAACGACGCCATGTTCACCTTAAACCACGAGGGCGTCATCACTTACGCCAACCGCAAAGCCGGCCAGTGGGGCTGGACCAAGGAGGAACTCCTGGGCCGTGAATTCCGCAGCTTTCTGGCCGAGCCGGAAGGTCTGCGGGGCTGGGCGGCCGGTTCCCCGCCTCCGGCAGATGAAAATTTTGAGGCCGTGCTGATCAACGCCGCCGGGGAGCGGCGCCAGGTGATCCTCTCCACCTCGGAAGTCAGCGGCGAGGATGACCCCGGCGGCCAGGGCGGCGAACCTGGGGCATCCTACGCCTCCTGGATGATGCTGGTCAGCGACATGACCGAGCGCAAGCATCTGGAAAAGCAGCTGATCCACTCGGAAAAGCTGGCCTCCATCGGCCTTTTGGCCGCCGGGGTGGCCCACGAGGTGGGCAACCCCCTGTCAGCCATTTCCGGCTACGCCCAAATCCTGGAGGCCGGCGACAACTCCGAAGACGAGCGTCGCGAGTATCTGTCGGCCATCATCAACCAGACCGGCCGTATCCAGAAAATCCTGCGGGAGTTGCTGGACTACTCCCGGCCCTCCAAGGGTGTCCTGGCCTTGCTGGATCTGGCCGAGGCCCTGCCCCGCACCCTGAGTATGATCCAGGCCCAGCGCGTTTTCCGCAATATCCAGGTGGAGCTGGATCTGGATCAGGAACACCGCCCCCACCTGGTGACCATGGATCCGGATCACCTGACCCAGATCACCATCATCATTGCCATGAACGCGGCCCAGGCCATGGGCCAGGGCGATTTTAAAATCGCCCTGTCGAGGGATCCGGGCTGGGTGCGCCTGACCTTCAGCGACAGCGGGCCGGGCATTGCCCCGGAAGTGGCTGACCGGATTTTTGACCCCTTTTTCACCACCAAAGACCCCGGCGAGGGCACCGGCCTGGGCCTGTCCATCTGCCAGCGGCTGGTGGACAGTTACCAGGGCCGCATTGATCTGAAAAGCGCCCCGGGCCAGGGAGCCACCTTTATCATCAGCCTGCCGGAAAGCGGCGGTTGAGCACTGGATGGTCGAGCTATGAGTCTTTCCCCCAAAATACTGATTGTCGATGATGAGGAGCATATCCGCAAGATCATGTCCATCATGCTGGGCAAGCACGGCTACACCTGCCGCCAGGCTGCTTCGGGCCAGGAGGCCCTGGTCGCCCTGGCCGGGGAGAGCTTTGACGCCGTGCTGACCGACCTGAAGATGCCCGGCCTGGACGGCCTGGAACTCCTGGCCCGCATCAAGGAAGACCACCCTGACCAGCTGGTCATCATGGTCACGGCCTTCGCTACTGTAGATACGGCCATCTCGGCTATGAAAGCCGGGGCCTACGACTATCTGCCCAAACCCTTTAAAGAGGATGAAATCATCCTGACTCTGGAAAAGGCCCTGGAGCGGGCTCGCCTTATTGATGAAAACCGCCTCCTCAAAAAGCAGATCAAAGAGCGTTTTGACCTGGATCGTTTTCTGGGCCAGAGCCCGGCTATGCAAAAAGTTTTCGGCCTCATCGCCAAAGTGGCCGAGACCAGAGCCACCGTGCTGATCCTGGGCGAAAGCGGCACCGGGAAAGAGCTGGCCGCCCGCTCCATTCACCAGAACAGCCCCCGGCGCGACCGCCCCTTTGTGCCGGTCAACTGCGGGGCCATCCCCCCCAACCTGATGGAGAGCGAATTTTTCGGCCACGTCAAGGGGGCCTTCACCGGAGCTGACCAGGCCAGTAAGGGCCTCATCGCCGAGTCGGACGGGGGCACCCTTTTTCTGGACGAAGTGGCTGATCTGCCCCTGGATATGCAGGTCAAGCTGCTCCGGGCGCTCCAGGAGGAGGAAGTGCGCCGGGTGGGCGAGGTGGCCGCCAGCAAAATAGATCTGAGGGTGGTGGCCGCCACCAATAAAGATTTAAAAGCCGAGGTGGAGGCTGGCCGCTTTCGGGAGGATTTATACTACCGCCTCAACGTCGTCAGCCTGACCATGCCGCCCCTGCGCGAGAGGCCGGACGACATTCCCATCCTGGCCAACCTCTTTTTAAAACAGGCCGTGGACAAAAACGGCCTGGGCCGAAAAAAACTCTCCGCTGAAGCTCTGGGCCGTCTGATGGCCCAAAAGTGGGCCGGAAATGTCCGGGCTCTGCGCAACGCCATTGAGCAGGGGGCCATTATGAGCGAAGGCGAAACCATTACCCCAGGCGATTTCCCTTTTCCTGCCCCCGGCCGGCCGGCCGCCCCGGCCGCGCTCCCCTCCCCAGCCGAACCATCCCCAGTTGGAGATAATGAGATTCATGTCCACATCCCCCCGGCCCTGACCGATCTCAAAACCGCCATCAAAGAAGTGACCGAGACCACCGAGCGCCTGATTATTGAGCGGGTTCTCCTGGCCCACGGCGGCAATAAAACCCACGCGGCCCAGGCTCTGGGGCTCAGTCGCCGGGCTCTGATCACCAAAGCCCAGGGTTACCATCTGGATTAAGGTTTAATAAATGCTGATCAGTCAAACCGCCCGGGCCAATCTGGCCCTGTCTCTGGCCGCTTTCTTCTGGGGAACCACTTTCATTGCCCAGCGCGAGGCCATGGACTTTTTGAAACCCATGGCTTACGGCGGTTCACGCTTTACCCTGGGGGCACTCTGCCTCCTGCCCCTGGCCCTGGCGCGAGGCCGAAAACTCCTCTCCAGCCCGGCGGCCGACCCCGGCCGTTTAATCCGCAGTTGGCTGACTGGCGCCTTTATCTCCGGCCTCTTTGTTTTCGTTGGGATTTCTTTCCAGCAATATGGCCTCTTGTGGACCACCGCCGGCAAGGGCGGCTTCATCACCTGCCTCTACGTCATTCTGGTGCCGATCAGTCTGAGGTGCCTGGGCCACAAAATAGTGGCGGGCGAGGCTATGGGGGCCGTCCTGGCCCTGGCCGGGCTGTATTTTCTGAGCCTGACCGCCGGGGACTTGAGCTTGTCGAAAGGCGATGGCCTGGTGCTCATCGGGGCCTTTATCTGGGCTGGGCATGTGCTGGCCCTGGGCTGGCTCTCTCCCCGGACTGACAGCCTTATGCTGGGCTTTGGCCAGGCCCTGGTCTGCGGCCTTTTGGCTCTCCTGTCCACCGTGATCCTCGGGCAGTGGCCGACCTGGGGAGATCTGGCCGCCTCCTGGCTGCTCATTCTCTGGGGAGGCGTCCTGTCCGTGGCTCTGGGTTTTACCTTGCAAGTTATCGGCCAGAAACACGCCCGGCCGGCCCCGGCGGCCATCATCATGCAGATGGAATCAGTAGTGGCCGCCATTGCCGGCTGGCTTTACCTGGAGGAGGTCATCACCGGCCGCATGTTCCTGGGTATGGCCCTGATGCTGGCGGGTATGCTCATCAGCCAGCTCTGGCCCATTTTAACCAGAAAATAGAATCGAGAGGCGTTTTATGAATAATGCTGCTTTTGCCCTTGGCAACGGCGGGCTTATTGTTTTTTTATCTTTTCTCAGCGCGTTTGTGCCCATTTCCACGGATCTCTATCTGCCGGCCCTGCCCAGCATGGCCAAATATTTCGGAGTTGATCCCGAGCTGGCCAATTTGACCCTGAGTTTGTTCATTATGATTTTTGCCCTGTCCATGCTCTTCTGGGGGCCCTTTAGCGACAAGTATGGACGCAAGCCCATTCTTTTTCTCGGCCTGATTATTTATATCCTGTCCAGCCTGGGTCTGGCCCTGTGCACTTCCATCCATCAGCTTATTGTGGGGCGCTGTTTTCAGGCCCTGGGCAGCGGGGCGGTGAGCTCCGTGTCCATGGCCATTGTCAAAGACACCTTCAAAGACAGAACCATGGAGACCGTGCTAACCGCCATCCAGACCATGACCATGCTGGCCCCCATGCTGGCGCCGGTGCTGGGCGGAGCGCTCTTGACCTTCACTTCCTGGCGCGGCATATTCTGGGTGCTGACCGGGTGCGGCGGGTTGGCCCTGCTAGGCTGGTTCGCCCTGCGCGAAACCCTGACCAATCCCACCCGGGGTTCCGCTCTGGCCTCTCTGGGACGTATCGCCTATGTGCTCAGGCAAAAGGATTTTCGGGCGCTGCTCCTGGTTTTTTCCGTGGGCAGCATGTCATTCATGGCCTATTTGGCCACTTCGTCCTATATTTACGAAAATATATTTCACACCACACCTCAGCAATATAGCTATTTTTTCGCGGCCAACGCGGCCGTGTCCATCCTGGGGCCGCTGTTTTATCTGCGCTTTCTGCGTGACCTGCCCCGGCACTGGGTCATAGCGGGCGGCTTTATCCTGACCAGCCTGGCCGGCGCTCTGCTGATCATGTTCGGCGAAAGCGGCCCCTATACTTTCGCCATGCTCTTCGTCCCCATCAGCGTGTGCGGCAGCGGTTTGCGCCCGCCCACAACCGTGCTGCTCATGACCCGGCTTGATTCGGACAACGGCACCGTGTCCGCCCTGATTGTCAGCGTAGCCCTTTTCTTCGGCAGTCTGTCCATGCTGCTGTGCTCACTGCCTTGGAGCAGCTTTGTCCTGGCCGCCGGCGCCATTTCGGTCGGGGTGGGCGTTTTTTGCGCCGGGGGGTGGCTGTGGCTGGATCGGGACAGGAAATTCAGCTAACGGTAGGATTTGAAGAAAAAACTTGCCTTTTAAAAGCGGCTGGTATAAATTGATTAACTAACTTGATTGCTGGGCGGTTAACTCAGCGGCTAGAGTGCCATCCTCACACGGTGGAAGTCGGAGGTTCGAATCCTCTACCGCCTACCATCAAATCAAGCTAGAAATGCCGAAGTGGTGGAACTTGGTAGACACGCCATCTTGAGGGGGTGG
Source organism: Candidatus Adiutrix sp. (assembly GCA_031261565.1). Classification (GTDB taxonomy): domain Bacteria; phylum Desulfobacterota; class Desulfarculia; order Adiutricales; family Adiutricaceae; genus Adiutrix. Next base: position 12,562 of record JAISJK010000049.1, on the reverse strand, counting down.
TGGGCAACGCCTGTGCCGGTTCGAGTCCGGCCTTCGGCACCAGCACGAAATTCCAAGCGTAGTCAGATGAAGTCAAAAGCCCTTGTAAATCAAGGGCTTTTGGCGTTTATATTGTGTCAGAAAGTGTCATAAGCGTTCATTGACATTCAGGCGTTTTGAGGGCATACTTTGAGCATGTTTTTGGGTTTGGAGGTCATCATGCCCTTAGTCCTGCCCTTGACCGACGCTAAAATCAAGGCGCTGTATAGCAAAGAGAAAGTTTACAAGGTTTTTGACGGCCACGGGCTTGGTTGAGTGAAGGGTAAATGATATGGTGAATCAAGATAATCTGGGCGCCGTTCTTACATTTATCACGCCGGGCATTATACAGCTTCTGATGGATAACCGGAAAATCACCACGGAGGCGGCCTCAACGGTCAGGCGATAGCCATGAAAAGAATCCTGAACCGAAAATGGGCGGTCATCATCGGGGTGCTTTCCGGTCTGCTCTTGACCGCGCTGACCCTGTGGCCGACCGCTCCCCGCAGCTTTTTGTGGGAGGTCATTTCCCCGCAGGGCGGCCGGGCCTATCTCCTCGGCTCCATTCACTTGGCCTCGCCCAGCCTTTACCCGTTAAGCGAGAGCATCACCGGGGCTTTCAGCCGGGCCGGGGCCCTGGTGGTGGAAATCAATACTGAGGATATGGATCCCGATCTGATTGGCGATTTCATTAAGGCCCGGGGCACCGCTTCTGATGGCCGGCCCCTCCTGGAGCGTCTCACCCCGGAAACACGCGATATTTTAAACCAGAGCGGTTTTTACACCGACCAATTGGCCAGCCTGACTCCCTGGCTGGCCGCTTTGGCTATCCAAATGGCTGTTTTGCAGCAAAATGGCTTTGAGGGCCGCTACGGCCTGGATAAGCATTTTATTGACCTGGCTCACCAGCGGCGACTGGCCATTCTGGAGCTGGAGACGTTGGAGGAACAAATGGGTCTGCTGGCCGATATGAGCGAGGCGGAAGCCGATCTTTTCCTGAAAGCCGCAGTTTTGGAAATGGCCGGGCTGCCCGGGACTATCAGCGACTTTATAGCCGCCTGGCAGCGGGGCGACGCCCCTGGCTTCGCCCGGATTTTTTTCAGGGAATACGATAAATACCCGGAGCTGACGCCCCTGATGGACAAAATCATTTTCCGCCGCAGTGAGCGGATGGCGGCCAGACTGGACAGCCTCATCACCAAGGAGCGCGCCCTCTTCGTGGTGGTGGGGGCCGGGCATCTGGTGGGGCCTAACAATGCGCTGACCGGCCTTGAGGCCCGGGGCTACACGGTCAGTCAGCTCTGAGATGCTGACGAGGATACCAATTATGATCTATTTCAGGTTTTGGGCCGTCTTTTCCCTGGCCCTGATGATGTGGCCGTCATCGGCCGCCCTGGCCCTCCCGGCCGCCCAGGTGGCCCAGGGGCTGGCCAACCGCTACGGGGCCTTAAATGATCTCCAGGCCACCTATAGCCGGGTGGCCACCACCCCGACCACGGATCAGATTTTCAAAACCGGGGCCTCCCAGGTGGCCACCGGGGCGCTCTACTGGGCCCGGCCGGCCAAACTTTTGCTGGAGCAGTCCACCCCCGGGCCGGAAACCATGGTCACGGACGGCGCCACGGTCTGGTGGCATCTGCCCGGTGAAAAGCTGGTCTACCGCTATCGCAATATTGACGTGGCCGGGCAGCTAAGGCCGCTGGTCGCTTTTCTGGGGGGCTTGAGCGCTCTTAACGCTGATTTTGAGGTCTCCTCAGCCCCGGCTGACCCGGCCCGGCCCGGCCAGCACGGCCTCTTGCTGGCCTCCAAAAAAGGGGAAGAGGGCGGGGTGGACAAGCTGACGGTCTGGTGTGATGAAAATTTTATCCTGACCGGCTTCCGCCTCAACTCCATCACCGGCGAAACCACTGATTTTTACCTGACCGGCTTTAAGGAAAACCCCGGCCTGGGCGAGGCTCTCTTTTCTTTCCAGATACCCAAAGGGGCGGAGGTGATTGAGGAAGACGGCTCCCAATAGGGCCGGCTATCTTATATTTGGCTCCCGGACGATTTTGGTATATAATGAGCCGAAAGATGAAAAGGGCTCTATAATTTAATGACCGATAACAGCCTGGAGCTGGCTGACCTTGTCGGCCGGCTGATTCTGGCCGGTTTCGAGGGCCGCCATTTCCCCGAAGTGGCCGAGCTGATCACCCGGGTGCGGCCGGCCGGCCTGATTTTTTTTAAGCGCAATTATGACCGGGCCGGGGGCCCGGCTCAGTTGCGGGAACTCATTGCCTCGGCCCAGGCTCTGGCCCAAAGCCAGCTCGGCCGGCCGCTTTTGATGGCCATTGACCATGAGGGCGGGCTGGTGCAGCGTCTGCCAACGCCCTATACCCGGCTTCCAGCCGCCGCTGAAATGGCCGCCAATTTCGGCCCTTCCGAGGCGGCCGGCCTGACTTTGCAGGGCGCCCGGGAACTGGCGGCCACCGGGTTTAACCTGAATATGGCCCCGGTGCTGGATGTGGCCCGGCCGGGCAGCTTCATAGGCTCCCGCAGTTTCGGCGACTCGCCGGAGCTGGTGACCGCTTATGGCCGGGCCTGTTTGGCCGCCTACCATCAGGCCGGCCTGCTGGGGGTGGGCAAGCATTTCCCTGGCCTGGGCGCGGCCATGATTGACCCTCACCATGATCTGCCCACGCTGGCCACCCCGGCCAGCCGTCTGCGGAAAGTGGATCTATCACCGTTCCAGGCGCTGGGGCGGGAGGGTCTGGCGGCCATCATGACCACCCACGCCCGGTACCCGTCTATGGACGGGCACCGGCCGGTCACCTTTTCCGGGAAAATTGTGGGCCGCCTCAAAAGAGAGACCGGGTTTGGCGGGGCGGTGCTGACTGATGATCTGGAGATGGGGGCGGTGGTCAAAAACATCCAGCCGGGCGAAGCGGCGGTGCAGGCCATCCTGGCCGGGCATGATCTGGCTCTCATCTGCCGCCGGCGGGCCTATATTAACGAGGCCCAAGAGGCTCTGGCCACGGCCGTGCGCCGGAGCCGGATCAGCCCGGGCCGCCTGGCGGACGCCACCGGCCGCACGGAGGCGCTTTTAAGCCGCCTGTCCGGCCTGTGGCCGGCCCAGGCCACCCTTGACCAGTGGTTTGGAGAACTCTTGAACAGAAGACAGGATCAGCCGTGACCATTGACCTGGATCATTCGTATCTGCTCAAGCCCGGCCTGTGGGAAATGACCGGCTCTTATGTGGATCGGAACAATAACGCCTGGCCTCAGCGGGGCCAGCTGGTGATTACCCACCAGCCGGATATCTGGCTCATTGAGGCTCAGCTGATTATCAACACCGGGGAGACCCAGACGGTCAACAGCCGCTATGATGTGCAGCCCCTGGCCCCGGGGGTCGCCTTCACCGAATGGAAGTCGGAAACCGGGGGGCCGGAGCCGGTGCTGGGCCTCTTTGTGGTGGTGGGCGACACCCTCATGTCGCCCTGGCACTCCCGGAGCGGCGCCTATTGGGGCCAGGAAATTTTAATGCGCCAGTCCCCAACGGAATACCAGGGACGTGGTTTCGCCTTTCTCAACCGGGAAAAGGTTTCGGCCTGGTTCACCCGCCTGACCCGCAACGGCGGGCAATGAAGGAACACTCCAATGAATCTGGAAAAAATAAAACAAAAGGCCCTGAGCCGGCAGGGCAGCCGCTGGCTGGTGGCCCTGGTTCTCCTGGCCATAGTTATCCCCAGCATCTTCAGTGACCAATACCTCTATTTCTACCTGGTCATACTGCTGACTGGCGGGGTGACCTGGTGGGAATTCAGCACCTGTCTTTTAGGGCGGGAGAGGACGGGCCTTTTGGCCCTGGCCCTGTTCGGCTGGCTGGCCGTAGCTTCCGGCGCTTTTTACCTCGGCCCGACCGGGCAGTCTCTGGGCCTGGTGGCGGCTCTGGGCCTGGGGGCCGGCTACTGCCTGTGGGCTCTGGAGCGCGAGAGCGGGGCCGTTCTTTTGAATCTCCTGGGCCGTTTAGCCCTCGGCCACCTCTACCTCAGTTTTCTGCTGTCTTTTTTCCTGATGCTGATCAAAGTGGATTCCGGCAGCAGTTGGCTCATGTATGTCCTGTTGGTGACTGCGGCTGCTGATACGGCCGCTTTTTTCGCGGGCGCCAGATTCAAGGGGCCGAAGCTGGCCCCGAAGATCAGCCCCAACAAGACCATCTCCGGCCTGGCGGGCGGGGTGGCGGCCTCGGTGGTGGTTTCGGCGGTCTTCTCCTTCATTCTGCCCAACGCCAGCCTGGGCTGGCTGTCACTCTTCGGGCTGTTTCTGGGCCTGTGGGGGGCTGTGGGGGATTTGTTCGAGTCCGCCCTCAAAAGGGCCGTTGAGGTCAAGGATTCCTCGTCTCTCCTCCTGGGCCACGGCGGCTTTCTGGATCGTCTGGATTCCCTGCTCTTTAATGGCGTGTTGGTCTATGGGCTGGTCGTTTTTCTGGCCGATTATTGCGCCTGACCAGCTCTTGATTTGTCAGCCGGCCGGTATTATTATCTGGCTGGAGTTTGTTCGGGGGAGATACCATGTCTGATGATTTTGTAGTCAATGATAAAAGGCTCTTTGCCAAAGACGGGCAAGTGAAATCTTCGGCGGCGGAGGCCGCCCCGGAACCTTCAAATGAGCCTTCCAAGGTGCCGCCCCGGCCGGAGCAGCCGGCCGAGCGGCTTTCGGCGGCCTATCTGCCGCCGGCCAATTTAACCGCGCTCCTGGTGGGGCTGGCCTCTTCGGCTTTTATCCATCTGGGCCAAAGTCAGGAGCCCGGCCCGGCCCCGCCGGTGGATCTGCCGGCGGCCAAGCACGCTATTGACCTCCTGGCCGTCCTTCAGCTCAAAACCAAGGGCAATCTGGAGCCGGAGGAGGATTCCCTCCTAGGGGCTCTGCTGTATGATTTACGTTTAAAATTTGTTGAAGCCAGCTCTAAAAAGGATTAGATCAGTGAAAGTTAAACATTTAATCTATTCATTCGTGATGATTTTGGCCCTGGCCGCTCCGGCGGCGGCGGCGGAAACGCCTGAAGGCGCTCTGGTGGGTCTGCCCTCGCTGGCCCCGGTGGTGGAGAAGGCCGAGCCGGCCGTGGTGCATATCTCGGCTAAAAAAGTGGTTAAAGGCAACAAGTCGCGCTTGAACCGGGGCCCCTTCGGCGGCCCGGAAGACTTGTTTGACCGGTTTCTGGGCCCGGGCCAGAGGCCCGACCGCAAAGAGACCTCGCTGGGCTCGGGCTTTATTTTTGATCAGGCCGGTTACATCATCACCAATAACCACATGGTGGAAGGCGCGGAAGATGTGGTGGTCAGACTGTCCAGCGGCGAGGAAATTCACGCCGACATCATTGGGCGGGATCCCAAGACCGATCTGGCCCTGCTCAAGCTGAAAAAAGAGGCCAAATATCCCTTCCTGGCTCTGGGGGATTCTGATAAGCTAAAAATAGGCGACTGGGTGGTGGCCATCGGCAACCCCTATGATTTGGATCACACGGTCACCACCGGCATCCTTTCGGCCCGGGGGCGCTCCATCGGGGCCGGGCCCTATGATGATTTCCTGCAGACCGACGCCTCCATCAACCCCGGCAATTCCGGGGGGCCGCTTTTGAATCTGGCCGGAGAAGTCATCGGCATCAATACGGCCATTGTGGCTGACAATGGCGGCGGTAGCGTGGGCATCGGCTTCGCCATCCCCACCAACATGGCTAAAAAAGTGGTGGATCAACTCAAAGATGGCGGCCGGGTGGTGCGCGGCTGGATTGGCGTGGTCATTACCAAAGTGACCCCGGATTTAGCCAGGAGTTTCGGCCTGGAGAAGCCGGCCGGGGCTCTCATCAGCGAGGTGGATCCGGAAGGCCCCTCGGCCAACAAAGCCCGCCATGACGACATTGTGCTGAAATTTGACGGCCATGATATTAAAGACTGGCGGGATTTGTCGCCCATTGTGGCCGGCACTCCGGTGGGAAAAAAAGTAAAAATGCAGGTTTTCCGCGATAAAAAAGAGGTCACTCTGGATCTGACCGTGGCCGAACTGAAAGAAGACCCGGTTGACTCCGCCTCGGGCGCGGCCGGGAACGGGCCGGAAAAGCTGGGCCTGACCCTGCGGGAAATCACCCCGGAGGTGGCCTCCCGCCAGAATCTGACCCAGCGCGAGGGCCTTTTAATCACCGATGTCGACTCCGGCTCCGCAGCCGCTGAATCCGGCCTGAGCGCCGGGGATATTATCGTGGAGATTGACAGTAAGCCGGTCAAGACCCGCAGTGATTACAACAAGGCCGTGGCCGGGAAAAAGAAAGACGATGTGTTGCGCCTCCTGGTCAAACGCGGGGCCAATAATATGTATTTTACCATCACTGTTGACGACTGAAGCGGCCATGACCGCCATCGGGCGGCGCCCGGCCCCGGCCAAAATTAATCTTGGTCTGCGGGTGCTGGGCCGCCGCCCCGATGGCTATCATGAGCTGGACACGGTCATGGCCAAACTGAATTTGGCCGACTTTATCCGGCTGGAGCCGGGGCCCGGGCCGGGGCCGGATGGTCTCTTTGTGACCACCAGCCTATCCGGGTTGCCCCCCGACTTCGCCTCGCCGGATAACCTGGCCTTAAAAGCGGCCGCCGCTTTTCGACTGGCCACCGGCTGGCCCAAGGGCGCGGTCAGCATTTTTCTGGAAAAGCATATCCCTCTGGGCGCCGGCCTGGGGGGCGGCTCCGCCGATGGTGCCGCTGTCCTGAAGGCCTTGAATCAGGCCTCTCCGGCTCCGCTGGCCTCCGAGGCCCTGGCTCGCCTGGCCCTGTCTTTGGGGGCCGATGTCCCCTTTGCCCTGAGCGATTATCATCTGGCCCGGGCCGGCGGGGTGGGGGAGCGCCTGAGCCCGGCTCCGGAGACCTTTCAGGCCTGGGCCGGCCGCCGGCTGGTGTTGCTCAACCCGGGTTTTCCCCTGTCCACCGCTCTGGTCTTTAAAAATTTGGGGTTGACAAACGGCCCGTCAAATAATAACCTTAGGGGCCTTGAGCCGGCGGCTGAGTTGCGCCCCGGCGCCAACGATCTTCTGCCTGTGGCCCGGCGTCTGGCCCCGGTCGTGGACGAGCTGGTCACCGTGGTCTCCGGTCTGGCCCCGGCCGGCTGGGGGCTCTCCGGTAGCGGCCCCACTTTCTGGCTGGACACGCCCATGGCGGCTGAGGCCCTGACCCGGGCTCACCCCGGCTGGTGGGCGCGGGAGGTCAGGGTGGCAACTTTTAATGATTCATAATGATTTATAGCTCGCCTTGGGGCGTCGTCAAGCGGTTAAGACCCGGGTTTTTGGAGCCCGTATTCGAAGGTTCGAATCCTTCCGCCCCAGCCATTATTTTAAATCAGGTGTCTTATGCGCAATGAAATGATGCTCCTCACCGGCAATTCCAATCCTGTCCTGGCCCAGGAAATTTCCGAGTATCTGGGGCAGCCTCTCAGCCAGACCCAGGTGCGCCATTTTTCCGATGGCGAAATTCTGGTGGAACTGGGAGAAAATATGCGGGGCTGCGATATCTATGTCATCCAGTCCACCTGCGCCCCGGTCAATGACAACCTGATGGAGCTTTTGCTGATCATAGACGCCCTGAAACGGGCCTCGGCCACCTGCATCAACGCGGTTATCCCCTACTACGGCTATGCCCGGCAGGATCGCAAGGCTGCGCCCCGGGTGCCGATTTCAGCTAAGCTGGTGGCCGATCTCATTACCGCCGCCGGGGCCAGCCGCCTCTTGGCCATGGATCTGCACGCCGGCCAGATTCAGGGTTTTTTCAACATTCCGGTGGATCACCTCTACGCCGCCCCGATTTTGCTGGAGTATCTGAAGGGGATAAAACGGGAGGATCTGGTGCTGGTTTCGCCCGACGCCGGCGGCGTGGAGCGGGCCCGTTATTTCGCCAAACATCTGGATGTGCCCATCGCCATTGTCGACAAGCGGCGGGAGGCGCCCAATGTAGCCAAGGCCATGAATATTGTCGGCGAAGTCCGGGGCAAGGTGGCGGTCATCATTGACGATATGGTGGATACGGCCGGCACTCTGACCCAGTCCGCCCAGGTTATTCAGAATCTGGGGGCGGTGGAGGTCATGGCCTGCGCCACTCACGGCGTTTTGTCCGGGCCGGCTCTGGAGCGCATTGAGAACTCCGTGCTTTCCAAGGTGCTGGTGACCAACACTCTGCCTTTGGCGGAAAAAGCCCGGCAGTCATCTAAAATACAGATCATGAGCGTGGCTCCCCTCCTGGGCGAGGCCATTCGCCGCATTCATCAGAAAGATTCAGTCAGCTCACTTTTCGTATAAAAGTGTTTATATCAGGAGGTTATCGTGGGTCTCTCAACTGTTTTAAAAGCCAAAACCCGTCAGGCCAAGGGGGGCGGCCCGGCCGGCCGTCTGCGGGCCGGCGGGCTTCTGCCGGCTGTTTTTTACGGCCCTGGTCTGGAGACGGCCCAGAGTCTGACTCTGGACTATAAGGAATTCAAAACCGCCTTCATGACCAGCGAGGGCAACCGCTCCCTCTATACTCTGGACATCGAGGGCCGGGGCCGGGAGGCGGCTCTGCTGAAGGATTATCAGGTATCCCCGCTGAGCCGCAAGGTCATCCATGCCGATTTTTACCGGGTTGACCCGAATCAGCCGGTCACCGTCAAAGTGCCGGTGGTGCTGAGCGGCAAGCCGGCCGGGGTGGAAAAGGGCGGCCAGCTCCAGGCCGGGTTGCGGGAAGTCACGGTGGCTACTCTGCCTGGTCAGGCGCCGGCCGAGTTGACGCTGGATGTCTCGGCTCTGGGCCTGGGTCAGTCGCTCCACCTTTCTCAGGTGACGGCACCGGCCGGGCTGAAACTGGTCTTTTCCACTGATCTGCCGGTGGCTACCGTGGTCATTCCCAAGGGGGTCAAGACCGAGGCTGAGGTGGCTGAGGCCCCCGAGGCCGAGGCGGCCAAGGCGGCCCCGGCCAAGGCGGCTCCAGCTAAAAAGGGCAAGAAATAAGCTCTGAAGTCCGGCCGTCCTGGAGTGGTGATTTTTCTGGCTCGTTTGTCCTGACCGGGTTGAACGAGCCTTTTTTATGGCATAATCAGGGGCGTTTTATTGTGCATCTCATTGTGGGTCTGGGCAACCCCGGCCAGAAATACCTAAACACTCGCCATAACGCCGGTTTTATGGCTCTGGAGCGGCTGGCCGGCCGCCGGGGGTTTGATCCTCCAGCTCACTTTCTGAGCAGTCTGATGACCAAAGGCCGCCTGGCCGGTCGGCCGGTCGTTCTGGTCTGGCCCCAGACCTTTATGAATCTTTCCGGAGAGGCTGCGCGGGAAGTGGTCTCGTTTTACAAAATTGAGGCTGAGGATATTCTGGTGATGCACGATGAGATGGATCTGGAGCCGGGGCGTCTGAAACTGGCCTGGGGCGGCAGCGCGGCCGGTCACCGGGGGCTGTCTTCGCTCCTGGCCATGTTGCGCTGTGATTTCGCCCGGCTGAAAATCGGCATCGGCCGCCCGCCCCGAGAGATATTTACCCGGGGGAATGCGGATTATGTCCTGGGGCCATTTGTGGAGTCGGAGTGGCCGCTGGTGGATCAGGCCTTAAATGAGGCTGCTCTGGCGGCGGAGATGTGGCTGGGGGAGGGGCTGGTCGTGGCCCAGAATCATTTTAACCGGCGGCCGCCATGCGCCGGCCAATAAACCGGCTGGATCGCCGGCCGAAGATGCTCAGCCGCCGCCACATTGACGTGGTGCTGATGGAGCCGCAAAAGAGCGAAAACATCGGGGCTGCGGCCCGGGCCATGGCCAATATGGGGCTGGGGCGGCTGGTGCTGGTGCGGCCGCGCAGTCTGCATCGGGCCCTGATGGAGGCCACGGCCACCAGCCACGCGCTGAAAGTGCTGGAGAGCATGGCCGTTTATCAGGAGTTGCCCGAGGCTCTGGCCCCCTACGGCCTGGTGGTGGGCACCACCGCCCGGGTGGGCAGTCAGCGCGGCCCGTTTTATACCCCAAGGCAACTGGCCGCCGAGCTGCTGGCCGACGGGGCTGATGAAGCCGTGCCCACCGCCCTTTTGTTTGGGCCGGAGCGCATGGGGCTGGCCACCTCCGACTTGCGGCAATGCCAGAAAGTGGTGCGCATACCCACTGAAGACCCGGAGGCCAGCTCCCTCAACCTGGCCCAGGCCGTGTTATTGATCGGCTATGAATTGATTGTGGCGGCCGGGGGCGAGCCGGAAAAGCCGACGGTCAGGCCGGTGCCCCAACCGGAACTGAGCGCCATGTATGATGACCTGGCTCAAACTCTGGTGCAGATCGGTTTCCTGCCGGCCGACAATACCGGGCACTGGCTGATGAATATCAAAAAGATATTTAATCGCAGCGGTTTGACCAGCGGCGAGTGCAATCTGTGGCGGGGCGTCTGCCGTCAGGTGCGCTGGGCCCTGGCCAATGCGGATAAATTGCCGGAACAGGCGCGGAAGGAATAGATTAGATGAGCGGTGATGAGACCAGACGTTGCGATTGGGCTAACCACAGTCTGCGGGAGCAGGAATACCATGACCACCAGTGGGGTGTGCCCGTCCATGACGAGCGTGAGCTGTTCAAGATGCTTATTTTGGAGGGGAAGCAGGCCGGTTTGAGCTGGTCGACCATCCTGTTGAAAATGGAAACGCTCTGCGCCGCTTTTGATGATTTTGATCCGGCGGTCATCGCCAACTACGATACTCGTAAGGTGGAGAGACTCCTGCAAAACAGCGGCATTATCCGCAACAGGCTGAAAGTCAACGCCGCTATCCACAACGCCAAAGCGTATTTTAAGCTGTGCAGGTCGCAGGGATCGCTGGATCGTTTTTTCTGGTCTTACGTCAATTATCAGCCCATTGTCAACGCCTGGTCGAGCATGGCCCAGGTTCCGGCCAGCACGCCGCTGTCCGAGGCCATCAGCCGGGATTTGAAAAAATTTGATTTCAAATTTGTGGGCTCCAGCATCATCTACGCGTTCATGCAGTCAGTGGGCATGGTGAACGATCACCTGACCTCATGCCCGCGTTACAACCAGGTTTGAGTCCGGCCGACTGATTTTTTTATTGACTTTGATGGGTATAATTAGTATAAAGGGCAAGCGGGAATGCGCCAAAAATTCCCCCTCGTTTTTTGGGGACGTAGTGAAGCGGTTTAACACGTCTGCCTGTCACGCAGAAGATCGCGGGTTCAAATCCCGTCGTCCCCGCCATTTTTCAGGGCGGCCCTCTTTGGGGGCCGCTTTTTTATGCCGCTTTTTTTATGAGAGGTCAAATGATCGTTCCGGTGGGAGCCCTGGTCAATGCCGGGGCGGTGGTGGTCGGCGGTGGCCTGGGTCTGGCCGCCGGGCGGATCATCGGCCAGGATCTGCGGGATTCTGTTTTTCAGGTTCTGGGGCTGTGCACCGTGCTGATCGGCCTGAAAATGGCCTGGGTGGCCCCGGAGGTCATGGTGGTCATCATCAGTTGCGTCCTGGGGGCCCTGACCGGCCAGGCCCTGGGGCTGGCCGGGCGGCTGGCCCGGGCCGGGGACGCGGTCAAAAAGATGTGCCGCTCCGGCAATGAAAAGTTTACCGATGGCCTGGTGACCACCTCTCTCATCATCTGCGTGGGGGCCATGGGCCTGGTCGGCTCTCTGGAAGAGGGCCTGGGCGGCTCGCCCTCCATTCTCTACGCCAAATCCATTCTTGATTTTTTCGCGGTGGCCATGCTGGCTTCCGTCTATGGCTCGGGGGCGGTCTTTTCTGCCGGGCCTCTGCTCATCTACCAGGGGGGGCTGACCCTGGCCGCCGGGCTGCTGCAACCCTACTTGACGAAAAACATAGAAAATTCGCTGGTGGCCACCGGCGGCCTCCTGGTGATGGCCATTGGTTGCAATCTCCTGGGCCTCAAGCGGATCACCGTTGAAAACCTCCTGCCGGCCCTGGTTTACGCGGTGGTGATCGGGGCCCTGACCGGCTGAGCCTTTCAAAAAATGGCTTGACTTTTTAGCGGAATTAGGCTAATATTCTCTGGTTCACGATGTTGCCTACATGGGCGGCGGTCTGCACAGGGTGGGGTTCCCGAGCGGTCAAAGGGATCAGACTGTAAATCTGACGGCGGACGTCTTCGGAGGTTCGAATCCTCCCCCCACCACCACTGTGGCCGGCCAACTTTAAGTGAATGTGAGCGGGAGTAGCTCAGTTGGCTAGAGCGTCAGCCTTCCAAGCTGAGGGTCGCGGGTTCGAGCCCCGTTTCCCGCTCCAGGGTCAGAGACCACCAAAAGCCCACATAGCTCAGCTGGTAGAGCACGTCCTTGGTAAGGACGAGGTCATCGGTTCAAGTCCGATTGTGGGCTCCAGTAGTTAAATAAGATAGAAAGTGATCGATAGCCGGTTTTCCAGCGAGGTTTGATGCCGAGCCCGGCGCTCATGGCTCCAAGGAGGCGAAAATGGCCAAAAAGAAATTTGATCGCACCAAAACTCACGTCAACGTGGGCACCATCGGACACATCGACCATGGCAAGACCACTCTCACTGCGGCCATTACTTTGGTTCTGT
>JAISJK010000136.1 GCA_031261565.1 Candidatus Adiutrix sp. | reverse complement strand
TTTATTCCGCAATTGATATTGATATTTTAAGATATTTTACGATAATGTCGGGTTTGGATACTCAAGGGGTGTGGTAGAAAATTATGGTGGTATAAAATATTCAGGGAATTACGGATTATATATATTAACCGCGTTGGCCATGTTATATTTTTCGGCTATTTCCATATTTTGTTGAAAATCAAATAATGACGACTGAAAAATCCGGATTATTCTCGTTTTGACGATGGCGTTAATTTGCTGCCGACTTAGAAGCGGCTGTTCCTTCGGAACCCGTTCCGCAAATAAATTTACGGCCAAAATTTCCTCAGCCAGTCCTCCCGTATTTCTGATGATATCAGTCTGATCCGCTTTCATGGATAAAATTTACCTTTTTTTACTCGGGAAGTCAAGATATTACAAACCATGGCTGTATGTCCAAATGTAGGTATGGGGGCTATTGGCCAATCCAGGGCCGGCTGGAAACGGCCTCCGGCTTCCGCCCTGGGCGACGGGGCGGCCATAGTTGACCTCCAGTGGCGAAATATGATAATCTTACAAAGATATTATCTTTCGCGTGCGTAGCCAGGTGGCCCGAAAGGGCGACATATCCTTAAAAATAACACCCAAGGTGGTAACATGAAAGCCAAGCAGGAATTCAAAGTCGTCCCTCATGTCCCGGATAAACTCCAGCCCCTGCGTCGGATGGCTTACAATGTGATCTTCAGTTGGCAAAACGGCATCCGCGATCTCTTCCAGCGCATTGACCCCCAGTTGTGGGCCGACACGGGCCACAACCCGGTCGCCTTTATGGGCCTGGTGGATCAGGACAGGCTGGAGAGCCTGGTGGCCGACCAGGGCTTCATGTCCCAGTTGGATGAGGCGGCTCATCGCTTTGACAAATACATGGAGGCGGCCGATTCGGAGACCACCGGCACCTGCGTGGCCTATTTTTCCGCCGAGTTCGGCCTGACCACCTGCGTGCCCATCTACTCCGGCGGCCTGGGCATGCTGGCCGGCGATCACCTCAAATCATCCTCGGATCTGTGCATCCCGCTGGTGGGCATGGGGCTGCTCTATCAGGACGGCTACTTCGCCCAGTATCTGAATAATGACGGCTGGCAGATGGAGCGCTATCCGGCCAATGATTTTGACAATATGCCCATCTCCCGGGTCACCGGGGCCGATGGCCGCCAGATCAAGGTGCAGGTCAGCTTCAAGGGCCAGCCGGTCTGGGTGGGGGTCTGGAAGGTGCAGGTCGGCCGCATCCCCCTCTATCTCCTGGATACCGACCTGAATGAAAATCCGCCCGATATCCGGGGCACCACGGCCCAACTCTATGGCGGCAACCGCGAAACCCGCATCCGCCAGGAAATAGTCCTGGGTATCGGCGGGGTTCGGGCTCTGAAAGCCCTGGGCCTGACGCCCACGGTCATCCATATGAACGAGGGGCACAGCGCCTTCTCGGCTCTGGAGCGCATCAACCTGCTACGCAAAGACTTTGGCCTGTCTTTTGACGCGGCTAGAGAAGTGGTTCAGGCCTCCACTGTTTTCACCACTCACACCCCGGTTCCGGCCGGCAATGACACCTTTGACCCGGAGCTGGCCCGGGCCTATTTTGAGGAATACTCCAAGGAACTGGGCATCAACTGGCGGGTGCTCCTGGGCTACGGCCGCATCAACCCCCGCGACGAGGGCGAGCCTTTTGGGGTCACCCCCCTGTCGTTGCGCCTGTCGGCTCACGCCAACGGCGTCAGCCGGCTGCACGGCGTGGTCAGCCGCCACATGTGGCAGAACATCTGGCCCAAAAACCCGGTGGAGGATACCCCCATTGACCACGTCACCAACGGCGTCCATGTCTCGTCCTGGGCCTCCCGGGAAATAGCCCGCCTCTACGACCGCTACCTGGGAGCCGAATGGAACGAAGACAAAGACCCGGCCCGCATCTGGAAACAGGTCAAGCAGATCCCCCTGTCGGAATTGTGGCGGGCCCATGAAAACTGCCGGACCAGGCTGGTGGGCTATACCCGCCGGGCCCTCTTCCAGCAGCTCAGGAGCCAGGGCTCCGGCACCGACACCCTGCGCCGGAGCATGGAGGTTCTCTCGCCCGACACCCTGACCATTGGTTTCGCCCGCCGTTTCGCCACCTACAAACGGGCCACGCTCCTCTTCCGCGACCCTGACCGCCTGGATAAGATTATCAATAACCCGGCCCGCCCGGTGCAGCTCATCATCGCCGGCAAAGCCCACCCCCAGGATAACGAGGGCAAGGCTTTCATCAAAGATATCATCCATCTGGCCCGGGAGCCGCGCTTTCAGAACCGCATCGTCTTTCTGGAAAATTACAACATGCATATCGCCAGCCTCCTGGTCTCCGGCTGCGATGTCTGGCTCAACAACCCCCGCCGGCCGCTGGAGGCCTGCGGCACCAGCGGCATGAAGGCCCTGGCCAACGGCGTCCTGAATCTCTCGGTGCTTGATGGCTGGTGGGACGAGGGCTACGCCCCGGAATACGGCTGGGCCATCGGCCAGGGCGAGATGGATTCCAACCACGAGATACAGGATGAAACCGAGGCCCAGGCCCTCTACAACCTCCTGGAAAAACAGGTCGCCCCTCTTTTCTATCAGCGCACGGCCGACGGTATCCCCCAGGTCTGGTGCGATATGATGCGGAACAGCATCCAGGATTTAATGCCCCGTTTCAGCGCCCACCGCATGGTCATCGACTATTACGAGCGCTTTTATAAACAGGCCTCGGCCCGCTTTCACGCCCTGACCAAAGACAATTTCCAGGCGGCTGCCGAGCAGGCCGCCTGGCGGCAAAAGCTGATGACCAGCTGGAATGAAATGTCCATCACCGCCATCTCCTCCAACGCCGAGGCGGCCGACCTGAAAGTGGGGGACGAGATTGAATTTACGGCCCAGGTGCAGATGGGCTCCCTCTCCCCTGACGACGTCACGGTGGAGGCCTATTATGGCCACCTGGATCATCAGGGCGAATTCATTGACCGCGCCACCCTGGCCCTGACCCCGGAAAAAAAATTGGCCGACGGAGCCTGGCAGTATAAAAACACGGTGGTCTGCCGGCTGACCGGCAAATTCGGCTACACTGTCCGGGTCACGCCCAGCCAGGTTCGCCTGGCCAACCACTATGTCCTGGGGCTGATCGCCTGGGCCTGAGGTGGCGGGATGGATCTAACTTCAGATCGACTGCTTCGTCCCAACAGCCGGCTGGATATCATTCTGGATCTGGATCTTTTGACCGGCCAGGCCGATGTGCGTAGCTCCATGATTCTGGATGTCACCGCCCACCAGGTGGTCGTCCTCCAGACCGAGCCGGCTATTTTAAAATCCCTGACCGGCCGGGTGGTGGAAGCCACCCTGGTTCACCACAACCTCACTACCTACGAGACCACCCGCTGGGGCTGGCAAAGCCGGATTGTGGGGCTGAATAACGCCTATCGCTTCAACTCCAAAGACCAGGGCCTGACGGCCGATGTCATCTTCCTGAGCCCTCCGGATCAAACGGGTCTCCAGAAGACCAATGTCCGCCAGGCTTACCGCCTGGACATCGGCGCTCAAACCCGGGCGGAGTTGAAAATAGAAAGCTCGGCGGCCGAGGTCAATCTGCTCAATTTTTCCGCCGGCGGGTTCATGCTGTCCACCCCGGTGCCGGCCGCTTTCGGCCTGGGCCAGACCCTGACTTTCAGCCTTAATTTTCTGTATGAGGAAGATGATGACCAGGCCTCCATCAGGGGCCAAGCCACGGTGGTGCGCCAGGAATACGAGCCCGGCGACCGCCTGGCCAAGCTGGGCCTGAAATTCCTGGATATGGACGCCCAGACCGCCCGCACCATGCAAAGGATCATCAATCGCTATATGCTGGAGGAGCAGCGCCGGCGCAACCGGGAACTGCTGTGAGTCAGCGGCCGCGCCAGCGGGCCAGCTCCGCCTCGGCCAGGCGGACGGCGCCATCGATGGCCGCCCCCAACAGGTGGCTCTGCTGGTGAGCCGGCCAGCGGGCGGCCTCCCTGGGCCAGGTCAGGAGCGGGCCGTAGGCGATGACCACCTGGGCTCCGGGCAGGGGCAGGCGGGTTTGGTTCCAACTTTTTTTAAAAGTGAAAGCCATATCCACGGCCACGCCCAGGGGGGCCAGGGGCCGTCCGGTCTTGGCCGCCAGGTAGAAAGCCCCGGGCTTGGCCACCAGCCGCGGGCCCCGGGGGCCGTCAGCGGCGAAGGCCACATTATGACCGCTTTCCAGAGAGTGTTTTAAAGCCAGGAGCCCGGCGGCCCCGCCCCGGGAGGATGAGCCCCGCCTGGCCTGATGGCCCAGGACGGCCAAGGCCCGGCCGAGCATGGCCCCGTCCCGGGACTGGCTGACCAGAATATCGGCCCGGAGATGGGGCAAGGTGGGCAATAGGCAGAGATCATCCGCATGCCAGTGGGCCAGAATTATCGGCCCCACCTCGGCCAGATCAGGCTCCCCGACTATCCGCAGCCGCACTCCCCGGAAAATTAATTTTAACAGACGGCCGGCCCAGGTCGGCCAGTCCAGAAAAAAACGCTCGGTCGGGCCGGCTCCGCTCATTCCTGGTCGCTGCCTTCCTCCAGAGCTTTGAGCCCCTGCCGCATGGGCTTGATCAGCAGATAGACGCAGACCAGGGCCGCCAGGGCCAGGAGGAAGGCTCCGCCGGTTTTAGGAATCAGGGTCAGCCTTCGGCCCCGCTCCAGATTGAGCAGGTTGATGATGGGCCAGGCCGACAGTCCGATGACCGCCAGACTGGCCAGACTGGAGGTGACCATATAGACCAGACCGCCGTAGCCGGTGGGGGCCTGGGCCGGGTTGGCCGCGTCAAACCGGGGAAACTGCCCCCCCAGCCCCACGGCCAGGGCGCACAGTCCCGGGGTCAGGATCAGGGTGATGAGGCCGGCGGCCACGTGCATGGTCAGACTGACCCCCAGATAATAGTTGCCCAGAATGATCAGGCCAACGGCTATCAGCCAGATGGGCGGCAGCCAGAGCCAGAATTTTATCCGCATAAAATCGGCCAGGGACATGGGGGCGGCCTTGATGATCCAGTAGGCGAAACCCTCGCCGGAAATGGCCGGAAAGGCGAAGCGCAGGCACAGGGTGGCGGCGATGAGAGCTACCAGCCCCAGATTCAGGAAGGCGAAGAAATTTTCCAGGACAAAGGCGCCGTCGGGAAAGCGGCTCAGATTCACCAGGGAAAAATTGTAGAGATAGATGACCAGCAGGGCGGCCAGCAGGATGAGCTGGGACCACTGGGCGTGGTCGCGGAAAAAGGTTTTGAGGTCCTTGGTGACCAGGGCTCTTCGTTCCGGCTTCATCAGGGCGGTCAGGCCGCCCAGGGCCAGAGACCAGAGGCCATGGCTCCCGCGCCGCCGGGAGGAGCCCTCCAGGCTCTTGTTATAGCCCGGCCAGAACAGGGCTCCGGCCACATAGGAAGTGATGACGGCCAGGGCCGCGCCCGTGCTCCACAGCAGCAGCAGCCAGCGCCAGGCTTCCAGGCGGCCCGGCCGGCCGCTCAAAACCGGCCAGAGCGACTCCACCGCCCACTCGGTGGGCAGAAAGATGGAGCCGGTGGCTCTGAGGTTGGCCAGATAGGCGGCGGCGCTCATGAAGCCGGAGGGGTTGAGCATTTCTTCCGGCCGCATCAGGCGAAAGGCGATGTAAAGCCCGCAAAAGGCCACAATGGCCGAGAGCCCCATAATTTCCCTGGCCCGGCGGGCCGGGAAGAGATTGACCAGGATCATCACCAGCATCTGGCTGAGGTAGCCGGCCCCGGCCAGGAGGGGGACAGTCACGGCCGGGGCGATCAGATAGTAATAAAAAGGCACCTGAAAGCTGTAGCCATAGGCCAGGAAGACCGGCAGCATAAAGGCGGCCGGCATCCAGGCGCTGACCAGCAGGGCCTGGGTGGAACGGGCCCAGAAAACGCTCTCCTGACTGACGGGCGAGGCCATCAGCAATTCCAGGTCTTTGGACAGGAAAAAGCCCGACAGGGAAGATATGAGCGAGGAAAAGACCAGCATGGCCGCCCCGGTGATCCACATCAGCCCCAGGAATTTGCGGCAGAGGATGTCGCCCACCAGATCAGCCGCCCGCAGGTTGCGCAAAACCCGGGTGGCGAACAGGAAGACCAGCAGCCAGATAACAAGGGTGAACAGGGCCACAAAGACGGCCTTGGCCCGGCCTCCCCGTCCGGGCCGGCGGATGATGTTTCTCAGGCTGAGCAGGCCCGGTTTTAACAGCGTAAGCCAGTCAATCATGGTCGGTAAAAAGTTCCGACAGTATCTGGGGGGCCCCGCCGTCGGTAATTTTGAGAAAAATGTCTTCCAGATCGCCGTCCTGGCCTGATCTGGCCCGCAACTCGTCTTCGGTGCCCACGGCCTCCAGCCGGCCTTTGAAAATAATGCCGATGCGGTGGCAGAGGCGGGAGGCCAGGCTCATGGTGTGAGTGGAGACCAGGATGGCCACCCCCTCCTGATCGGCCAGGTGGCGGAAAATATCCACCACCAGCTTGGCCCCCCGGGGGTCAAGGCCGACAATGGGCTCATCCACCACCAGAATGCGCGGGCGGGGCAGCAGGGCCCCGGCCATGATCAGGCGCTGCTTCATGCCGTGGGAGTAGTTTTCAATCAGGTCGTGGCACCAGTCGCTCAGCTCAAAGAGCTCCAGCAGCTTGGGCCCCCGGTCGGCCAGGGCCGGCCGGGCCACCTGGTAGAGATCGGCCAGAAACTCAAAAAATTCCCAGCCGGACAGCTTTTCATATAAAAAAGGCCGGTCGGGAATGTAGCCCACCAGGCTCTTGGCCGGTCGCGGCGCCCTGGCCAGATGATGACCCCCCAGAATAATCTCCCCGCTGGTCGGGGCCAGGGCCCCGGCCACCATGCGGATGGTGGTGGTCTTGCCGGCCCCGTTGGGGCCGAGAAAGCCGAAAATTTCGCCGGGGGCCACCCTCAGGCTCAGGTCATCGACCGCTGTGTGGTGCTGATAGCGCTTGGTGAGATTTATGATTTCAATCATGTTTCGGTTTCCGGCCCAGGCTCAGCAATTGCTCGAAACCAGGGGCAGGGGCCAGGGGGGTGATTCCCTGGCCGGCTTCCGACTGCTCGTAAAGCCGGGTCAGGGTGAAGCCGGCGGCTTCTTCCCGAAAGGTGCGGCCAAAGCGATCCACCCAGATGAGGCTGTCGCCGCCGGCGCTGGTCAGGCGGATGCGGAAAGCCGGGATCTTTCGGCCGGCCTCCTGGTCATACTCCCGGCCCTCCTCCTCCACCCGCACCGGGAATTCGTCCAGTTGCCGGCTGAGCGGGTTCAGTTGCTTTAAGGCGTAATGACGCCCGGCCTCCAGGCCCAGGTAGCTGAGATAGGGGGGCAGGGCCTGAGCCAGGGCCGGGCCGGCGGGGGCGGGCAGGATGGCCGGCCGGCTGAAATCCAGCTTTTCAGCGTATTGACCCCCCAGGCCGCCATAGGCGGCCGCTATTTTGGCCACTACCGGCCCGTGCTCCCCCAGGTTGACCTCAACGGACAGGCGCTCATCAGCCACCACTCCGATCTCGGAGACGGTCAGGGGCCCGGCCTGCACCAGATGGGTAAAGTCAAGCAGGTTCAATGATTTATCCAGATTGGCCATGAGGGTGGATTTGATTTCCAGCTCTTCTCCGGCCAGAGCCAGCCTGACCACCAGGCCCTGCCCGACCTGATAGCCGGCTCCGCCGGGCAGGCGGCGCAGGCTTTTAAAGGCCCAGCCTATTTTCTGGTCTCCATATTTCAGGCTAAAATAGTCATTGAAATCCGGCAGAAAGGCGACTTCGATTTTGGCCGGGGGCGGCCAGGAGCGGCTCTCCAGCCACCACCAGCCCATGATGGTCAGCCAGACCAGCAGAATGGATATTTTAACTGCGTGTTTAGCCATCAAAGCGTTTTTGGGCCACTTCGGCCAGGCGAACCGCCCCGGCCAGCAGAGCCTCATACCCGGTCTGATCCAGGCCGGCGCCCAGAGCCACGGCCCGCCGGCGCTCCGGGGTCAGCCAGTCGCCGGGCGCGTGGCCGTCAGAGTTGACCAGGAGGGCGGCCCCAAAGCGGAGGGCCAGTTGAGCGGTCAGCCCATTGGCCAAGCTGTGGCCGGCCCGGGCGCTGAGCTCCAGATAGATGCCTTTTTCAGCGGCCAGAGCAGCCTCCTCCTCCGTCAGGAGGCCCGGGTGGGCCAGGATATCGGCCCCGGCTTTAATGGCCGCCAGGTTGGTGCCCGGCCGCACCGGCTCAACAATGGTCTCGCCGTGGACAACCACATGGCTGGCCCCCAGGTCGCGGGCTTTTTTGACCAGGTCGCCGATCAGGGCCGGGGGCACATGGGTGATTTCCACCCCGGGCAGGATAGTCAGTCCTTCCATATGGCCGTTTAAGGCCCGGGCCGAGGCCCGGGCGGTTTCAATAAGGCCGGGCAGGGTGCCCGGGTCGGCGTGGTCGGCCAGCCCCAGCACAGCGTAGCCGGAGACCTGAACCCGCCGCCCCAGCTCGGCCGGGGTCAGCACCCCGTCAGACAACAGGGAGTGGGTATGGAAGTCAATAACCGGCCAACAAGTCATGGTTTAGCCAGGTAGTCGGCCACATAGAGCACGGTGTTGACATAGACGCCGCTCTTGTTGTATTTCATGATGACCGCCCGGCGCTCGTCCTCGCTCATGGCCCCGCCCTTCCAGCCGTGGGCTTTCAGGTAATGGCCAATGCTGAAAATGGCGCAGGTCTTGTCAAAAAAATCAATCCGGCTCTGGCCCGGGGCGGCCACCGCGTATTTGATCAGGTTGGAGGGCATGAACTGGCCCCAGCCCACCGCCCCGTAGATGGAGCCGGGCAGGGTGGTGGGATCCTGGCCGTTGTTGAAAGAGTAGGTCATCAGGGCGGCCAGTTCGTTTAAGGCCCAGTCGCCCCGCTTAACCGCCGTCTCCTGCAGAAAGGCTTTGGTGCCCTGGTCTTTGGCGATCAGGTCGGCCACGGCCGGCTCCACCACCGAGAAATCAGAGGCGGCGGCGGCCATGGAGGCCAGCATGGCCGCCGCCTTCTGTTTGCCCAGGTAGTTGCCGTAGCGCGTCTCCACCCACATGATGGCCGCCACCACTTCCCCGGGCACCTGATACTGGCTGGTCATGCGCTGAAAGATGGCCCGGTCCGGCCCATAGTAGGCCTTGATCTGGGCCAGGGCCGAGGGGTTGGTGGCCTGGGTCTGGGTGGCCGTGCGGGAGGGCTTGGCGGCCGGGGGCGGGCGGTAGCCGGCCAGGGGGCGCAGGGGGCGGGTTTTCAGGGCCTTGTCCAGCGAGGCCAGAACGGCCTCGGAGACTTCGCCGTTGGCCGTCAGCCCGCTGTCGGTTTGAAATTTGACGATGGCGCTCTTGGTGCCGGATCCCCCCCGGCCATCGATGAGCACCTCGTAACCCAGCTGATAGAGCCTTTCCTGAATGGCCTTAATCAGGTCGGAGCGGTAGAAAATGCCGTAGAGCTCCCTCAGTTTGGCGGCCATGGGGTCGCTGGTGTAGGTCAGGTTGGGGGAGAGGAAGACCTCTTCCAGCTGCTTTTGGCTAAAGCCGCGCTGAGCCAGCTTTTCGGCCGGCCCCCGCCAGGGCGCGGGGATGGCGGTGACCCTGGCCGGGCTGGCCGGGCCGGAGGATCCGGCCGGCGTTCGAACCCCGGTGGCGCCCAGGCCCAGACAGCCGGAAAGGGTGAAGATGGAGGCCAGGGCCAGAATCAGCCCGGCCGACCAATGTTGCAACAGTTTGCGCGCTGGCATGGTTATTTTAAAACCACCGTCTTTTTAATGGATTTGACCACTTCCTCGGGATGATCCACGACCGTTAAAAAATCCAGGTCATCCGGGCCAATATAATTTTCGGCCATCATGCGGTCGCGCATCCAGCTCATCAGGCCGGACCAGTAGTCCGAGCCCATCAGAAAGGCCGGGAAGGGGCGGATGCGCTGCGTCTGAATCAGGGTCAGGGCCTCAAAGAGCTCGTCCATGGTGCCATAGCCCCCCGGCAGGATGACATAGGCCTGGCTGTATTTGACAAAAACCACTTTGCGGATGAAAAAGTAGTGGAAATCAAGCTGCAAATTGGCGTAAGGGTTGGGCAACTGCTCGTGGGGCAGCTCAATGTTCAGGCCGATGGAGAGCCCGCCGGCCTCGGTGGCCCCCTTGTTGGCCGCCGCCATAACTCCGCCGCCGCCGCCGGAAACAACTCCAAAGCCGTTTCGGGCCAAAAGGCGGGCCAACTCCTCGGCCATGGCGCACTCCGGCGAGTCGGGCTCGGAGCGGGCCGAGCCGAAAATGCTGACGCAGGGGCCGGCATTGCTCATGGCCGTGAAGGCCCGGACGAATTCCGACATGATGGAAAACATGCGCCAGGACTCCCCGGTGCCCAGCGCGTTGATGGGGTAGGGGTCATCACCGAAGCGTCCGGGTTTGTAAACCATTTGCGTCCTCCCTGCCAAGTGAGTATTATAGCATAAAATAATTACCCAATGCCAGCCCCGGAGGTCTCCCTTTGTCATCTTCAACCGATAGCCCGGATCTGACCCCCCGCCAGCGGCGGCGCAAAAACCGGCTGGAGCGGCTGGCCCTGGTTCTGGTGGTGACCGGCCTGGCGGTTCTGACCCTGGTGCAGCGGGAAGTTATCGAGCTGGGCCCTGGTTTTTCCGATAACCAGGGGCTGCTGGCCCTCCTCTCCATCAATGTCTCGGTGCTGCTGATCACCCTGTTGATCCTCCTGATCCTGCGCAGCCTGTATCGTATTTTTTTTGAAAAGCAGGGTTACGGCTCGCTCCAGACCAAGATGGTCATCGCCTTCATCTGTCTTTCGCTCCTGCCCACCCTCCTGATTTTCTACTACTCCTATCGCCAGCTGGTGCTGGGGCACGAGTCGTGGTTCAGCTCCCGGATCGAGGATTCTCTGAGCGATGCCCTTGATCTGAGCGGGGCGATGATGGAGCTTGATGACCGCCTCCTGGCCGGCTTTGGCGGCGACCTCCGGGATGAATATCTCCGGCTGCCGGGGCCGGTCAGCCTCCAGTCTCTCCAGGAGTTTCTGGAGGGGAGCCGCCACCGGTTTCATCTGGCCACGGTTGAGTTTTACAGCCGGGCCGGCCAACTGGCCGCCCGGGCCGGGGCTGAAAATCTGCCCCCGATTTACCATGGCTGGTTTGCCGACCAGCTCCGGGGCCAAAGCCGGCCGCCCTGGGTCAGCACCCTGGAGACGGAATCAGGCGACCTGACCCGTCTGGTCTTTGCGGTCACGCCACCGGAGGCGGCAGGGGCCGACCCGGAAGGTTTCCTGGCCGTCGGCCGCCTGACCCTGACCCCCATTCGTTCCCGCATGGAAGATGTGCGTCACGATCTGCTGGAATACCAGGACAAGCTGGCCAACTGGCGCCCCTTCCGCACGGCCCAACTGACCGCTTTGACCTCCACGGCCATCCTGGCGGTCTTTATCTCGGTCTGGATCGGCTCCCATCTGGCCGGCTCTCTGGCCCGGCCGGTGCTGGAGCTGGTCAGGGGCACCCAGAAGGTGGCGGCCGGCGACCTGGATTTCACCCTGACTCCCCCCGGCCGTTCCGGGGAGTTTGTCGAGCTGGTTCAGGCTTTCAACCTGATGACCGCCAACCTGAAATCTCTTTACGCCGAGCTGGACAGCCGCCGTCGTTTTCTGGAAACCGTGCTGAAAAACGTCTCCACCGGAGTTATGGTGCTGAATGTTGAGGGCCGGCTCCTCCACCTCAACCAGGCGGCGGCGGCCATTCTCCTGAGCGACCCGGGCGCGGAGAGCCTGCCTGAGGAAGCGCCGCCGGCTGACGCCCCGGCCTTCACCGGCCCCGAGGATTTCGTCCTGCCGCCGCCCCTGGCCGATCTGCTGGCCGAGGTCATCCACTCGCCCCTGCCGGCCCGCCGGGTGGTGGAGCGCCATGTGCGCCTGAGCCAGGGTTCCTCGGTTTTAAGCCTCAAGGTCAGCCTGACCTCTCTGCGCGATGAGGAGCAGACCACGGTGGGCTACCTGCTGGCCTTTGACGATCTGACCGAGCTGGAAAAGGCCCAGCGCCTGGCCGC
The DNA here is from genome assembly GCA_031261565.1 of Candidatus Adiutrix sp. Lineage (GTDB taxonomy): Bacteria > Desulfobacterota > Desulfarculia > Adiutricales > Adiutricaceae > Adiutrix. The sequence continues at coordinate 12,541 of JAISJK010000136.1, read as the reverse complement.
CTGGCGGGAAGTGGCCCGCCGCATTGCCCATGAGGTCAAAAACCCGCTGACTCCCATCCAGTTGGCCGCCCAGCGGCTGCGCCGCCGCTTTGCCGACCGGCTGGCCGGGGAGAGCGATGCGGCCGTTTTTGAGGAATGCACGGCGGTCATTATCCGCCAGGTGGAGGAGATGAAAAACCTGGTGGATGAATTTTCCCGCTTCGCCCGCCTGCCGGAGATTAAACCCGTCCCCGGCGATTTCACCGACTTTTTGACCGCCAGCCTGGCCCTCTTTCGCCAGGCCCATAAAAAGGTCAATTTTCAGTTGGAAGTGCGCAGCCGCCCGCCCGTTTTCGCCTTTGATCCCGAGCAGATGCGGCGGGTGCTGACCAATGTTCTGGATAACGCGGTGACGGCCATGAATGAAGAGGGCCGGGTCACCCTGACTCTCGAAGTGGATGACCTGGCCGGGCTGCGCCTGACCATCGCCGATACCGGGCCGGGCCTCGACCAGCAGATCCGCGACCACCTCTTCGACCCCCATGTCAGCACCAAGGCCGGCGGGCAGGGCCTGGGCCTGGCCATTGTCCGCACCATCGTCAGCGACCACGGCGGCTTTGTCAAGGCCAGGAGCCGGCCGGGCGGGGGGGCCAGATTCATTATTGAGCTGCCCCTGCGCCAGCTCTAGTCAAGTCTAGTCTAGCCAGGCCCTAATTCAGAAAGGTTGACTATGGTAAAAATTAAGCTGCCTCCCAAACTGCCCTTTAAGCGGGTGGGCCTCGCCGGGCTGGGCCTCATCGGCGGCTCCCTGGCCAAGGCCCTCCTGCCCTTTGGGGGGATGGAACTGCGCGTTTTTGACCGCGACCCCCAGACCCTGGCCGCCGCCCGCAAGGTGCGCCGTTTCGCGGCCGTGACTGACGACCCCGAGGTTTTCATTGACTGGCCCCTTGACCTGGCCTATCTCTGTCTGCCGGTGCGGCGCAACCTGGAACTGCTGGAAATGATCGGCCGCCGGGGGGCGCCCTATCCGGTGACGGACGCCGGCAGCACCAAGGGGCCCATCACCGCTCTGGCCCGATCCGCCGGGGTCAATTTTTGCGGCGGCCACCCCATCGCCGGCCGGGAGGTTTCAGGCTATGACCACTCCTCGGCCGATCTGGTGCGGGGCTGCCTGTTTATTCTGACCCCGCCGGAGGAGGGCGGCCCGGCCGCCGAGGAGTTGACGGCCAAGCTCCGCGCCCTCCACGAACTGTTGGACTGCCGGGTGCGGGTGATGCCCGCCGCCGCCCACGACCGGCTTTACGGGCTGGTCAGCCATCTGCCCTATCTGGCCGCCGCCGCCCTGGCCGGCGTGGCCTTGAAGCATGGGGGCGAGGCGGTGCTGCCCTGGGCCGGTTCCGGCTTTCGCGATTCCACCCGGGTGGGGGCCTCAGACCCGGCCAAGTGGGTGGAGATCGCCCTGGACAACGCCGATAACCTGGCCGAGGATATCGGCGCTCTCCTGGAGATCCTCCAATCAGTGCGGCAAAACTTGCGCGGGCGGGACGCCCGGGGCCTCCTGGATATTTTGGAGCCCATCTCGGCCTTCCGTAAGAAATTGAAACCATCGCCATAAAAAACCGCCCTGCTTGGCCAACAGGGCGGTGGTTTCTCTTTGGGCAGGAACTGGGGGAGACAGCTCCTTTTTTTCGTCTTGGGCGCTTTAGTGCAAGACGGGCGCCGGGGTCGAAACTGGGATGGTGTTGCACTGGCGGCGGACTTCGTTAATTAAGCCGCTCAATTCGCCGGCACCGTTGGAGTCGGGGTAACATTGGGCGATAATCCCCAGGAAATTGATGGTTTCAATGATCACCTCGCCCAGCAGATTTTTCTGCTCGCTCAGTTCCTGGCCCATGTTGTCGATAACCGGCTCCAGGTAGCTGATGATCAGGGCCGCGCTCTTGGCTTCCCCCTGGCTCAAAAGGTTCAGCCGGGGGCCGGGGTAATACTGCCGGCCGGCGTCGCTGGCCAGAATCTGGGCCAGGGCCGCGAATTCGCGATTCAGCTCCTGGCGGTCAAAGTCGTCCGTCTGGTCATCGGCGGCCTGGCCGGCCAGCTCGGTCATGCGGTGGATGGCTGAGGAGACGGTGGCAAACCGCTCGAAAGACAGGTTGAGGTTTTCAATCACTTCCGGCAGGCTGGCCATCTGATCGCGGGCCTCGGCCAGGGCCTGGGCCACTTCGAGAGGCACGTCCAGCACGGTTTCAGAGCCCCGGGCCAGGCCGCCAGCCAGGAGGCTGGTGGCTATATTGAGTTCGCGGATATCTTGAGAGGTCATCATGGTCTTCACCTTGTTCCTTATATTTAAGATTAACCGTTGAGCAGCGACAGAGCCATCTGAGGCAGGCTGTTGGCCTGGCTCAACATGCTGATGGCGGCCTGGGTCAGAACCTGGTTCCTGACGAAGTTGGTCATTTCTGTGGCCATGTCCACATCGGAGATGCGGCTTTCCGAGGCCTGGAGGTTCTCCGCCTGGGTTTCCAGGTTGGTGATGGTGTTCTCCAGCCGGTTTTGATAGGCACCCAGAGTGGCCCGGACTTTGTCTTTGCGCTCAATGGCCCCATTGATGGCGTCCAGGGCTTCCTGGGCGTGGCTCTGGGTGCGCACATGGGCGCCGTCCCATTTGCCGTCAGCCGCTTCCTGAATCTGCACAAAGGACTGGCGGTCGAGGCCCAGCAGGTTGGTAATGGCCACATTATTGTCGGTGTTAGGGTTGCTGTCAGGGTCTCTCTGACCAAAGCCCAGCCCGGTGTAGGCGGTCGTGGCGCAGGTGCTGATGTCGGCCCCGACTTGCGGCCCGACGTTCAGAATCCAAAGGTCGCGGTCATCGCCCACATCCTGCCCGTGAAGCTGCACGCCCCAGGAGCCGTAACCGGTGGGGACGCCTTTCAGAGTGCCCCAATACATGCCGCCGTTGTTGAAATAGGTTCCGGCACTTTGGCCTGATTCCACCTCATCGTTATACCAGGTAATTCTGTCATACTGAAAGTCGGCCCCGCGGATGTCGCCCAACTGCTCGTCGCAAGCCGTAACCTGATGCTTGTCGCCGCCCTCTTTGGCGAAGATATAAAGCGACTGGACGCCGTCTTCATACTCGTAATCTTCGATCCGGGCCCAGAACTTGCTGTCCACGTTATTGTTGATGGCGTAGGCAATGGCGGAAATGGCCGTCATCTTATAGACTTCAGAAGCGCCAGCGACGCCTTTGTCTATAGCGTCTTGCGCGTAGTCATACAGGCTGTAGGCAAACTTGCCGCCATTCTGCTGGGTGCCCAGGCCCGCGCTGCCGATATAATAGATTTCATCGCCGATGCACAACCGGTGAGCGCCGCCCAGAGGGCTGTCGTTATCGAATTTAATGATCCGCTCTTGGTCGCCATCTACGCTAGATGATGGCTGCGTGTTTTTGGCGTTATACTTCGGGTTGATTTGTATGACGCCTTCATCCAGCGCTTTTTGAATGTTGGCCGGGGTTGGATCCTTTCCAAGAGTCCCTATGCCATTATCATACAATAACTGAATAAGGTCGTCTATATCAGAAATGTCGGTGCCTTTGGTGGCTGGGTCTAGTGGCCCATACTGATAGTGGACATTGGCGGCGGCGGTATTGGCACTATCGAGCATAACCAGATCAGCCCGAAAAAGTGGGTTGGGATGATCCAGAAGATCGCCCAGGGTGGCGTTTTCGAGCTTGCCGGTAGAGGCGCTCATTACCATATGGAAGTCCACCCGCACCCGGGCCTGGCTGCCCCGGTTGACCATGTCCATAAGTTCCTGCAGGGTCGGAGTGCTGTCGGCCTGGTAAGCGCCGGCGATATAGCGGCCCCGGGTTAAAATCGGGTCTTCATAGTCGCCCGGATTATTGGACAGGCGGCCGTTGGAGGCTTGCCAGTCCCAGTTGTAGCCGTAGGCGAAGACCTCGCCTTCGTGCCAGCCGGGGACGGGATCATTCAGAGAGGGGATGCCGCCGCCGCAGCAGCCGTTGGTGTTCGGCCCGCTGTGGGTGCCCACGGTTCCCCAGATATCGTTTTTAGCATCGCCAGCGATGCGGAGGCCGGTTTCGCTGGTGGCTCGGATGTCGCCTAATTGAATGAAGTAATAATCTTCGGCTTCGTTGTTGCCGGTGCCGAAGTGGATTTTGAGGCCCTTGCCCTGGTGGATGGCGCTCATCGAGCCGTCCAGCAGTTTGACCCCGTTGAAGTTGGCCGAGTTGGCGATACGGTCGATTTCCGCCGCCATGGCCTGATATTCAGAGTTGATGATTTCCCGCTGCACGGTGGTGTAGGTGCCGCTGGCGGCCTGTTCGGCCAGCTCTTTCATGCGGGTGAGTTTTTCGTCGATGACGGCCATGGCGCCTTCAGCCGTCTGAATCAGGCTGATGCCATCGGCCGCGTTTCTGATGCCCTGCTGCATGGCCGAGATTTCCGTCCGCATCAGTTCGCGGATGGCCAGGCCAGCCGCATCATCGGCGGCGCCGTTGATGCGCAGCCCCGAGGAGAGCCGCTGGGTGCTCTGTGACAGCCGGTCATACGTGTTGCCAAGAATCCTGGCGGTATTGGCGGCCATCATGTTGTTGTTAATTACCAGACTCATGGTCTGCCTTCCTTTCCTAACCCAAAGAGTTTGTTCTTAAATCTTCCGGTCATTGTTTCCCCAAGACCGGGAGAATTGTCAGCGCGCTGGTGATTGGGACTGCCCTGGCGCGCCGGGCCAAAGTTGAGGGAGTTTTTTCAAACTTCCTTCGATACTCTTATCGGTTCGTTGCAAAAGCACTTTAATGTTTTTTTAAATTTTTTTATTTTTTTTGGAGCGCCACATGAGGTTTAAGATGGTTACCGGGCTAGATATACCAGATGTGGGGCTGGGCTGGATGCGGGATACAAGTCGGGCGAGAGAGAGGTCAGGATACGGGCGGCCGCGTTAAATTCCCCTCCCGTGGAGGGGTGGCCCGCAGGGCCGGGGTGGTTTTTCTTCGCCGGGGTGGCTAGCCTACATTATTATATGATGCGCCAGGGCCGGGATATGGTATAATAACCAGGATAAAAGGAGCCTTGGCTGTGACTTCTCTATGCTATCTCCCATACTAGAGCATCTCATATGCTGACCAGCTATCTCGCGGCCGACAATATTTCCCCGTGCCCGCCCGGTGCCGCCCCGGACTGGATTGATGTCTCCGACCCGTCCGAGGCCGAGCTGGCCGAGCTGGCCCAGGCTCACCAGTTGCCGCCTTGGTTCCTGACCGACCCTCTGGATCCCAAGGAGCGGCCCCGGGTGGATCAGGACGGGCTAGGCCTGCTGATTGTGGCCCGGCTTTCCTTCAGAGATGATCAGCCGGCCGAGCCGGTCTTCCGCACCGCCCCGGTGGGCCTCATCATCACTCCCGAGTTGGTGATTACGGTTTGCCGGGAGCCTGACCTGGTTCGCGGCCACCTGAGCCGCTTTTTTCAGCGCCGGCGCCCGTGGAGCCCGGCCCGCTTGGCCTTCGCCCTGCTGCACGCCGCCGGCACTGGTTTCATCAACAATATCGAGCGTCTGGAAGAATTGGCCGGCGAAGCTGAGGCCCGGCTCCGGCTCTCGCCGGAAAATGAGGAGCTGCTGACCCTTTTAAATATTGAAAAAGCCCTGATTGACATCACCGTGGCCGTCAAATCCAACCACGGTTTGATGGATAAAATATTCCGCCAGCCCGACCCCTTAGGCCTCATCCTGACCAAAGAGGAGCGGGAGATACTTGATGACGCCATGATTGAGAATCAGCAGGCCATCTTTATGGCCGAAATTTTCGGCCAGACCCTGGCCAGCATGAGTGACGCCTTCGGCAGCCTCATTGCCAACAACCTCAACCGCACCATGAAGCTGATGGCCGGCCTGACCATCGTGCTGATGCTCCCCACCATCATCTCCGGGCTCTACGGCATGAATGTGAATCTGCCCTTGGCCGAGTCGCAGGGCGCTTTCTGGACTATGTGCGGCCTGTGCCTGGGCCTGATGCTCGCGGTCTCGGTGCTGTTCGCCCGCAAAAAATGGTTTTAGCCCCCGCCCCAGGCGGCCACCAGCCGGGCCGCCGCCTGGCCCAATTCCGCCTCTTCCAGGCCGGCGTAGCCGATAATCACGGTGGAGGCGGCGGCCCGGCCCAGATAATAACTCGATAAACCGTAAACTCTGACCTCATTTTGAGCGGCCAGCCGGATCATTTTTTCCTCCGGCCAGCCCTGGCGCGAGGTCAGCAGCAGGTGCAGGCCGGCGGCCTGGCCGGCCAGGCTGAAAGCGCCGGCCAGGGGCGCCAGCCTTTGCATTAAAACGTCCCGCCGGGCCCGGTAGAGGTTGCGCAGCCGGTTTAAATGCCGCTCATAATAGCCCCCTTCGATAAATTTGCGTAGAGCGCACTGCTCAAACTCGGAGACCGGGCAGGCGTAAAAGGCCAGTTTCCGCTCATACAGCTCCGAGAGGCCGGGCGGCAGCACCATATAGGCGATGCGGAGCGAGGGGGCCAGAGTCCGGGTGAAGGTGTTCAGGTAGATGACCTGCTGGCCGCTGCCCAGGCTGTGCAGGGGCGGCACCGGCTTTAAGGCGAAGCGGTATTCGCTGTCATAGTCGTCTTCAATGAGATACCGCCCGGGCCGGGCGGCCGCCCATTGCAGAAGTTGCCGGCGGCGGCCCACGCTCATCACCGTGCCCAAGGGGAAATGGTGCGAGGGCGTGACCAGGGCCACGCTGGCCTGAGTCTTGGTCAGGCCGGCCAGGCTCAGGCCCTCCTGATCCATACTGATGGCGGCGAATTTAACCCGCCGGCTTTGAAAAATGCGGGCCGGCTTGTGGTAGTTGGGGTTTTCCAGGGCGAAGACCGCCCCGGGCAACAGCTCGGTCAGCAGGCCCAGCAGATACTCTGTCCCGGCGCCGACGACCACCTGCTCGGCCGTCACCCGCATACTGCGGAATTGCCGCAGGTAATTGACGATCTCCCGCCGCAGGGCCAGGTCGCCCTGGGGGGGGACGGGCTCCAGCAGGCTGGCGCTCTCATCCCGCAGACTTTCCCGCATCAGTTTAGTCCAGATGGAAAAGGGAAAGCCCTTAAGGCTGACCCGGCTGGTGGAGAGGTCAAATAAATACCGGCGGGCGGGCACCCGGGGCACCCTGGCCCTAGGCGGTTCGGGCGCCACCGGGCTGATGGTCATCTTCTCCACCGGCCGCACGTAATAGGCTCTTTTTTCCCGAGAGGCCACATAGCCCTCCAGGGACAACTGGGCGTAGGCGTTTTCCACAGTAGTCAGGCTGATCTTCAGATGGTCGGCCATTTTCCGCTTGGAGGGCAGCCTGGCCCCGGCCGCCAGCCGCCCGGCCTCGATCTCCTCTTTGATCCGGCTATACAACTGCTGGTAAAGCGGCTGCCGGCCCTGATCCTCAAAAGTTATGGTCAGCACTAGAACCTCCCGTCTGGTATCTTAAAAAAAGATAAAACTGGTGATTGCCACCATATCAGTTTCAGCTACAATGCACAACCAGGAGGTGGAATATGGATCAAAACCGATATGAACTCAACAAAAACCTGGCTCAGATGCTCAAAGGCGGAGTGATCATGGATGTTTCCAACCCGGAGCAGGCGGCCATAGCCGAGGCGGCCGGGGCCTGCGCGGTCATGGCTCTGGAGCGCATCCCGGCCGACATCCGGGCGGCCGGCGGCGTCTCCCGCATGAGCGACCCGGCCATGATCAGGGGCATTCAGCGGGCCGTCTCCATACCGGTGATGGCCAAGGTGCGGATCGGCCATTTTGTGGAAGCCCAGATTCTGGAAGCCATTGAGATTGATTATATCGACGAGAGCGAAGTCCTGTCGCCGGCCGACGATGTCTATCACATCGACAAGACCGCCTTTAAAGTGCCCTTTGTCTGCGGGGCCCGGGATCTGGGCGAAGCTCTGCGGCGGATCGCCGAGGGCGCCTCCATGATCAGGACCAAAGGCGAGCCGGGCACCGGCGACATCATTCAGGCGGTCAGGCATATGCGGAAAATCATGGGCGAAATACGGGCTCTGGCGGCCAAAGCCGAAGACGAGCTGTTTGAGGCGGCCAAACAGCTGGGCGTGGGTCACGAGCTGGTCAGGCAGGTGGCCAGCCAGGGCCGGCTGCCGGTGGTCAATTTCGCCGCCGGCGGCGTGGCCACCCCGGCTGACGCCGCCCTGATGATGCAGCTGGGGGCCGAGGGCGTCTTTGTCGGCTCGGGCATTTTCAAGTCCGGCCACCCGGCCAAGCGGGCGGCGGCCATTGTCAAAGCCGTGACCAACTATAATGACGCCCAAATGATCGCTGATTTGTCCGAAGACCTGGGGGAGGCCATGGTGGGTATCAATGAAGATGAAATTAAGCTGTTGATGGCCGAGCGCGGGCAGTGAGGGGCGATGATCATGGTCATTGGCGTTCTGGCCCTGCAGGGCGGGTTTAGCGAGCATATTCAGATGTTGCGGGGCCTGGGGGCGGCCGCCCGGGAAATCCGGCAGCCGGCCGACTGGGCAGCCGGGGGGCTGGACGGGCTGGTCATCCCCGGCGGGGAGAGCACCGTGATGGGGAAGCTCCTGGTGGAGCTGGAGTTGATGGAGCCCATCCGGGCGGCTATTGCGGCCGGGCTCCCGGTTTTCGGCACCTGCGCCGGGCTCATCCTGCTGGCCCGCTTCCTGGGCCTGGGGGCCGGGGTGCGCCGCAACGCCTACGGCCGGCAGTTGGGCAGTTTCGCCACCGAGGCTGATTTCGCCGGCCGGGGGGCCATCCCCATGGTCTTTATCCGGGCGCCCTATATTGAGTCCACCAGCCAGGGGGTGGAAGTGTTGTCAGTGGTCGATGGCCATATTGTGGCCGCCCGGCAAAAAAATATCCTGGCCACTTCTTTCCACCCCGAGCTGACCGGCAGCCCCGTGGTTCACGAGTATTTTCTGGACATGGTGGCCGCTTGACAAATACCCCGGCGGGTCTATAATAAAAAATATATTGAGAGTAGGGGAGCCCGATTCCAAAGGCTGAGATGGCCCCAAAGGCCGAACCCTGGCACCTGACGCGGATAATGCCGCCGTAGGGAACTGTTCACAACTGATTTATCGGTGAAGGCTATTTCCCTCGCGGGGAATAGCCTTTTTACTTTAACAGGCCCTGAAGACCATGGAATGGATGTTCTGGGACAGCGCCTGGCGACTGGAGCGGTGGCCGGTCTGAGCCGGGCGGGAAGGGAGTTTTTATGGAAATCAATGGCCGGTTCCATCAACTGTCCGAGCCCATGACCCTGGCCGAATTATTGGCGTTGGCCGGCTATGAATCACGGCCGGTGGCGGTTATGTTAAATGACCAGATTATTCCCCAGACGGATTTGTCCGCCACCCAGGTGGGGGATGCCGACCGCCTGGAAGTGGTCTCATTTGTCGGCGGAGGTCAGCCATGATGATCAATAACGATCCCAATAACGATCCATTGACGCTGGGCGGGCGATCATTTCAGAGCCGCCTGATCCTGGGCTCGGGTAAATACCCCCTGCCTCTGATGAAGGAGGTCATTGAGGCCGGGCAGCCTGATATCGTCACTCTGGCCGTGCGCCGGGCCTCGGCCGGCGGGGCGGAAAATATTCTGGAGCACATCCCGGCCGGCAAGACCCTGCTGCCTAACACCTCCGGGGCCCGCACCGCCCGGGAGGCCCTGACCATCGCCCGGCTGGCCCGGGAGCTGGGCTGCGGCGATTTCATCAAAATTGAGGTCATTACCGACCCCAAGTATCTGATGCCCGATAATGAGGAAACCCTGGCCGCCACCCGCCTGCTGGTGGCCGAGGGCTTCATTGCCCTGCCCTATATGAATCCCGACCTGGTGATGGCCCGCAAACTGGTGGAGGCCGGGGCTGCGGCGGTCATGCCCCTGGGTGCCCCCATCGGCAGCAACAAGGGTTTGACGACCCGGGAGCTGGTGGCCCTGCTGGTGGCTGAAATCAAGGCGCCGGTTATTGTTGACGCCGGGCTGGGCAAGCCCAGCCAGGCCTGCGAGGCCCTGGAAATGGGGGCGGACGCGGTCATGGTCAACACGGCCGTGGCTACGGCCGATGACCCCCCGGCCATGGCCCGGGCTTTCGCCCTGGCTGTGCGGGCCGGGCGGGCCGCCTATCTGGCCGGCCCGGGCCGGGTGGGGGCCGGTGAAGCCTCCTCGCCCCTGACCGGCTTTCTGGGCGGGAGCGCCTCATGAGTCAGGCCGGGCTGATCCAAAGACTTCAGGCCGCCGTGGCCGCCTTTGACTTTCAGGCCGTCAGCCCCCGGAGGGTGGAGGCGGCTCTGGCCCGGGAGCATCGCACTCCGGAGGATCTGGGCGCCTTGTTGTCCCCGGCGGCGGCCGCTTATCTGGAGGTCATGGCCGCCCAGGCCCAGGCCGCCACCAGCCGCTTTTTCGGCCGCAATATCGTGCTCTACACGCCGCTCTACATCGCCAACCACTGCGTCAACGAGTGCGCCTACTGCGGCTATAATCTCCGCAACCGCATTCGCCGGGCCAAGCTGACTTTAGAGGAAATAGAGGCCGAGGCCAGGGCCATTGCCGCCACCGGCCTGCAGGATATTCTCCTTTTGACCGGGGAATCGCCGGCCAAAGCGGATGTGGCCTATATCGCCTCGGCGGTGGAGATTTTACGCTCCTGGTTCGCCTGCGTGGGCCTTGAAATCTATCCTCTGGCCACAGCTGACTACGCCCGGCTGCACCAGGCCGGGGCGGACTATATCAGCGTCTATCAGGAGACCTATGACCCGGCTCTCTACGACCATGTCCACCGGGCCGGGCCCAAGAAAGATTACGCCCGCCGCTTCGGGGCCCATGACCGGGCCCTGGCCGCCGGCTTCCGGGGGGCCTCCTTCGGGTCGCTCCTGGGCCTGGGGCCGTTCCGGCGGGATGTGCTGGCCTGCGGGCTCCACGCCTGGGCCGTGCAGGAAAAATACCCCCAGGCCGAGATCGGCTTTTCCGTGCCCCGGCTGCGCCCTTTCCCCAACCAGACCCAAACGGAAGTGGATGTCCACGAGACGGAGCTGCTGCAGATCATGCTGGCCCTGCGGCTGTTTATGCCCTGGGCCGGGCTGAGCCTCTCCACCCGCGAATCCCCCCGCTTTCGCGACCACGCGCTGAGGCTGGGGGTGACCCGCCTCTCGGCCGGGGTCTGCACCGGGGTGGGCGGCCACCAGGGCCGGGAAAAGGGCGACCCCCAGTTTCACAAGGACGATGGCCGGAGCGTGGCCGAAATCAGCCAGGTCATCCGCGAGCGGGGCTGGCAGCCGGTCTTTCACGACCATGTCCGGGTTTGAGCTGGTTCTGATCACTGACCGGCGAATCAGCGTCGAGCCGCTGGTCAGGCGAGTCGGGCGCCTGGCCGCCGCCGGGGTGGCCGCCGTCATTTTGCGGGAAAAGGATTTGCCTGAGCCCGAGCTGATAGATCTGGCCAGAGCAGTGGCCGGGGCGGCCAGATCTTCGGGTGCCCGGCTGATCGTCAATTCCAGTCTGGCGGCGGCTGAGGCGGCCGGGGCCTGGGGGGTGCAACTGCCCGGGGCTATTTTCCAAGCCCATTCGGGCCAGGCCCGGCTCCGGCTCTTTAAAGTCGGCGTCTCCGTCCACAGCCTGGAGGAAGCCGGCCAGGCCCAGAGCCTGGGGGCTGACTGGGTGCTGGCCGGGCCCGTCTTTGAGACCAGTTGCAAACCAGGTCAGCCCGGCCGGGGGCTGGAATTTCTGCGCCGCCTGAAAAATCGTCTGACCATCCCCCTGTGGGCCGTTGGCGGCCTCACCCCGGATCGGACAGCCCCGGTGCTGGCCGCCGGGGCCGGGGCCATTTGCGTCCGCTCCCCGCTTCTGACCAGCCCGGAGCCTGAAAAGACGGCGGCCGCTTATCTGGCCGCCGGGCTTGCATTTTTCCAGAAGTGATGTTAGTCTTTCAAACTATATTTATGACTGTTCGGAAACATTAAATTTTGACCTTTAGATAAGCTGGAAAGAGAGGTTGGTATGAAAAAATTATGGCTGTTAATCGCACTGGTGGTGGTCTCCCTGGCCGCCCCGGCTTTGGCTCAGGAAAAGAGAACCATCACTGTCGCCACTGACGCCACCTGGCCGCCTTTTGAGTTTGTGGATGAAAACAAAGCTCTGGTCGGTTTTTCCGTGGAGTATATGCAGGCGGCGGCGGCTGAGGGCGGCTATGAGATCAAAATCATCAACGCGGCCTGGGACGGCATTTTCGCCGGGCTGGTCAACAAGCAGTATGACGCCATCTGTTCCTCGGTGACCATCACCGACGACCGCAAGAAGACCATGGATTTCTCCGACCCCTATTTCACGGTCAGCCAGGCGGTGCTCGTGCCCCAAAGTTCTTCGGTCAAAGCCCTGGAGGATCTGAAAGGCAAGACGGCCGGCAGCCAGATCGGCACCACCGGCACTTTCGCCATTGATAAAATCGGGGGGGTGACCTCCAAAACCTATGACGAAGTGGGTCTGGCCGTGGAAGACCTCTACGACGGCCGGCTGGACGC
>JAISJK010000052.1 GCA_031261565.1 Candidatus Adiutrix sp. | reverse complement strand
CGGCCTCGTGTCTGGCCTTGGCCCCGGTGCGGCCGGCCTCTGTCAGCCGTCTCTCGATCTCGGCCCGGGTCTCGGCGCTGACGTCGGCCCCGGCCTGGGCCAGGATGGGGCTGGCCTCCCAGGGCAGTCAGTAGCTCGGTGGCCTGGCCCGGGTCTTTGGCCGACTGTTTGCTCTTTAATAGCCAAAAAACTATTTATTTATATTAAAGTAGAATAATGGTTGATTCAAAAGCGGGTCTAGTATACATTGTATAGATTGTGGGAGGCCGGTTTGACGCATATTGCTAAAAAAACTGCATTAATTAAAGAAGTTAATAAATGTTTACACTGGCCGCCCACATCGTCGGGATTAACTGTGGCCCAGATCAGGGATGATGGTAGTCTGGTGGAGGCAGAGTTGGCCCTGTTTCTCACCGAGAGGGAAATAGCGGCCTGCCGGCTGAAAAAAGACAGCCCGGCCCGGCGTAACTGGCTCCTGGGCCGCCTGGCCGTTAAGGCGGCCGCCTACCGGCGCTGGTGGTTTGATCCGGATCGGTTGGCCATCATTAATAACGAAGCTGGGGCCCCGGAATTGATGGTGAATGGCCGCCCGAAAACAACCCGGTCGATCTCCATCAGCCACACCTCGGGCGCGGCGGTGGGTGCTGTGGCTGAAAATCCGGTGGGGGTGGATCTGGAGCGCTGGGAGCGCCCCTTAAGTCCGCAACTGATAGATTGGGCCTTCAGCGAATCTGAGCGCCGACTGGCTCTGGCTCCCTCCGGCCAGGAGTGGCCGGCCGGCTTGGCTCTCTGGTGCGCCCGGGAAGCCGCCGCCAAAGCCTGGGGAATCCCTCTTTTAAATCATCTGGCTCAGGTGAGGGTCAAGGCCACAGACTGGGCCTCCGGGCAACTGACCGTGGCCGGCCCTGGTTGGGTGGAGCGGGTGGCGGTCAGCCGCTCCGGGGAGTCAGGCGATTACCTGCTGGCCGTGGCCGGAACCGGGCGCAGGCCGACCGCAGATAAACATAAATAATGTTTAAGGTATGGATTATATATGAGAGATGACCGGCAGCAATTTCTTAAGGCTCTGGCCGACCCCAATCAGGCCATCTACCTCCAGGCTGACGGCCGGGTAACGGCGGCCGGCCGGGCCGAGGTGGCTGGCGTCATTCCGGCCCGGCCCATCAGCTCCTTCGGATCAGCCGAGTTTAAGACGGAATTTGATCTGCGCTACGCTTACGTGGGCGGAGCCATGGTGGGGGGCATCAGCTCCCGGGCCATGGTCAGGGCCCTGGCCGAAGGCGGAGCTCTGGGGATTTTTGGCGCTTCCGGCCTGACCCCGGCCCAGGTGGAGAAAGAAGTGGCCGCCCTGCTGGTGGAGCTGAAAGGCCGGCCCTACGGCTCCTGCCTTATTCACACGCCCCAGGATCCGACCTGGGAAGAGCAGGTGACGGAAATTTATCTCAAGCATCGGGTTCGGGTGATTGAGGCTTCGGCTTTCATGCAGCTGACGCCCTCTCTGGTGCGCTATCGCCTGTCGGGGGCAGTCAGGCGGCCGGACGGTTCGGTGCATCTGCCCAACCGCATCCTGGCCAAAGTTTCCCGGGTGGAGCTGGCTCGTCGTTTTTTTTCGCCGCCGCCGGACAAATTGGTCAAAGAATGTCTGACCCGGGGCTGGCTGACGGCGGCCGAGGCCGAGCTGGCCCCCTGGGTGCCCATGGCCAGCGATATCACGGCTGAGGCTGACTCGGGCGGCCACACTGATTCCCGCCCGGCCTTGCCGCTCTGGCCGTCCCTGATGGCTGAGGCTCGCAAAATGACGGCCAAATATGGCTACTCTAAGGCTCTGCGGGTGGGGGCGGCCGGCGGTATCGGCACGCCCTGGGCGGTGCTGGCCGCCTGGGAGGTGGGGGCCGCTTATGTGCTCACCGGCTCCATCAATCAGTCCTGCCAGGAATCCGGCCTGGCCCCGGCCGGCCGGGAACTGCTGGCCCGGGCCGGGCAGGCCGATATGGTTCAGGGCCCGGCGGCTGATATGTTTGAGCTGGGGGCCAAGGTTCAGGTGCTGAAATTTGGCACTCTCTACGCCATGCGAGCCCAAAAGCTGGCCGACGCCTACCGCCAGTATGCCTCTCTGGAGGAAATTTCAGCCTCTGACCGGGCTCTTTTGGAGACCCAGGTCTTTAAACAGCCCCTGGCCGAGATATGGGCGCAGGTTCAGCGTTTTTTTGAAGAGCGCGACTCCTCGCAACTGGCCCGGGCCGTCTCTGACCAGAAACACAAAATGGCTCTGATTTTTCGCTGGTACCTGGGCCAGGCCTCCCGCTGGGCCATAGCCGGAGTGGAGGATCGGCGCACCGACTGGCAGATTTTCAGCGGGCCGGCCCAGGGGGCTTTTAATGAATGGGCCAAAGGCACCATTTACGAAAAGGCGGAAAACCGCCGGGTCATGGATCTGGCCCTGAACCTCCTCTACGGGGCCGGCTTTCTGAGCCGGATTAATTTGGCGGTGGCTCTGGGCGCTGTAGATTTTGAGTCTACACCGGAGATCATACCCCGCCCGCTGGCGGAAATAAAAAAATATCTTGTTTAGGGCCCGGTTGCGGCTAAATCAATAAAGTAAACATCATTGGTAATATATAGGTAATATATAAATGACGCAGGACTGTTCCGACGATTACGGAAAATCGTTTCAACCCGTGGCCATCATTGGCCTGAGTTGCCTGTTTCCAGGCTCGGCCGGCCTGGCGGCCTTTTGGGCGGCCATTAAAAGCGGCCGGGACGCCATTGGCGATATTCCGGCTGACCACTGGTCGCCGGCTGATTATTATAACCCAGATCCCACGGTGGAGGACATGACCTATGGCCGGCGTGGCGGCTTCCTGGCCCCGGTGGCCTTTGAGCCTCTAAAATACGGCATTGCCCCCAACGATCTTTCGGCCATTGACACCACCCAACTGCTGGGCCTGGTGGGCGCGGATCAGGCCCTGAGGGATGCCGGCTACCCGGCGGAAGGCCAGTTTAACCATGACCGCACCGCCGTGCTCATCGGCTTGACCGGAGCTCTGAAGATGGTGGTGGGCCTGGGTTCGCGTCTGGTTCATCCCCAAATACGCCGGGCTCTGGCTGATAGCGGGGTGGATGAAGATACCGCCAGGGAGGTCTTAAAGCGCTTTGCCAATGAATTCGCCCCCTGGAAAAAAAATTCCTTCCCTGGCCTCCTAGGCAATGTCACCGCCGGCCGCATTGCCAACCGCCTCAATCTGGGCGGCGCCAACCTGGTGGTGGACGCTGCCTGCGCCAGCTCGCTGGCGGCCATCCGGCATGGCCTGATGGAACTGGCGGCCCACCAGGCCGACCTGGTGGTGACCGGCGGCATAGACACCTTTAGCGACCCCTTTATGTACACCTGCTTTTCCAAGACGCCGGCCCTGTCGCCCACAGGCGATATCAGGGCCTATGACCAGGAGGGCGACGGCACCATTCTGGGCGAGGGTATGGGGCTGGTGGTGCTGAAACGCCTGGCTGAGGCCCGGCGGGATGGCGACCGGATTTACGCGGTGATACTGTCGGTGGGCTCGGCCAGCGATGGCAAGGGCACGGCGGTCTTCGCCCCCAGTGCGGAAGGGCAGCGCCGGGCTCTGGCCAACGCCTATGAAACAGCCGGGCTTGACCCGGGCCAGGTGGGGCTGGTGGAAGGCCACGGCACCGGCACCTCAGTGGGGGACACAGTGGAGGTGGAAGCGCTGAATCAGGCCTTCAGCCGGAGTGAGCGGGCCGCTGCGGGCCGGCCCTGGTGCGCTCTGGGCTCGGTCAAAAGCCAGATCGGCCACACCAAGGCCGCAGCCGGGGCGGCTGGACTGATCAAATCCGCTCTGGCCCTGCACTACAAGACTCTGCCGCCCACCGCCAAAGTCAAAAATCCGCTGCCGGCCATCACTGCCTCCGGCTCGCCCTTTTACCTGTCCTCCCGGCCCCGGCCCTGGCTGGCTCAGGGCCCGCGCCGGGCCGGAGTCAGCGCCTTTGGCTTTGGCGGCAGCAATTACCACTGCGTCCTGGAAGAGGCAGAGCCGGGCAAGGCGGCGGCGGCTGTCGCTACGGAGATATGGGCGTTCAGCGGCGACTCCCTGGCCGACATATTAGGCCGTCTGTCGGCGGTGGCCGCGTCCAGTCAGCCGGGCCGAGCCGCCCAGAGTTGCCGGGAGTTTTCGGCTCAGGCCGAAGCCCGTCTGATTATGGTGGCCTCAGAGGAAAATTTCGCTGCCCTGGCCGGGGAGGTTAGGCCCTTCCTGACCCGGCCCGGTCTCAGCCCTGATGATGTCCTGGAAAATGTGTTCTTCGGGTCTGGCCCGGCTCAGGCCGGCGGCCTGGGCTTTCTCTGGCCCGGCCCGGAGGCGCTGCGAGCCAATGAGTTTCTGGAACTGGCCGCCGACTGGCCGGAGATGTTCGGGCCGCTCAATGAGGCGGCTGCGGAACTGGCCGTTTCAGCCCCGGAGCTGGCCCCTCTGGATCTGGCGCTCTATCCGCCGGATTTGGCTTCGCCTGAAATGATAAGGGGCTGGGCGGCTGACCTGGCCGACCCGCGCCTGCGCTCCCGGGCCGCTCAGGCTCTGGCCTGTGGTCTGACCGCTGTGCTGGCCCGTTTTGGCCTGACTCCGGCGGCCAGCCTGACCGCCGACCCTAATCCGGAAACTCTGGTCAGAGAGCTGAAAGCTCAGCCGGCCATCGGCCTCTGGCTGGAATTGGGCGGCTCGGGCCAGCTGAGCCGGGCGGTGGCCGAGGCCGGAGCCCGGGTTTTACCCCTGCCGGGCGAGCCCGGCGGGCACCTGGAGCTGGCCCGTTGCCTTGGCCGTCTGGCCGCCTGGGGCTGGCCGGTGGATTTTACAGCCTGGCCCGGCCCGTCTCCAGAGCCGGAGACCGAAAAACCGGCCGGGAATTTGACGGTGATGATCACCGGGGCCAATACCTTTGAAAAGAAGGAGATTCCACCGATGGCCAGGCCGTCCGCCCCAGTGGAGACCAGAGGCGGAGTAACGGCCTTAAGCGCTCTGGAGACCCTGACTGCGGAAACCGCCCGGCTGCACCAGATCTTTCTCAACCAACAGGCCGAGGCCTTGCGTCTGGTGCAGAGCGAGCTGGCCGCCAAACGCGTCTCTGAGGCCCCGGCCCCGGTGGCGGCCACCCCCAAGACGGCCTACGGCCCAGCTCTGAGCGCGGAGACTTTGCGGCGGGTGGTGGCCGGCGAGACCGGCTATCCGGTGGAGATGCTCAACCTGGATATGAACCTGGAAAGCGACCTGGGTCTCGACTCCATCAAAAAAGTGGAGATTATGGCCGTCCTGAGTGAAAAGTGGCCTGATCTTCAGGGGTTGGGCGCTGAGGCCTTGAGCGGCGCAACGACTCTGCGGGACTTGGCCAATTTGCTCGGCCTGGTCGAGCCAGGGGTTTCAGCCCCGGCTGCCCCGGTGGGCGGCAGGGTCTGGCCCATTCTGCGGGAAGTGGTGGCCACGGAGACGGGCTACCCCCTGGAGATGCTGAGCCCCGAGATGCGCCTGGGGGATGATCTGGGCCTTGATTCCATTAAACTGGTGGAGATCGCCAGCGTCATGAGCGAGCGGTTGCCGGCCTCAGGCCCCCTGGGGGCGGATTTGTTGGCCATGGCCGAAACTCTGGGGGAGCTGGCTCAAGCGCTAGACCAAACACCAGATCAGACAGGGACGCCGCCCGCCGCCTCCGGATCGGCGGACCGGGAGGCCGAAACTATTTTAGAGGTTGTTGCCAGGGAGACGGGCTATCCCCGGGCCATGCTGGCTCGGGAGATGAAGTTGGAGGCCGACCTGGGCCTGGACTCCATTAAAAAAGTGGAGATCATGGCCGCCTTGAGCGAGCGGTTGCCCCAGCTGGAAGCTCTGGCTTCGGCCGAGGTGCTGTCCGGACTGGAAACGCTGGGCGATTTGGTGGCCCTGGCCGACCGGAAAGTTCAACCAACGGGCCAACCATCGGATCAGCCAGCATTACAGCCATTAATCAGCCGCCCGGCACCCACCCTTTCGCCGGGGGATCTGCTTCTGGAGGTGGTGGCCGCCGAAACCGGCTACCCCCGGGAGATGCTGACTTTTGAGGCCGGTCTGGAGAGCGATTTGGGCCTTGATTCCATTAAGCGGGTGGAGATCATGGCCGTGCTGAGCGAGCGGCTGGGTGACGACCGCCTGACGGCCGGCGGCCTGGGGGAATTGTTGGGCCAGGCGGCCACCCTGGGCGATCTGCGGGATATCCTGACCCAGTCCGGCCACCCGGCGACCCGGAAAATTTCTGATCAGGAAGATCAACCCCTGGAAATCAAAAAGCGGCGGCCGGGCCGGCCGCCTAAAAACAGCTCCCCTACTTTTCAGGCCGAGAGACCAGAGATGACCCTCACCACCGGCCTGACCTCTTTCCGGGTGATCATGGTTCCGGTTCCGGCGATTGCCGGGCCCTCCGCCGGGCTGCCCGTTGGGGCCAGGCTGCTGCTCCTGGCCGAGTCCGGCCCCCTGGCCCAGGCTCTGGTCAGTCGCTGGCGGAATCTGGGCTATCAGGTTGAGCGCTTCAGCTGGTCGGAAACCGAGGGCCTTAAGAATTTTTCGGAAATACACGGCCTGATTCTGGTCTGGCCGGGCTCCCGCAATGAGTTGAGTCTGCCCCGGCAGGCCTTTCAAGCCCTGAAGAACGCGGGATCGGCCCTCTTGAGCACCGCCCGAGCCAGCCGGCCACCCCTGGTGATGAGCCTGACCTTTATGGGCGGCTCCTTTGGCCTGAACGGAGGGCCGATAACGGCCCCCATTTCCGCCGCCCTGCCCGGTCTGGTCAAAACCGCGGCCCGGGAATGGGCCGGGGTGAGGGCCAGAGCGCTGGATCTGCCTGAGGCCGCTTATGGGCCGGAAGCGGATAGTTATTTCCCGGCTATTATGGCCGGAGCTGAACTGGCCGGCCCGGTGGAAATCGGGCTCGCCGGGCCGGATCAATTTCTGGCCCCCAAACTGGAGCCCTACCGGCTGAAAAATATCCGCGTCCGCCATTTGCGGGCCGGCCAGACTATTCTGGTGACCGGCGGAGCGCGCGGGGTGACGGCGGCGGCCCTGAAAGAATTGGCCCGCTCCTCCACCCCCCACCTGGTCATTTTGGGCCGCACATCTCTGACCTCTCCGGAACCGGGCTGGCTGGAGGGGCTGAAAGATGAGAGCGCTCTGCGCCAGGCCATCTTTGACCGATCCGGGGGGAAGATCGGGCCGCAGGAATTGGCCCGGGAAAGCCGCCGCCTCCTGACCAACCGGGAAATAAGAAACAACCTGGCCGAGATGGAAAAAGCCGGGGCCAGGGTCACCTATATTTCCGGCGACTATCTGAACCCGGCCGTCTTAAGCGCGACTTTGAGCCGGGTCAAGCGTGATTTTGGCCCCATCCAGGGCTTTATCCATGGAGCCGGGGTATTGGCCGACAGTCTTATCCTGGACAAAACCGAGGATGATTTTGACCGGGTTTTCAACACCAAAGCCCAACTGGCCGATCAGATACTGTCGGCGCTGGCCGGCCAGCCTTTGAATCTGGTGGCCCTTTTCTCTTCCTCCACCGCCCGCTTCGGCCGGCGGGGCCAGGCCGATTACGCGGCCGGCAATGAGGTCTTGAATAAGCTGGCCCTGGCCCTGGCCGGGAACCGGCCGGGACCCAAGTGCCTGTCGGTCAACTGGGGCCCCTGGGATGGGGGTATGGTTCAGGCCGGGCTCAAACATTTGTTCGCGGAAGAAGGAGTGGGTTTAATCCCCCAGGCCGAGGGCGCCCGGATGTTCACCGCCCTGGCCGGAGCCCCGAAAAATGACCCGGTGGAAGTGGTGGTTCTGGGGCCGGCCACTGACTTGACGGCTCTGGAATAAAGGCTGGTGAGGCTGATGGTCACAAGGACGATAATAGACGGAAAAAACCCTGCGCCCCACCAGGTAGTGGCTGTGGTCGGCCTGGGCCTGAGTCTGCCCGGCGCTGATTCGCTGGAGACCTTCTGGGCCAATATTGTGGAGGGACGCCGTTTTTTCCAGCCGGCCACCGCCCTGGACTGGGGGGCCGAGCCGGAACGCTTCTATCAGAAAGACGGGCCGGCCCAGGACAAAACCTATAGTTTAAACGGCGTCTTCAACCCCAGGCGGACAATTGATCCCGCTGGCCTGAATCTGCCGGAGGATTTTGACTTGAAGAGCGCTGACGGTTCCCTGGCCTACTGGTTGGCCGCCGGCCGGGCGGCCGCTGGCGATACCAGGTGGGAAGAGGTGGCCCCCGATCAAGTCGGGGTGATCGCCGGCCACGCCATCCTGCCCTCCAGCAGCATGGCCGAGGCTGCGGCCAGCCTCTACACCGCCGAGGCCACCCGGGACTGGGCGACCAGGCCCCAGTTGGCCCCACCGCCCCGTCACGCCTTTAATCTGATGGGCTTTTCGGCCAGGCTACTCGCCCGGGCCCTGGGCTTCAGCGGGCCGGCCTATACTCTGGACGCCGCCTGCGCCTCGTCTCTCTACGCCGTCCACCTGGCCGTGGAGCAACTGTTGGCCGGCGAGCTGACGGCGGTCATCAGCGGCGGGGTGGCCAAAGCCGATGCCCTCTTTACCCAGTTGGGCTTCTGCCAGTTGCGGGCCCTGGCCGCCTCCGGCACCCTGACCCCCTTTGATCAGAACGCTGACGGGCTGATGGTGGGCGAAGGGGCGGTGGCCCTGGTGCTCAAGCGCCTCGACACGGCCCTGGCCCACGGCGACCGCATTCGGGCGGTTATTCGAGGGGTGGGGCTCTCCAACGACCAGACCGGCAATATTCTGGCCCCCCAGGCCGAGGGTCAGCTCCGGGCCATGCAGGCGGCCTGGTGCCGGGCGGGCCTGAACCCCGCTGATGTCGGCCTGATTGAGGCTCACGGCACCGGCACTATTTTAGGCGACCGGGTGGAGGTCACCACCATCAAAGAGCTGATATCCGGGCCTGAAAATGAAAATGATTCAGCCCCGGGCCGTCCCGTCCCGGTTCTTGGCTCAGTCAAGAGCAATATCGGCCATCTGTTGTCAGCGGCCGGGGCGGCCAGTCTGGCCAAGGTGGTGCTGGCCCTGGAGCACAAAGTGTTGCCGCCCACGGCCGGCTATGAAACAGAGGCCCCGGGGCTGAATCTGGCGGAGCCGCCGGCCCTCAGGGTGCTGACTAGGCCGGAGCTCTGGCCGTTGCCGCCCGGGGGCCGGGCCAGGCTGGCGGCGGTCAATGCCTTTGGTTTCGGCGGGGTCAACGCTCAGGTCATTGTCGAGGAATTCGTGGCGGAACACTGGCCGGCCCAGTCCCCGGCTCCGGCGGCACCCCGCCCCCGAACTAGGCCGGCCGGCCGGCCGGTGCGGCTCCTGTCGGCCCGGGCCCTGGCCGCGCCCTGGCCGGATTTCGCCTCCCTGGCCCAGAACTGGATGGATTCCGAGGGCCCGCCGATTATCGCCACCCGGCGGTTCGGCACCCTGAGAGCTACCGGCCTGTTTTTCAACAGCCTGGTTCTGGAGGGCGCGGCCCTGCGGCTGGCCCCCAAAGATTTGCAACATATCCTGCCCCAGCAGGCTCTGGCCCTGAAAGTGGCCGAAGAGGCTCTGGCCAGCGCCCGCCTGGAGGTGGCTCCCAACCGTCCGGTCATCACCGCTTTCGGGGCGGCACCGGACGATCCGGGCCTGGACAAGACCCGGGTGGGCGTGTTCATGGGCGTGGACATTGACCCCCGCTCGGCTGATTACGCCTTCCGCTGGCTGGGGCCCCTGCGGGCGGCCGAAGCCCTGGTGGCCGCCGGCGAATTGCGGGCCAGAGATGTGCCGGAGTTTGTGGAGGCTCTGCGCCGCCACAGCCACCCCCCCCTGACCGCCAGCCGGGTGGTGGGGGCTCTGGGCAGTCTGGTGGCCAGCCGGGTGGCCCGCTTTATCGGCTCCGGCGGACCGGCCTTCACCGTGACCGAGGCCCGAGTCTCCGGTCTCCGGGCCCTGAAACTGGCCATGGCCGCCATCGGGCGGGGAGAGATTGATCTGGCCCTGGCCGGGGTGGTGGACACCATGGGCGACCCCAAGACAGCGGCCCTGGAGCCCCGCCGTCTCTGGGAAGAAGGGGCGGCCATGCTGATTCTGGCCTCGGACGAGGCCGCCGCCGCTCTGGGGCGGGGCCAGGCCCCGGAACTGGCCGAGGGGCTGGACGAGGCCGGGCGCACCGGCGGCCTGGGCGGCCTCTTTGCCCTGGTTAAAAACGCCTTTTTCATCAGTCACCGCCTGGTCTCCCGGGGCCTGGGGGCCGGGGCGGCCTACTGGATAAAAAACAAGCTCGATCCGCCCCGCCGCCTTGATTCCCCGGGCCTGGTCATCACTGAAAAAGGGGGAGAGGATGTCTCCTCGCCGCCCTTTTCCTATGAAGACGCCACCTGGTTTCTGGTGCGGAGCCAGAGCCGGGAAGACAGCCTGGAATTGCTGGATCGCCTGGAGGGCCTGGCCCAGGCGGCCTCCGCCGACCGCCACCTGGTGGATGTCCTGGGGCCGGTTCGGGCTGAAAAACGGGCCCTGAAGCGGCTGGGCGATCGTTTCTGGGCTGAATACGGCGGGGCCTCCGGGGCCCGGCCGGCTCTGGCCATGCTGGCCCGGGGATTTGACGATCTGCTGACCCTGATTAAAAAAGTCCGGGTCAAGCTCCGAGGGGAATCCCCGGGCCTGACCCTGGAGCAAAAAGGGCGAATCATCTGGGCCCGGGAGGGCGAGCGGGTCAGGGGTGATCTGGCCTGGGTCTTCCCCGGCTCGGGCAGCCATTATCATGGTCTGGGCCGCCGCCTGGCCATGAGTTTTCCGCATCTGATGGGCCGGTTGGAAGACGGCGTTTCCCGGCTGGCCGACCATTTTCAGAGCGCGGTTTTCTGGGGGCCGACCCAGAAGGAAATCAGCCCGATTCAGGCCATTTCCGGCCAGGTCTCCTTTGGCCTGCTGGGAGCGCTGGTGTTGAGGCAGTTTAAGATACTGCCCCAGGCGGTCATGGGCTATTCCCTGGGCGAAACAACGGCCCTGGTGGCCACCGGGGCCTGGTCTGACCGGGAAAACCTCTATGACGACCTGGTCAGGTCGCCGCTTTTCAACAAGTATCTGGCTGGCGACTATGTTGCGGCCAGGCAATATTTTAACTGGCCGGCCAACGAGCCCTTCCGCTGGGCCATGGGGGTGGTGCCCCGCCCGGCTGATGAAATCCGCCGGGCTCTGGAGAGCCTGCCCGAGATCCACCGGGGCCGGGCCTTCCTCCTGCTGGTCAATACCCCCGGCGAAGGGGTGGTGGGCGGCGAGGAGTCGGCGGTGCGATGCCTGACTCAGGCTCTGGGCGCGGTCATGTGCCCGCTGGAGGGGGTGGCGGCCGTCCACAACCCCAGTGTCACCGTTGCGGAGGATGAGTATCGGCGCTTCCACACCCGCCCCACCACCGCGCCCCCGGGCTTGCGCTTCTATTCAGCCGCCTGGGCCAGGGTCTACGAGCCCACCACTGAAACAGCGGCCGCCTCGCTGACCGACCAGGCTCTGAACGGGCATGACTTCCCCAAATTGATTGAACAGGCTTACGCTGATGGGGTGCGCTTCTTTGTGGAGGTGGGCCCCGGCAGCGGTGCCAGCCGCCTGATCAATAATATTCTCCAGGGGCGGCCCCATTTGGCCGCCAGCCTGGCCGGCGGGGCCAATGAAGAGGGCTGGCTGGGGTTGCATCACCTGCTGGTGGAACTGTGGATGGCTGGCTACCCCCTGAAAATGTCGGTCTTGTATCCCGAGGCCGCCGGGGAGGCCCTGACCCTGCCGGTGCCCATAACCCTGGCGCCCACAGCCGAATTGTGGCCCCAGCCCGAAGATGTGTGGCCAGCCCAGCCAGTTGAGGAGGCCTTAACGGCTGAGACGAGGCCGGTGGAAACGCCGCCGCCGCTGCCGCCGGCCCCGCCGGCGGCTAAAGCGGAAGGGCCCTTTGACGCCTGGCTGGCCGAAACCAAAAGTCTGCGCCTGAAGGAAGAGGCCGCCCTCCGGGCTGACAATCCGGCCCCCTTGAGCCGGGAGCAGTGTCTGGAATTCGCCGTGGGCCGGATCTCCGGGGTGCTGGGGCCGCGCTTCGCCCAGGTTGATGATTTCCCCTCCCGGGTGCGCCTGCCCGATGAGCCGCTGATGCTGGTCGACCGGGTGCTGAGCCTGGAAGGCCGCCCCCTCTCCATGACCAGCGGCCGGATCGTCACCGAACACGAGATCCGGCCCGGGGCTTGGTATCTGGATCAGGGCCATATTCCGGCCGGTCTGGCCATTGAATCCGGCCAGGCGGATTTGATGCTCTCAGCCTGGCTGGGGGCTGATTTGGCCACCCGGGGCCTGGCTCGCTACCGTCTCCTTGACGCTGAGGTCAGCTTTCACCGGGATCTGCCCCGGCCCGGAGAGACGGCCCGCTATGACATCCGTATCCTGCGCTTTTTTAAATATGGCCAGACCCATCTATTCCGGTTCGAGTTTCAGGGCACGGTGGCCGGCCAGCCGCTTTTGACCATGAAGGGCGGTTGCGCCGGATTCTTTACCCCGGCCGAGCTGGCCGGCGGGCGGGGCCTGCCCGGCGGCGGTCTCATCGAAGAATCCCCGCCGGTGCAGGTCGATCCGGCGGCTCTCAGCTTCCGGCCAAGTCTGCCCTATGCTCTGACGGCCCCGGCTCTGGACGCTTTGCGGCGCGGCGATCTGGCTGCGGCCCTGGGGTCTGATTTTCAGCCCCGGTTGCGTCAGCCCCTGCCCCTGCCCGGCGGCCGCTTGGCCCTCATTGACCGGGTGACCCGCCTGGAGCGCCGGGGCGGACGCTATGGAGCCGGCTTTATTCGGGCGGAAATCGGGATAGAGCCCCGGGCCTGGTTCCTGACCTGTCATTTTAAGGGTGATGAGGTCATGCCCGGAACGCTGATGTATGAGAGCTCTCTCCACGCCCTGAGAGTCTTTTTGACTGCGGCCGGCTGGGTGGGGGAGAGCGGTGAAGTTGACTGGCAGCCGGCCCTGGGCGTGCCGGCCGCTCTGAAGTGCCGGGGCCAGGTTACCGCCGCCACCCGGGTGGTGGCCTATGAGGTGCACCTGCGGCGCCTCGAATTTAAGGCCCCGGCGCCCGGGGCCGAGCCGGAGCCCACAGCTGTGGCCGAGGCCATCATGCTGGCCGATGACCGGCCCATTGTGGAAGTGCGCAACCTGAGTCTGCGCCTGGCCGGGTCTTCCCGGGCCCGGCTGGCCAGCCTCTGGTCTCTCCCGCCCGGCGAAGTGGTTGTTGATGACAGCCATGAGTATAACAAAGGCCATCTCCTGGCCCTGGCCCAGGGGCGGCCTTCGGACGGGCTGGGCTCGGGCTACGCCCGCTTTGACGGCGGTGCCTTCGTGGCTCGGTTGCCGCGGCCGCCCTATGATTTTATGGATCAGGCCACGGTGACCAGGGGGGAACGCTACGAGGTGCGGGAGGGCACGGAAGTGGTGGCCCGTTTCCAGCCCCGGGAGGGTTGCTGGCTGTTCAACGAGGCCGGGGGGGAGCGGCCGGCCCTGCCCTACGCCGCCTTAAACGAGATCGCCCTGCAACCCTGCGGTTTCATGGCCGCTTTTATGGGCTCGGCCCTGCCCTTCGAGGGGCCGATGCACTTCCGCAACCTGGGCGGCCGGGCCACGGTCAAAGCCCCGGTTTATGGGGGGCAGGAGGTGGAGACCACCGCCCGGCTGGTGCGCGGCAGCCGCATGGGGGAGATGCTCATCCAGCACTACCAGTTTTCCTGCCGGGCCAATGGCCGGGAGGTTTACGAGGGGGTGACCCATTTTGGCTTTTTCAGCCCGGCCGCTCTGGCTCACCAGGCCGGCCTGACCGGGGAAAACCCGGCCCGCTGGCCGGCCCGGCCCCAGCGGCTGGAGCCCTATCCCGAGGGGCCGCTCTGGCCCCGGGGGCGCTGGCGGATGATCGGCCAGGCGGCGGTTGACCTTCAGGGCGGGCCCCAGAAGATGGGGACAGCTTTCGGGGTCACCGAGGTGGATCGGGAAGCCTGGTTTTTTAAAGCCCACTTTTACCAGGATCCGGTCTGGCCGGGCTCCCTGGGTCTGGAGGCCTTTCTCCAGGTGCTGAAAGCCCTGATTCAAGCCCGTTTCGACCTTCCGGAGCCGGGCACGGTTTGGGCCGCTCCGGCCCTGAATCGGACTCACGAATGGCTCTACCGGGGCCAGATTATCCCGGAACAGCGGGAAATGACCGTTAGCCTGGAGGTTAAAGAGGTGGATCAAGTTGGCCGGGCAGTGACCGCCGATGGTCTCCTGATGGTGGATGGGCTGCCTATTTATAAAATGACCGGCTGGACGGCCGGGGTTATCGCCCCCCCCGGAGCGGCCCGCTCCCGCCCGGTGCCTCCGGCCCCCCCGGTGGTGGTGACTCCGGAACAGATTCTGGCCTGGCGCAGGTCGCAGGGAGTCAGTCAGGGGCTGCTGGCCCGGCAGATGGGGGTTACCCCCATCTACATCAGCCTGATGGAGCGGGGTCAGCGCAACATCAGCCCGCTGATGGCCGAAAAGCTGAATCTGATCTTCACCGGCCAGTCGACCGGCGATGGGGCTTCCCCGCAGGATTCGGCCCTCCTGGCCCGGGGCACTCTCAAGAGGCGGCGGGAGGAGAGGGCGGCGGCCGCCCAGCTGCTGACCCCGGAGGAGTTGAGGGAGAAGCGGCAGAACCTGGGTCTGAGCCAGAAAAAGCTGGCCGAGCAGGTGGGAGTGACGGCCACGCTCATCGGTCTGATTGAGCTGGGCAAGCGCAGTCTGAGCCTGGGGCTGGCCCGTAAAATTCTGGCTGTGCTTGAGGGCTGAGCCAAAGGTGCATCAGCGAACCATATCCTCCCGGCGGCGGGGTCTGAAGCCCGCCAAGGTTATCTTTGTCTATTTTCTGACTATGATCCTGGTCTCTTTTCACCAGGCCGGCCGGGTGGCTGACTGGCTGGACGATCTGGCCCTGGCCCATGAGGGGCTGGTCTCGGAAATGGCCTTAAAAACCTCGGCCGTCATCAGGGCGAGGGTGGATCCCTACGGCCCCAACCAGCTAAACCGGGCCTGGGATCGTTTTTTGGGCTCAGCGGCTCCCGGCCCTCAAAAGAGCGTCCGGATCAGGCCGTCTTCCCCCCCCGACTCGTCCCCTCCGGCTCAGTCTTACGCTGCCCTTCCCCCGTCTCCCCCCCGGCCCTCGCCGCCCGCCCGCCCGGCCCGGCTCTTCAACCCCACCCGGGTGTTGCTCCTGGGCGATTCCATGATGCTGGAGGGGCTGGGGCCGCAGATTCAGCGCGCCCTGAAAAAATACGAGGGCTTGACAGTCAACCGCGACGGCCGCTACGGCACGGGCCTGACCCGGCTGGACAACTTTGACTGGCTGGCCTATTTCGACCAGATGCTTGATAAATACAGGCCCGATCTCATTATCCTCACCCTGGGGGCCAATGATCCTCAGGACATGGTGGATCAGGGCCGGCGCATCAACGTGGGGGATGAGGAATGGACGGCCATCTACGCCGGCCGGGTGGCCGACCTCCTGGCCCGGGCCGAGGCCCGTAGGGTCAGGATCTTCTGGATCGGCTTGCCGGTGATGGGCCTGGAGCCCTATGGCCGCCGGGTCATCCACATCAATCAGGTGGTGGAGGCCGTCTGTAAAGTGGCCCCCAATTGCCGCTATTGGGATTCCCGGCATGCGGTGGCCGACAGCGAAGGCCGCTATGTGGCTTTCTGGTCGGATGGGCTGGACAAAAGCGTGCGCATCCGGGCCAGGGATTCCATTCACCTGACTGAGGACGGGGGGCGGATGATGGCTGAAAAATTTTTAGCCGAAACCTCCGGCTGGGCTGACTATCGTCAAAATAATAAACCGGGGGCCGCCCTCGGCCCGGTTTCGGCCCTAAAGCCCCTGGCCCCCTCGGCGGGAGAGGGAGAAGATGAGGGCGGGGAGACTTTGGCCGGAGTCAGCGAGCATAAATTGTATTCCCCGGCCCGGGGCCGGGAGACGGTCTATATCCTGGCTGAGCCCCGGGGCCCGGGCGGCTGGCCGGTGGTTCTGATGCTCCACGGGGCCTGGGACGGGGCCCGAACCTGGCGGGAACATCTGGGCGATGAAACCCTGGCTAAATGGGCCGACCGCTGGGGTCTGATCCTGGTCATGGCCGATGGCGAGCCGTTTGGCTGGTATGTGGACGGCCGGGAGTCGGCCATTGAAACGTATCTGATGGAGGAGCTGCTGCCCCATCTGGGGCGAACCCACCCGGAGATGGATCAAAGCCGGCTGGCGGTGGTGGGGCTGTCCATGGGCGGCCACGGGGCCCTGACCCTGGCCCTGAAGCACCCCCAAAAATTCCGGGCCGTGGGCTCCCTGAGCGGGGTGACCGATCCGGCCGCTCACGCAGGCGACCGGCCCCTCCACCGCCAGCTGAAAATTGAGGAGGCTCTGGGCCCGGCCGGGCCGGAGGGGAGTCTCTGGCGGGAGCGGGGGGCGGCCGGGCTGACCGAAAAATGTCCGAAAAATCTGGCCGGCCGGCCGCTCATCCTCAGCGTGGGCCGGGAGGATCGTCTGACCCTGGCCGAGAACCGGGCCTACCATCAGCTCTTAAACCGGCTAAAGATCAGCCATGTTTACCGGGAGAGGCCCGGCGGCCACGACTGGCCCTACTGGGCCGGGGAACTGCCGGCCCAGCTCGAATATATTTCCGGGCTACTGTACCGGGCCGAGGGGCTGGCCGGGCCATGAAGATTCTGCTGAGCGGGGCCCAGGGCTTTTTGGGGGGACGGACTCTGGATTTCCTGCTGGCCGGGGGCTATGAGGTGCGGGCCGTCACCCGGCGGCCGGCCCCGGAGCTGGCCCTCCGGGGAGTGGAGGTGCGGGTGGCCGATCTGGCTGACCTGCCCTCTCTGCGGCGGGCGGCCGAGGGGGTGGACGGCGTTATCCACTGCGCGGCCCGCAGCGGCGTCTGGGGCCCCCTGGATGATTACATCAAGGCCAATACCCTGACCACGGCCAATCTGCTCAGCGCGGCCCGCAGCGGCGGGGCCGGCTGGCTGGTGCACACCAGCTCCCCCAGCGTAGTTCATACCGGGCGGCCCCTGGCCGGGGTGAATGAATCCGCCCCTTACACCTCCAACCCGGCCCAGCCCTATGCCTACTCCAAGATGCTGGCTGAAAAGCTGGCTCTGGCCGCAGACTCGCCTTCCTTCGCCACCGTGGCCCTGCGGCCTCACCTGATCTGGGGGCCGGGCGACCCTCATTTTTTGCCCCGCCTGACGGCCCGGGCCCGGGCCGGCCGGCTCTGGCTGTTTCAAACCGGGGCTCTGGTGGATGGAGTCTATATTGACAACGCCGCCACCGCCCTGGTGCTGGCCGCTGAAAAGCTGGCCGCCGGGGGGGGGGCGGCCAGGGCAGTGGGGGGCCGGGCCTATTTCATCGGCCAGGGCGAGCCGCTGACCGCCGTTGAGCTCATCAGCCGGCTGCTGGCGGCTGTGACCCCGACCGGGGAAAAGCCCCTGGCCCCGGCCGGCCTGCTGCCCCCGTGGGTTGGCCGGCTGGCCGGAGCCACTTTGGAGACGCTCTGGCCGCTGTTGAGACTAAAAGGCGAGCCGCCTCTGACCCGCTTTGTGGCCGAGGAGCTGACCCTGCCCCACTGGTTTGATCTGACCCGGGCCAGAGAGGATCTGGGCTATCAGCCGGCCGTCACCCTGGCCGAGGGGCTCCAGGCCCTGGCTCACTTACGTGGGAAGCGGGGGTCGTCAAAGGGCTCGAAGGTGCCCGGCCCGAAATAGCTGGGCGGCTCGGCCGGCTGGGGCGGGGCGGCCCGGCGGTCGTCATGGCTGTCGTAGCGGTAGGCCGGCCCGTAATAGCCGTAGCCATAGTTATAGCCCGGCCGGTGGTTGTAGCCGGGGCCCCCGGGCCGGTGCTGGTTGTAGCCTGGCTGGTTGTAGCCCGGCCGGTTGTAGCCCGGCCGGTGGTTGTTATTGGGCCGGTGGTCGTAGGGCGGCCGCCAGCCCGGCCGGTAATTGTTATTATAGTTAAAGTCGTTTTTGGGGTAGCCGAACTTGGGCTTGTCCCTGTCCCGGTCGGGCCGAGCCTGGCCGGGGCGGGACTGGTGGCCGGGCTGTGGGCCGGGCTTGGGTCGGTCTGGTTTGGGGCTGGTTTTGACCGACAGGCGGACTTCCGGCGATTTATCCCGGGAGGGCTGAGCCCAGGACGCGTCAGAGGCCGCCAGCAGGAGAGCCAGCCCGGTCAAAGTCAGGAGAATAAAGTGAGGCCTCATGGTCTTGGCTCCTTTTGGACAAAAAGCCCGGAGAAAGTTCTCCGGGCTTTGATGTTGGTCGATGACAGGCTATCTCTGCCTCTAGCTCAGTGGCTAGCTCAACCCCTGGGTACCCGGCGGGCACGGCGGGCCATGGCCTTGCGCAAACGGCGCTGGGATTCCCTCTCTTTGCGCTTGCGGCGCTCGCTGGGCTTTTCGTAGGCCTTCTTGCTCTTAAGCTGCTTCAATAGCCCATCGCGGGCGATTTTGCGCTTTAAGGCCTTGATGGCCTGCTCCACATCGTTGTCCCGGACGGAGACCTCGATGCCGGTCTGGTTGCTGCTCATACTCTGGATATCACCTGCCGATCATGTAAAATTTAGCCACTTCTCCCTATATAATTAAAAAGACGGGAAAAGTCAAGTGTTTTTCTGAGGGCCGCTGTGTTATAATAAAGAAATTAGCGAGTTAAGAACGAGCCTAGAAAAGGAGCTTCCCATGCGGGGCATTTTCATAATAGTTTTAAGCCTGACCCTCTGGGCGCCCGGTCTGGCCCAGGCTCAGACCCCGGCCCCGGCCCTGCCCTCGGCCAAACTCTCGCCCTATGAAGAGCAGCGCTATGGGGATACCCTCTGGGCCGTGCCCCGGGAGCCCTACCAGAGCGGCTACCGGATGGAGGAGTATAGGGCCCGGCCCTATGCCCGGCCGGGTCTGAGCCAGAGGCGTTTCCAGAATGAGATGACCTGGCGCAACGAGCAGCGGAAAATAAGCGAGCGCAGCCGCCAGCCGGTGGTGGCCCCCCTGAAAATTAAATGAGACGGGGGTGAGACCTGATGAAATCTGTCGTCCAACGCAATCTGAAAACCCTTTTGGATGAAGGCCGGGAGGCCGAGCTGGCCGATATGCTGGCCCGGCTCCACCCGGCTGATGTGGCTGAAATCCTGAATCCGCTGGACATGGAAGACACGGCCCGGGTCATCGCCCTCATGGACATTGAGCAGGCTTCCGATGTGCTGGTGGAGATGAGCGCCGCCTCCCGCGATCAGGTGGCCGCTGAAATGCCGGTGGCCAAGTTGAGCGAGCTGGTGGCCGAGATGGATTCCGATGACGCCGCCGACATCGTGGCCGAGCTGCCGGACGAAGAGGCCAACCAGGTGCTGGCCGCCATTGAGCAGAAAGACGCCGAGGGCCTCCGCCGCCTGATGATGTATGACGAGGAGACGGCCGGCGGCCTGATGCAGGTGGAGGTGGTCTCGGCCGTTGAAGACGACACTGTGGCCCGGGTGGTGGAGCGCCTCCGCCTGGTGGAGGATAGCGCCGAGGTCTATTACGTCTTTGTGGTGGATCAGGGCAATGTGCTGCGGGGCCAGGTGACTTTGCGCCAGCTGTTGCTGGCCACCCCCGACCAGACCATGGGCGCGCTCATGGCCCCGCCCGACCTGGTGGTCAGGGTGGATGACGACCAGGAGCAGGTGGCCCAAAATTTCCAGAAATACGACATTCAGGCCGCCCCGGTCATTGACGACCACGGCCACCTGCTGGGCCGGGTCACCTTTGACGACATCATGGATGTGGTGCATGAGGAGATTGACCAGGACTTTTACCGGATGGCCGGCTCCTCCGAGGAAGAGGTTTACACCAGCGGCCCGGCCAAGATCGCCACTCTGCGGCTGCCCTGGCTGGTCTTTAATCTGGTGGGGGGCTTCATTACCGCCACCATCCTGAAGCTTTTCGAGGTCTCCCTGAGCGAGATCCAGGTGCTGCTGATACCTTTTGTGCCCATGGTCATGGGCCTCTCCGGGGCGGTGGGCTCCCAGTCGGCCACCATCACCGTGCGCGGCCTGTCCATGGGCCGCATCATCGAGGGCAAGGTCTGGCCCAATCTCTGGCGGGAAGTGCGGATTTCCTATATCATAGCCGCCATCCTGGGGATGGTCATCGCCCTGGGCTCCGGGCTGATTCAGTCGGTGGTGCGCCTGGGGGTGGCTGTCGGGGCCTCGGTGGTGACGGCCATTGTGGTCTCCACCATTTTGGGGGCGGTGATCCCCCTGTTCTTCAAAGCCGTGAAAATAGACCCGGCCCTGGCCTCCGGCCCGGTGGTCACCTCGGTCAACGATGTGGTCAGCCTGCTGATTTATATGCTGATGGGCACGGCTATTCTGAGCTGGTGAGATTGAGGGGGATTTTAGGCCATGGCCATGAATTTTGATACGTCTAATAGAACCTTCCGGCAATTGTTAGGCCATGGCCTTAGGTTTCGCGTGCCGCCCTTTCAGCGAGACTATTCCTGGACTGAAGATGAGTGGGATGACCTCTGGCAGGATATTCTGGATATGGGCGAGCCGGACGGAGACCCGGCGCATTACCTGGGTTATCTCGTTTTGCAATCCTCGGATAATAAATGTTTTGACATTATTGACGGCCAACAGCGGTTGACCACCATCAGCCTGATGATCTTAGCTATGCTCAAACGCCTTAAAGAGCTGGCCGAGGCCGGGCAGGATGCGGAAAACAATTTAAAGCGCAAAGAACAGTTACAAAACAGCTATATAGGGTTTCTTGATCCGGTAACCTTGGTTTCGCAATCCAAACTGGAGCTCAACCGCCATAATAACCGGTTTTACCAAAATTATCTGATTCCCCTGGGAAGCTTACCCCTGCGGGGGTTAAACGCCTCTGAACATCAGTTGCGCAAGGCCTTTTTGTGGTATGGCCAGCGCGTTGTAAAAATGTTCCCTGATAAGCGGCCTGGTAGCGGCCGGGACTTGACCCTTTTTCTGGATACCCTGGTAGATAAGCTGTTTTTTACGGTCATCACCGTGACCGATGAGCTTAACGCCTTTAAGGTGTTTGAAACCCTCAATGCCCGAGGGGTGCGCCTTTCTGCCTCTGACCTCCTTAAAAATCATTTGTTTTCGCTTATTAGCGCGGAAAATGTTGATGAAGCGGAGATGAAAACTTTGGAAGATAGCTGGGAGAACATTGTCAGCCTTTTGGGGAACGATAGCTTTCAGGATTTCTTACGCGTATTCTGGAACAGCCGTCATAAACTCGTGCGTAAATCCGACCTCTTTAAAACTATAAAAAAATCGGTCACCGCCAGGGAGCAGGCTTTTGAGCTGCTCCGGGGGCTTGATCTGGCGGCTGGCGTCTTCGCCGCCCTGCGCGAGGCCATCGACCCGTCATGGAACCGTGATGAAAGAGAGGCTCTTAAATGCCTACACCTGTTTAATGTGCAGCAGCCGCTGCCCATCCTCCTGGCTGGCCATGCCAGTTTTTTTGATAAGGATAGAGCGGCTTTTACCCGCATCATTAAAGCTCTGGTGATAGTTTCCTTTCGCTACAATGTTATATGCAACCAGCAGACCCATGACCAGGAGGGCCTGTATAATGAGATAGCCCTTAAAATATCTGACGGGACATACCGCAAAATTTATGATGTGCTTACCGCGCTGAAAGCGGTTTACCCGGAAGATGAACAGTTTAAAACAGCTTTTACGGAAAAGGAATTACGCACCACGACCAGCCGCAACAGGAAGGTGGCGCGGTATATCCTGTTTGAGCTGGAACGTCAGCGCTCCGGGCAGGATTTTGATGTTGAAAGCGCTGGAATCAGCTTGGAGCACATCCTGCCGGAAAATCCAACGGAATCCTGGTCGGCCATAGACGAGACCACCCAGGAGCATTTACTATATCGTCTGGGCAATATGACTCTTCTTGAAACAGCCGCTAACCGTGATCTGGGTAATGCGGATTACCCCACCAAGCTGGCTGCTTATCGTCAAAGCGCCTTCCAGATAACCAGGGCGGTGGCTGAGCATTATGAGACCTGGGATGATCGCAAAGTAGAAGCCCGCCAGAAACAGTTGGCCAATGTGGCCGCCACTATCTGGAAAATTGATTTTGGCAGATAAACCCGCCTGTGGGTGATTGACAAAACGCGCCTAGTGCGCCAGGGAGGTTTTATGAAAAAAGTAGTCGCTATTCTGGGGAGCCCCCGTAAAGAATCGTATTCCAGCCAACTGGCTGAGGCCGCCGCCAAAGCGGTGTCCGGGGCGGAAGTCAGGAGTTTCGTACTCAACAATCTGAATTTCAAGGGCTGTCAGGGGTGCATGTCCTGCAAGAGTAAAACGGAAATATGCGCCGTGCAGGACGATCTGACCCAGGTGCTGGCCGCAGTGGCCGAGGCCGACAGCGTTATACTCTCCAGCCCCATTTACATCGGCGAGGTCACGGCCCAGCTCAAAGCCTTCATCGACCGCACCTTTTCCTATCTGCTGCCGGATTTTGGCGTCAACCCCAAGCCCAGCCGCCTGGCCCCAGGCAAGCAATTGTTATTCATCATCACTCAAGGCCAGCCTGACCCGGCCCTGTATGAGCAAAGCGTGCTGGGCCACTATCTGGGCTCCTTTAAAAATTTGGGCTTCAATGTCCACAAGTTCATCGCCGTCGCCAGCCAGGCGGGCGAAGCGGCGGTCAAATCTGTGGAAGGAATAGCTGCGAAATTTTGAGGCCCTGGGAGAGGAATACAGAAGCTGTGTGCGGCCTTAATATTCCCCTCCTCTGGAGGGGTGGCGGTGCCCCGCCGCCGGGGTGGTTTCTTCCAATGGCGATGCTACCGAAAAAGCAATTTGCAAAATATGCAAATTCCACCAGAGGGATGGAGAACTTTTATTCGCCGAACATGCTTGAGGAAAGGCACAGTAGAATACCCGCCCGGTTGGTCGCGTCTGCGTAAATGCTCCAGTTCGTCCCCACGCACACGAGGAAGGCGAAAGCACTTTGCATTTTTTGCAAAGTGCTTTCGCCTTCCTCATGCTGTTACCTTATAGCCATTGTTCGGTTACATCAAGTGTATACCAAGGGAAAAGAAATGTAAGCGCTCTCGTTAACAGTGAAGCCGATGAAAAAAGCAATGTGCATTTTTTGCACTTTTTGGTCTTGACAATGGGGACCACTTCATACGCCCCGCTTTCAAAAAGTCAGTTGCTGCCGGGGAGTCGAGCTGAAGCAGAGCTTGATAGGTTATCCATGTTCCCCTCTCAGGTAGTGAGAAATGTTTGAACTCTTTTGGATTTGGCTAAGCTGGCCATTATTGTTTTGATTATCATGGCTCTGGCCGACTAAGCGGGGGATATAGTTGTCCCCCTCATGTTTCAGTATTTCATTTCCTGCACCGCTATGCTATGATCGTGTAGACCTCAAACGTGACGTAATATGATGTCATAGTTTCATTTCCTGCACCGCTATGCTATGATTGATTGGCGACGCATAGCCCAGGGCCGCATGTCATAGTTTCATTTCCTGCACCGCTATGCTATGATGGACATGGTCTGTGGCCGATGGCTGGGTTGGTCATAGTTTCATTTCCTGCACCGCTATGCTATGATGCCCCTTTGCCGGCCTGGCTAAAATCAATCGTCATAGTTTCATTTCCTGCACCGCTATGCTATGATTCCAATTGGGCCGTGACCGTCGTCTGTGACGTCATAGTTTCATTTCCTGCACCGCTATGCTATGATCAGGCGGTCTGTAAAAAGAAACCACCCAGAGTCATAGTTTCATTTCCTGCAC
>JAISJK010000035.1 GCA_031261565.1 Candidatus Adiutrix sp. | reverse complement strand
GGCCAGGGCGGCGGCGGCGTTTAGGGATTCCACCCCGGGGGCCATGGGAATAGACCGGCGGCGCTCGGCCGGCCAGGCTTGGTCCAGCCCCGGGCCTTCGAGGCCCAGGACAAAACCGGCCCGGGGCGGCAAATCCGCCGCCAGAAGGTCGGCCCCGGTGGGCGACAGGGCCAGGAGTTCCGGCCAGTCCAGAGCGGCCAGGGCGGCCAGGTCGGGCCCCCGGCTCAGGTCGGCGGCCAGCACGGCCGGCCCGGAGGCTCTCAAACTTTTGGGGTGCCAGGGGCTGGCCGCCTCTTTCAGCAGCACCACTTTGGCCCCCAGGGCGGCGCCGGTGCGGATGGCCGTGCCCAGGTTGGCCGGGTCCTGAAAGGGCAGGAAAACCGTCAGACCAGCCGCCAATGTTCCCGGCCAAAGGGGCAGCTCGGGAATGTCCAGAGCCAGGAGCGGCGGGCCGGCCCCGGAGAGGTCAAGGGCCGGGAAAATTTCCGGCCGCACCAGATAGACGGGGCAGCCCGGAGGGGCCTCCAGGCCCTCCAGCTCGTCCGGCCGCCGGGCGATCAGCCCGGCCACCCGGCCGGGGTGGGCGGCCAGAATTTCTCTGATAAACTTGCGCCCGGCGATCAGAGCCTGCCCGTTTTTCTTCAAGCCCCGCCCGGTCTGAGCTTTCAGCCAGTTTTTATAGCGGGGGTTTTCCCGGCTGGCGATCTCCGTAATTCTATAAGAGGGGGCGGCCAGGGCCGGTCTGGCGGCCCCTTCTTTTTTCCGCCAGGTAATGAGCCGGCGCCGGAGGCCGCTCCGGCCCAGGACATAGGCCCGGTCATCTTCCAGCTCAAAATCAGACCATTCCGGTAGCTCTTCCGATTCCCTAAGCTCCTGATCCACCGCCGGCCCCTTCATCAGATAAACCCGCCCGCCCGGGGGGATGATGGCCGAGGCCCGGATCAGGCTGGCCGGGGCCGGCTCAAAATCACGGGTGATAAAATTGACGATGGGCCGGTCAAAGCGCGGCCCGACCTTGTGGGGGTAAAACTCCACCTTGTCCAGGCCCAGCCGGCTGGCCGCCTCTTCCATAAAAGCCAGGCGGCGGCCCCGGGGCTCGGCCAGCAAAAGCGGCCAGGAGGGGCGGCGGATGGCCAGGGGCAAGCCCGGGAAACCGGCCCCGGTGCCCAGGTCCATGGTCAGACCCTCGGGGCTGATGAATTCGGCGGCCATGGCCCCGTCGATATAGTGTTTGTAAAGCAGGTTATAGAAGCCGCGCACCCGGGTCAGGTCGCCCTCCGGGCCGCGCTCGGCCAGGAGCAGGTGGAGACGCCAGAAAGAATCCGCCTCCCGGGGGCTAAGCGCCAGCCCGGCGGAGCGGAATTCACTCTCCAGGCTGGCTCTGGAGGGGGTTATGTCGCGGTAAGCGGTCATATTTTTAACCTTTTATTATAGCAACCAAACCTATATAATAGGCCATGCTCCCGCCGGCCATTATATACGAAGACAATCACCTTTTGATAGTCCAAAAGCCGCCGGGCTACATGGCCCAGCCGGACGGCGGCCCCCGGCCCGACCTGTTGACCTGGGCCCGGGGCTACCTGGGGCGGGCCAAGACCGGCCGGGCTTTCGTCGGGCTCATTCACCGGCTGGATCAACCGGTGGGCGGGGTGACGGCCCTGGCCAAGACCTCCAAAGGCGCCGCCCGGCTCAGCCGCCAGTTTCGGGAGCGCACGGTGGACAAGATTTACCTGGCCCTGATCCAGAGCCGGCTGGAGGGGCCCGAAGGCCGCCTGGATCAGACTCTGATCCGCGACGGCCACCTGACCCGGCCGGCCCGGCCCGGGGAAGAGGGGCGGCCGGCCGTCCTGGAGTGGCGGCCCCGGCGGTCAGCCGGGGGTTATACCCTGCTGGAAATCAAGCTGCTGACCGGCTTTAAGCATCAGATCCGGGCTCAGTTGGCCGCTCTGGGGCGGCCGGTGGCCGGCGACTATAAATACGGCAGCCGGCTGGCTGCTGACGATTTGGCTGATGGCGGCCCGGCCATTGGCCTGTGGGCCGAATCATTAAGTTTTGACCACCCCGTCAGCCGGGAGCGGCTGCGGTTCACCGCCCTCCCCCCGGCCGCCTGGCCCTGGACTTTGCTGGACTAGAAATATCTGAGGAAATAATGATAATGACTTCTTTGCGCCGCCTCCTGAGCCAGGAAAATTTTTGGCCCCTTTTCGGCGCCCAGGCTCTGGGCGCGTTTAATGACAACTTTTTCCGCTCGGCCCTCATCGCCCTGGTGGCTTTCAGCGATATTTCCGGCGGCCCGGGCAAAACCATCCTGGGGGCTCTGGTCACCGGCCTGATGATGCTGCCCTTTTTCCTCTTTTCATCTCTGGCCGGGGAGCTGGCCGACCGGCTGCGCAAGTCGCGGCTGGTCAAGATCACCAAAGGGGCTGAGCTGGCCATTATGGCCCTGGCCGCCGCCTTTTTCTGGTGGGGCAATTTGAACGCCCTCCTGGCCGCCCTCTTTCTGATGGGCGCCCAGTCAGCTTTTTTCGGCCCCCTGAAATACGGCCTGCTCCCGGAAGTGCTGGCCGAGGAGGATCTGGTGGCCGGCAACGGCCTGGTTGAGGCGGCCACTTTTCTGGCCATTGTCCTGGGCACCCTGGCCGGTTCCTGGCTGGTGACCCGGCCGGGGGGGGGCAACCATCTTCCTTCCGGCGGGCCTGGTGCTGGTGGCCGGGGCCGGTTTTTACCTGGCTTTAAAACAGCCTGAATCAGCTCCGGGCGACCTTGGGCTCCAGATCAACCCCAACCCGGCCGCCTCCACCCTCGAAATAGTCGCCTCCATCAAGGGCCGGCGGGACATGTGGCTGGCCATTCTGGCCATCAGCTGGTTCTGGGCCGTGGGCAGCATTCTCATTACCCAGATCCCGATTCTCTGCGGCACGGTCATGCACAGCACCCCGGCGGTCAACACTTTTCTGGTGACCATGTTCGCCTTGGGAGTGGGCCTGGGGGCCCTCAGCGCCCAGGGGCTGCTGGCGGGGCGGGTCAGCGCGGCTCTGGCCCCGGTGGCCTCGGCCTTTCTGAGCCTGTTTATCATTCTCTTCGCCCTGTCCATCTGGTATCTGCCCGCGCCCCCCTCTGGCTCGGCCGCCCCGGTCAGCCTGTCGGCCTTTCTCCAAAACTGGGGCTATCTGCGCCTGGGCCTGGGCTGCCTCCTGGTCAGCGTCACCGGCGGGGTGTTTGTGGTGCCCCTGAACGCCTATATCCAGCATCGGGCTGCCCCCCACGAGCGTTCCCGGGTCATCGCCGCCAACAATATCCTAAACGCCCTGTTCATCTGTCTGGCCAGCCTGATAGTCATGCTGATGACCAAAGCCGGCCTGGGGCTGCACCATGTCTTCGCCCTGGTGGCCCTGACCGCCGTGGCCGTGACCGGCCTGACTCTTTACTTCCTGCCGGCTGAAAGCCTCCGCACTCTGGCCGGCCTCCTCCTGAAAGCCGTTTACCATCCCCGGGTCTCCGGCCTGGAGCATCTGGAAGAATTGAAAGGCGGCCCGGCCCTGCTGGTGGCCAACCACACCTCTTTTATTGATGTGGTGCTTTTGGTGGTCTATATCCCCCGCCAACTGACCTTTGCCGTGGACAGCTACTGGGCCCAGACCTGGTGGCTGCGACTGCTGTTGCGGGGCTTTAAGGCCCTGCCGGTCAATCCCAACCAGCCCCTGGCCACCCGGCGCCTGATCGACGCCTTAAACGAGGGCGACCTGGTGGTGATTTTCCCGGAGGGCCGCATCACCACCACCGGCAGCCTGATGAAGATCTACGAGGGCCCGGGCCTGATCGCCGTCAAGAGCCGGGCCCCTATCCTGCCGGTGGTCATTGACGGGCCGCAATACACCCGCTTTGGCCGTCTGCGCCAGACTCTCCGCCATGGCCCGGCCAAACCGGTGCGCATGGTGGTCATGAAGCCCCGCCACCTGAATTTCGGGCCGGAGACCGGGGCCAAGCAGAAAGATCAGCGCCACCTGGCCGGGGAGGCCCTCTTGCGGCTGATGCAGGAAGGCCTCTTTGAAACCAGCGACTACCGCCGGAATATGTGGACATCTTTCAAAATAACGGCCAGACAGTGCGGGGGCGGCCGGCTGATTCTGGAGGACGCGGCCCGCCAGCCGGCCAGCTACCGGGAGCTGCGAAGCCGGGCCAAACGGCTGGGCCGCCATCTGGCCGCCCTGAGCCGGCCCGGGGAAAAGGTGGGCCTGCTGCTGCCCAACTCGGTGGACGGCGTGGTGGCCCTCCTGGCTCTGTGGGCCGGGGGCCGGGTGGCGGTGATGCTCAACTATACTCAGGGAGCCGGCT
This sequence comes from Candidatus Adiutrix sp., assembly GCA_031261565.1. Lineage (GTDB taxonomy): Bacteria > Desulfobacterota > Desulfarculia > Adiutricales > Adiutricaceae > Adiutrix. The sequence continues at coordinate 9,750 of JAISJK010000035.1, read as the reverse complement.
CTCTGAATTCGGCCCTGGCCACCGCCCAGGTCAACACGGTCGTCACTTCCCGCGCCTTTCTGGAGTCGTCCGGCCAAGCCGAGCTGGCCCGGAGTCTGCCGGCCAGGCTGGTCTGCCTGGAAGATTTTCAACCCTCTCCGGGCAACCATATTGCGGCCTGGGCCTGGCGCGGCCGGCCGGCCCCGGCCGACAGCCCGGCCCTGATCCTCTTCACTTCCGGCTCGGAGGGCCTGCCCAAGGGAGTGGCTCTGAGCCACCAGAATCTACTGGCCAACATCCGCCAGATGCGCACCTGTCTGGCGCTTAATGAAGACGACATCTTTTTTAACGCCCTGCCCATGTTCCACGCCTTTGGGCTGAATACCGGCGTGCTGACCGCTATCTGGAACGGCATGCGCTGTTTCAACTATGTCAGCCCGTTGCACACCAAGGCCGTGCCGGAGCTGATCTACGATACCCGGGCCACCATGTGCATCGCCAGCGACACCTTCGCCTCCTCCTGGGGCCGCAACGCCCACCCCTATGATTTCAGCAGCCTGAGGATCATGCTGGTGGGCGCTGAAAAACTCAAGCCCCGAACCAAAGCCCTGTATGCTGAAAAACTGGGGGTCAGGCTTTTCGAGGGCTACGGCACCACTGAGTGCGCCCCGGTGCTGACGGTCAACAGCCATCTGGCCTACCGGGCCGGCTCGGTTGGCCGGCTGTTGCCGGGCCTGGAAGCCCGGATTGAGCCGGTGGAGGGGGTGACCACCGGCGGCCGCCTGGTGGTCAAAGGGCCCAATGTCATGCTGGGTTACATCCGGCCGGAGCAGCCCGGGGTGATCGTGCCCCCGGCCGATGGCTGGTATGACACCGGCGATATTGTGGATATTGACGAGGACGGCTTTGTCTGGATTAAAGGCCGCTTTAAGCGCTTCGCCAAAATCGGCGGCGAAATGGTCTCCCTGGCTGCGGTGGAGGAAGTGGTCATCGCCCTCTGGCCGGGCCGGCCCCAGGCGGTCATCGCCCTGGAGGACGAGACCCGGGGTGAAAAGCTGGTGTTGGTCACCGATGAGCCGAGCCCGGATCTTCAGCGGTTGTGGCGGGCCCAGAAGGAGGCCGGCCAGCCCGAGCTGTATTTCCCGCGCCAATTCATCTTTCTGCCGGAAATACCCCTGACCCCCTTGGGCAAAATCAATATGCCCAAGTTGATCGAAGCCGCCCGTCTGGCGGCGGCGGCCTCGGCCTAGGCGAATGAAGACCGGGCCTAAAAATCAGCCGCTGGTCAGCCGGCCGACCAAGTCATAAGGCCCGGCTTTAATCAAGCGGGTTTCGATAATTTCCCCGGGGGCCGGCTGCCGGCCGTCAAAATAAATGAGCCCGTCCACCTCCGGGGCCTGAAAAGGCGCCCGGCCGGTCATAACCAGGGGGCTGTCCGGGGCCGGGCCCTCCACCAGCACGGGATAGGCGCGGCCCAGGCGGTCTTTATTCCCGGCCAGGGCGATGCGGCGCTGCCGGGCCAGCAGGCTGCGGCGTCTCTTTTCTTTCACCGCCTGGGGCACCTGATCCGGGAACCGGCCGGCCGGGGCCTCCGGCTCGGGGCTGAATTTAAAAACGCCCAGATGGTCAAAGGCGGCCTCGGACACAAACTCGGCGAGGGCCTGAAAGTGGGCCTCGGTCTCGCCGGGGAAGCCGACCATCAGCGTGGTGCGCAGGGCCAGCCCCGGCCACCAGCGGCGCAGGTTTTTCACCAGCCGCAACGGCTCCAGCCGCCGCCGGCCCATGCGTTTCAGGATATCGGGGGCCACATGCTGAAAGGGCAGATCCAGATAGGGCGCCACCTGGGGGATGGCGGCCAGGTCTTTGACCAAGGCCTCGGTCAGGCGCTCGGGGTAGGCGTATAAAAGGCGCAGCCAAGCCAGCCCGGGGGTCTCGGCCAGCCTGCGGACGAGGCTCGGCAAGGGGTCGGGGGCACCCAGATCCTGGCCGTAGGCCGTCAGATCCTGGGCCACCAGGGTCAGCTCCTTGACCCCGCCCCGGGCCAGATCCTCGGCCTCCCGCACAAGTTGCGCGGCCGGGTAACTGCGCAAGGGGCCGCGCAGATGGGGAATCAGACAGTAAGTGCAGTGGTGATCGCAGCCCTCGGCGATTTTTAAAAAAGCCCGGAAAAAGGGTGTGCCCGGTCGACGGGCCCCGGCCGGGAGGCCGCCAGGATCAAAGGACGGGGCTGAAATCTTCTTGACCGTCAGCCCCAGCAGAGCGGCCGCCTGAGCTTCAAAATCAGGGTATTGATCCGGCCTCAGCCAGAGGTCGACCTCAGAGAGGCCAGCGGTCAGATCAGCCTCACCCCGATAGCGGGCCGGCAGACAGCCCATGACCACCAGCCTGGCCCACGGCTTTTTCCGGGCTCCGGCCTCCATGATGGCCGCCAGAGCCTCCTCCACCGCGCTTTGCAGAAAGGCGCAGGTATTGATAATGATCAGGTCGGCCCGGTCAGGCTCAGCCACCGGGCTCAGTTTCAGATTGCGGACGGCCGAGCCCAGCAACCGCTCGCTGTCCACCAGATTTTTGGCGCAACCCAAGGATATGAGATGAATGGTTTTTTTCGGCACATCGCTCTCTTCAATTTCGGCTTGTGGGGCAAATTATACCTTATTTTAGATAATTAATCAATGGAATTCATAAGTTAATGTCTTCCAGCCGCTGGCCCGCCAATCAGCAAATTTTAGCTTGACAGGCGGCCGGCCCCGGTGCTATATTTTTCAGGCAATTGGACTAACTAGACAGGTCACTTAAATGATTCTCTCAGCTCGGACAACTCAGTGGTGGTGGCGCTCCTTAACCTGTGGTTCTCGGGAGGGCTGAGTTTTATTCTGTTTTGATAAAAAATTACCTCTTCGGGCCGCAGGCGACAGCTTGGCGGCTTTTTTTATTGCTCAAAATGCCCCTTTAGTCCCTATCTTGTAAGGAGATGACATGAAAATAACGCTCAAACAACGCGTCCAAGCCCTCGACAGCGATGTGGAAACAGTCATCGGCCTTTTTCTGGGCCGCATTGGCCAGGGCCAGGGCGTCCTCCTGGAAAGCGCCGAGGTGGACGGCCGCTGGGGCCGCTACAGCCTGGCCGCCGGCCATTTCCTGCTCCTGGCCGGCTGTCGGGAGGGCCGCCTGGCCCTGACCATCAATGATCAGCGGCTGGCCCCTTTAAGGGAATATGACGGTCTCCCCTATCTGGAGGGGTTGCGCCAGCTTCTGGCCGCCATTGACCTGGAGGCTGACCCGTCTTTTCCGGCCCTGCCGCCCATCACCCGGGCTCTCTACGGCTATCTAGGCTATGGCGCGGCCGGCCTGATGGAAAAAAAGCTGGCCGAGGTCATCCCCCCGGCCCAGGCCGAGGGCGTCTTCGGCCTGCCGGGCCATATCTACCTCTTTGACCACACCTATAATCACCTGTCCCAAATTTCCCTGACCGACGCGGAGCCGCCACCCCCCCCGGCCCGCCGGGTGGCCGGCGGCCCGGCCGGGATCGGCCCGGTGACCACCTCTTTCAGCCGGGCCGACTATGTCCAGGCGGTCACGGATATCCGGGAGCTCATCCGCCAGGGCCAGGCTATCCAGGTGGTCCTATCCACCCAGTTTTCCGCTTCTTTCACCGGCGACCTGTTTGACGTCTACCGCCGCCTCCGGCAGATCAACCCCTCGCCCTATATGTTCTTTCTGCGGCAGGCTGACCTCAGCCTGGCCGTCTCCTCCCCGGAGGTCATGGTCAGTTGCGACCAGGGCCGCCTGCGCCTCTGCCCCATTGCCGGCACCCGCCCCCGGGGCCAGAACCCGAGCGAGGACAACCTGATTGAGGAGGAGCTCTACTCCGACCCCAAAGAGCAGGCCGAGCACGTCATGCTGGTGGATCTGGGCCGCAATGACCTCGGGCGGGTGGCCGCCCCGGGCACGGTCAAGGTTGACCGCTACATGGAGGTGGAGCGCTTCTCCCATGTCATGCACCTGACCTCACACCTGAGCGCCCAGTTGGCCGAAGGCCGCAACGCGGTGGATATCATCAGCGCCACCTTCCCGGCCGGCACTCTGAGCGGCGCCCCCAAAGTGCGGGCCATGGAGATCATCGCCGGGCAGGAGGCCTGTTCGCGCGGCCCCTACGGCGGGGCCCTGGGCTGGCTGGGGCTGGATAAAGAATCCGTCAGCCTTGATTTGGGCATCACCATCCGGGGCCTGTGGGCCCGGGGCGGCCAGGTCTTCTGGCAGGCCGGGGCCGGGCTGGTCTATGATTCCGAGCCGGAGCGGGAATGGCGGGAGTGTTTGCAAAAAGGCCGGGCCGCTCTGCAATCTCTGGCTCCGGGCCTGGGCCTGGGAGGTGACCTATGTTCCTGCTGATCGACAACTATGACTCGTTTACCTACAATCTGGTGCAGGCCTTTCAGATGCTGGATCAGCCGCCCCTGGTTCTGAAAAATGACGACCCGGAAATACTGAGCCTGGCCCGGAGCGGCCGCCTGAGCCGGGTCTGCATTTCCCCGGGCCCCGGTCGCCCCGAGGAAAGCGGTCTCTGCCTGGAGTTTTTAAAAATCATGGATGAGCAGCAACCGGAAGTCCCTATCCTTGGGGTCTGCCTGGGGCACCAGTTGCTGGGGCGCTACGCCGGGGCTGAAATCTATGTGGCCGACCGGATTATGCATGGCAAGACCTCCCCGGTCAATCACCACGGGCAGGGGCTTTTCGAGGGCTTGCCGGCCCCTTTTGAGGCCGGGCGCTACCACTCCCTCCTGGTGCGGCCGGCGGCCCGCTTCACAGTCACGGCCCAGACCGCTGAAAACGAAGTCATGGCCCTCCTCTACAACGACCGGCCCTGGGTCGGACTCCAGTTTCACCCGGAGTCGGTGCTGACCCCCAAAGGGCCCGATCTCCTGGCCAATTTTTTGCGGCTGGATCCCAGCCGGGCCTCGGTTGCCCCCGCGCCCTCGGCCGCCGTTTTTGAGGAGACGCCCCTGCGCCTCCCCGTCCTGTTGGACACAGTGGCCCGGGGCCAGGATCTGACCCGGGAAATGGCCGCCCAGCTCTTTGCCCGGCTGATGGACGGCGAATTAAACCCGTCCCAGGCCGGGGCTCTCCTGATGGGCCTGCGGGCCAAGGGGGAGACGGCGCTGGAAATGGCTGAGGCGGCGGCGGCCATTTTAGACCGGGCCGTGCCCCTGCCGCCCCTGCCCGGCCCGGTGCTCGATATTGTGGGCACTGGCGGTGATGGCCGCAATTCCTTCAACTGCTCCACCGGCTCGGCCCTGATCCTGGCCGGGCTGGGCCACAAAGTGGTCAAGCACGGCAACCGGTCGGTCTCTTCCCGCTGCGGCAGCGCCGATGTGCTGGAACTGCTGGGCGTGGATTTAAACGCCCCGCCAGAGTCAGTGCCGGAGCTGCTGGAGCGCCAGGGCTTCGCCTTTCTCTTCGCCCCCAACTATCACCCGGCTTTCCGCCATATCATGCCGGTGCGCAAAGAGCTGGGCATCCGCACCATGTTCAACATTCTCGGCCCCCTGGTCAACCCGGCCAAGCCGGCTCACAGTTTCCTCGGGGCCCACGACCCGGCGGCGGCGGCCCTCCTGGCCGGGGCCCTGGCCCGCATGGAGGCCGGCTTTTCCGTGGCCATTCACGGGGCCGGTGGTTATGACGAACTGACCACCCTGGGGCCGGCCACTGTCTTTGTGGTGGATAACGGCCAGATCAGCCCAATGAGCCTGGATCCGGCCCAATACGGCTTCAGCCCGGCCCGGCCGGAGGAACTGGCCATCACCGGGCCGGAGGAAGGCGTGGCCGTGTTGCGCGAGCTGCTGGCCGGGCGCGGCCCCCGGCCCATGCGCGACATGCTGACCCTGAATGTGGCCATGGGTATTTATGTGGCCAGAGGCGCGGAAACTTTTGACGAGTGTTTGGCCGAGGCCCGCCGGGCCGTGGAGGGCGGGGCCGGGCAAAACGTGCTCCAGACCGGGGGCGCTCATTGACCACGTTTAATTGCTTCCGGGAGGCCAAACGATTGGAAATCAAGGCTCTCCAGAGGCTGGAGAGCCGGGGGTTCCCGCCGCCCTACGCTGGCCGGCGGCCGCCCTTCAGCCTCAGCCTGACCAGAGCGGCCGCCGACCAGGGCCTGGCCATTATCGCCGAGTATAAGCGGGCCTCGCCCAGCCAGGGCGACATCGCCCCGGAACTGGCCGCCGGCCGGGTGGCCCGGGCTTACGCCGAAGCCGGGGCCACGGCCATGTCCATCCTGACTGAAAAGAGCAAATTCAAAGGCCGTTTAAATTTTATCCGCGAGGCCCGGGCCGTGCCCGAGGCCGCGTCTCTGCCCCTCTTGCGCAAGGATTTTATTTTTGACCTCCTCCAGGTGCGGGCCACGGCGGCCACTCCGGCCTCAGCCGTGCTGTTGATTGTCGGCCTGACCCCCTCGGCCGCCCTTTTGCGCCAGTTGCGGGAAGAGGCGGAGAACCTGGGGCTGGAGGCTGTGGTGGAGGTGCTGAATGAGACGGATCTGGAGATCGCCCGAGACTCGGGGGCCAAAATCATCCAGGCCAACGCCAGGGACTTCGCCGACCTGTCGGTGGATCTCCGTCGCTCCCTGAGTCTGGCTCAGAAGCACGCCCGGGCGGCCGGGGAATTGTGGATCGCGGCCAGCGGCTTTAACCGGCCGGAGGAATTGCGGCTGGCCCGGGAGGCCGGCTTCACCGCCATTTTGGCCGGCACCGCCCTCATGGCCGGCGGCCAGCCGGCCGAATCTTTAAAAAAACTAAGGGCGGGCCTGGGGTGAGTTGCCAGGCTAAAATCTGCGGCCTGACCCGCCCGGCCGACGCCGCCTTTTGCGCTCAGGCCGGGGCCTGGGCCGTGGGCTTCATCTTTCACCCGGCCAGCCCGCGCCAGGTCAGCCCGGCCGAGGCGGCCGGTTGCGAAACCGGCCCGGCCCGGCGGGTGGGCGTCTTTATCCAGCAGAGTCCGGCGGAAATTTTGGAAATTATGAGCCAGGCCCGGCTCCACCTGGCCCAGCTCCACGGTGGACAGGATCAAAAGTTTTGCCGGGCCGTCGGCCCGGAGCGGGTGATCAAAGTCTTCTGGCCCCAGCGGTTCACCACGCCCGGCGACCTGGCTGAGGAACTGAACAGGTATGAAGGCCAGGCCCGGTTTTTCCTGCTCGACGCCGGCGCCAGCGGCGGCGGACATGGCCGGCCCCTTGATTTTGATTTTTTGCGCAGCCTGACCCCGCCCCGCCCCTGGCTCCTGGCCGGGGGGCTGACCCCGGCCCTGGCCGCCCAGGCCCGGGCTCTGCGGCTGCCCGGCCTTTGGGGCTTTGATTTCAATTCCGGTCTGGAAAGGTCGCCCGGAATCAAGGATCACAATCTGGTGAGCGAGGCCCTGGCCGCTCTCCAAACAGGAAGGGATGATATCTAGATGAAAGGTTATTTCGGCCAGTTCGGGGGCCAGTTTGTGCCCGAACTCCTGATTCCGCCCCTGACCGAGCTGGAGGAGGCCATGGGCCGCTTCCTGGGCCAGGCGGAATTCGAGGTGGAGCTGGATGAGCTGCTACGCGACTTTGCCGGGCGGGTGACCCCCGTGACTTTCTGCCCCAAGCTTTCGGCCGAGCTGGGCCTGTCCCTGTGGCTCAAGCGGGAAGACTTGCTCCACACCGGAGCCCACAAGGTCAATAACACCCTGGGGCAGGCCCTCCTGGCCCGGAAGATGGGCAAAACCCGCCTGATTGCCGAGACCGGGGCCGGCCAGCACGGCGTGGCCACGGCGGCGGCCGCCGCCCGCCTGGGGCTCAGGGCCAAAATATTTATGGGGGCCGTGGATGTGATCCGCCAGAGCGCCAATGTGGATCGGATGCGCCTCTTGGGGGCCGAGGTGGTGCCGGTGGCCGACGGCACCCAGACTCTCAAGGACGCTATCAACGAAACGCTGCGCTACTGGATATCCCACCAGGGCGACACCCTCTACTGCTTTGGCACGGCCGCCGGGCCCCACCCCTTCCCCTCGCTGGTGGCCCATTTCCAAAGCGTCATCAGCCGGGAGGCCAGAGCTCAGATGCTGGAAAAGACCGGCCGCCTGCCGGACTGCGTGGCGGCCTGCGTGGGCGGCGGCTCCAACGCCATTGGTATGTTCCGCAACTTTATCAATGACCGGGAGGTGGAGATAGTCGGAGTGGAGGCGGCCGGCACGGGCCAGCCGGGCTGCTATAATTCCGCGCCCCTCAATCTGGGCCGCCCGGGGGTGCTCCACGGCCAGTTGTCCATGCTGCTGCAGGATCGGGCCGGCCAGGTGCTGCCCTCCCACTCCATCTCGGCCGGTCTTGACTACCCCGGGGTGGGGCCGGAACACGCCCATCTCCAGGCCATTGGCCGGGTGCGCTATGAACTGGCCAACGACGCCGAGACCCTGGCCGCCTGCCGGCGGCTGTCCCGGGCTGAGGGCATTATTCCGGCCCTCGAATCCTCCCACGCCCTGGCCTGGGTTCTGCGGAGCGCTGAAGCTCTGTCCGGCCGCACCGTCCTGGTCTGCCTTTCCGGCCGGGGGGACAAAGACCTGGATATTATCAAAGACGCTTTAGCCAAACAGGGGGAGGAGTTATGAGCGACTCATTTCTGACCACCATTATCAAGGACAATCAAGCCCAGGGCCGCCTGACCAAAGTGCCTTTTATCCCGGCCGCCTTCCCCACCGCCGCTGATTTCTGGGCTCACCTGCTGGAGCTGGCCGACAACGGGGCCGACATTATTGAGATCGGCGTCCCCTTTTCCGACCCGGTGGCCGATGGGCCAGTGGTGGCCGGTGCCAGCCAGAAAGCGCTGGAGCAGGGCGGCGGGCTAGATTTCATCCTGGCCGGCCTGACCCGCCACCGGGCCCGGCTGCGCTGCGGGCTGGTGCTGATGGGCTATGTCAACCCCTTTATCCAATACGCCTGGGAAGCGGCGGCGGCCGAGACCGCCGGGGCGGCCGCCCAGGCCACCATGGCCCGCAGTCTGGAATTATTGGCCGGCCAACTGGCCGAGGCCGGAGTCCACGGGCTCATTGCGCCGGATTTGCCCCTGGAGGAAAACGCTCCCTGGCTCAAGGCCCTCGGCGGCCAGGGGCTGGCCCTCATCCCCCTGGTGGGGCCCAACACCAGTCTGGAAAAAATGCGCACCTACGCCCAAAGCGGGGCTAAAGGCTATGTCTATGTGGTCTCGGTCATGGGCACCACCGGGGTACGGGCTGGTTTGCCCCCGGAAGTGTCGGACACCCTGAAAAGGGCCCGCCAGGCTTTTGACCTGCCTCTGGCCCTCGGCTTTGGCCTGTCCTCGCCCGCGCAACTGGAGGCCATTTCGCCGGCGGATCGCCCGGAGGCGGCCGTCTTCGGCAGCGCCCTGATCCGTCATCTGGAGGCCGGCGGCTCGGCCCGGGATTTCATGGCCCCCTGGAACGCCTGAGAGGCCAGCGGATCACCCGGCCGGTATGCGGGGATCATTATCACCAGGGGGGCAAATCGTCCTCGGTCGGCTTGAGATAATCGTAACCGTTCACGCTGGGTCAACAATGATGGTCTCGCAAAAAGTCAATTTGCCTAATTTATCTGATAATATGATGAAATTATTGTGTTTAGTGTAAATAATATTCTTGACAACGCTTGAGCAATCATGTTATAATATCTTTTAAATTTGAGTAGTTGAGGCCATGAACATGATTTTCTTTAAAAACCACAAACAGGCCGAATTATTCCCCCCTTGGTTCGCTATGGGGCCG
>JAISJK010000139.1 GCA_031261565.1 Candidatus Adiutrix sp. | reverse complement strand
GCATTTGCAATTCTGTCACATAAAACAGGAATTTCATCAGGGGCAACGCCGACCACCTCTTGCGTCCCATCCACAACGCCGATACTGAAGCTTGCTTTAGCGAAATATAGGAATCACGAGAATCAAGCAAGTCGAAGATTGTTAGGCTAAGGGAGCTATTATCGCCGGAATCCCAAATGGGTAAAATTTTTCTATTTATAATTTGGGAAGTTTTTGATTTCGTACTTTTCTCATTTTACCATACACAACTTTTCATAGTAACTCTTCTCGCATCTATTCCCACTCAATCGTGCTGGGCGGCTTGGAGGAAATGTCGTAAACCACCCGGTTAACGCCCTTAACCTCGTTGATAATGCGCCGGGACAGGGTTTCCAGAAAATCATAGGGTAGCCGGGACCAGTCGGCGGTCATGGCGTCCACGCTGTTGACCGCCCGGATGGCCACCACATTTTCATAAGTGCGGCCATCGCCCATCACCCCCACCGTCTTTAAGGGCAACAGCACGGCAAAGCCCTGCCAGATTTTGGTATACCAGCCGCTGGTTTTGAGGGCCTCCTGCACAATGGCGTCGGCCCGGCGCAGGGTCTCCAGCATGGCCCGATCCACCGGCCCAATGACCCGGATAGCCAGGCCGGGGCCCGGAAAGGGCTGCCGCCAGATAAATTCCTCGGGCAGGCCCAGCTCAGCGGCCACCCCCCGCACCTCATCTTTAAAAAGCTCCCGCAGGGGCTCCACCAGAGCCATATTCATCTTTTCCGGCAGGCCCCCCACATTGTGGTGGCTCTTGATGGTCACTGACGACCCCAGCGGAGAGACCGACTCAATGACGTCCGGGTAAATGGTGCCCTGAGCCAGGAAATCCACCCGGCCCAGCTTGGCCGCCTCCTCTTCAAAGACCTGAATGAAGGTGTGGCCGATGATTTTGCGCTTTTTTTCCGGGTCTTCCACCCCGGCCAGCCGCGATAGGAACAGCTCGGAGGCGTCCACCACCGTCAGGTTGAGGTGGTGGTGACGGGCGATATTGTCCCGCACCTCGGCCACCTCGCCCTGGCGCAAAAGGCCGTTATCCACAAAGATGCAGTGGAGGTTATGGCCAATGGCCTTATTCAAAAGCACGGCCACCACCGTGGAATCCACCCCGCCGGACAGGGCGCAGATGACCTGCCCGTCGCCGATCTGATCTTTCAGGCTGGCCAGAGTGCGCTCGACAAAAGAGGCCATATTCCAGTCAGCCTGCAACCCGGCCAGTTTCAGGAAATTTTTGAGCAGCCCCGCCCCGATCTCGGTGTGGTGAACCTCGGGATGAAACTGGACGCCATAGAGACGCCGGCTGTCATCACCCAGGGCGGCCACCTGGATATCGCCGGTGGCGGCCAGCACGGTGAAGCCCGGGGGGGGCTGATCCACCCGGTCGCCGTGGGACATCCAGACCCGGGCGGTGGCGGGCAGGCCCTCAAAGAGGGGGCTGGGGTTGGTCACTTCCAGCCGGGCCGGGCCATATTCTCGGTCAGCCGAGCGGGCCAGGCGGCCGCCCAGGGCCTGGGCCAGCAGTTGCAGGCCGTAGCAGATGCCGAGCACCGGCACCCCCAGCTCCAGCACAGCCGGGCTCAGAGTCGGGGCCCCCTCGTCGGCCACGCTGGCCGGGCTGCCGGAGAGGATGACCGCCCCGGGGTCGGCCCCCCTGATTTCAGCGGCCGTGGCCCGGGCCGGCAAAATCTCGGAGTAAACTCCGGCTTCCCGCACCCGCCGGGCGATGAGCTGGGTCACCTGCGAGCCATAGTCAATAATCAGCACTTTATTTTGAGGCACAGTCCCCCCATCGGCAGATAGCTAAATTTGATTATCGGGTCGTATTGGGTTATGATAAAGTAGTGGTGGAATAAAATCAAGTTAGGGGGGCCAGAATGGAAGAAGTGTTGATTTTTTTACAGACCAATAAAGTCTTTTTTATGGCCACGACCCAGGGCGACCAGCCCAAAGTGCGCCCTTTAGCCCTGGTCATGGAGTTTGAGGGGAAAATCTATTTCGGCGTCGGCGAGCAAAAAGAAGTGTTTCAGCAGATGCAGATCAACCCCAAGGTGGAAATCTGCTCGGTCAACCAGACCGGCCAGTGGATGAGGCTGCACGGCGTGGCCGTTTTTGACCAGCGGCCGGAAGTGTTCGCTATGGCGGTCAAGACCCTGCCGGTGCTGGGCGATATGTATGGCGGCCCGGATAAGCCGCGCCTGGGCGTTTTTCACCTAATCGATGCCGAAGCCGTATTTTATGATGCCCTGGGCGGCTCGACCACCGTGAAACTGTAATTTGGTTATAACCATAGAGTAGAGAGGTCTCCGGTCAAACCAGCCATACCGGCACAACCAAATTGTTCCTGTCCAAAGCGCCGAGCTTTTCCGCCATACATAGCACCGCGCCGGCGCCTCTCTCCATCGCCGACTTGTCAAGCACTTTGAACACGCGCGCGAGTTGGCTCCCGGGGGTGGCCGTTTTTTTGATTTCCAGCGGGAACAGTTTGCCGTCACTTTCCAAAATAATATCAATCTCTTTGTTGTCTTTATCGCGGTAATAGTAAAGATGCGGCTCTAGCCCCGCATTTTGCCAGCCTTTGACGATTTCGCTCACCACATAATTTTCCAGAATAGCGCCGTTCATGGCTCCGAATTGCAGAGTTTCGGCGCTGCTCCATTTGGTGAGATAGGCGACGAGCCCCGAATCAAAAAAATACAGTTTCGGAGTTTTGATGGTTCGTTTGAGGGTGTTATTGGAGTAGGGGTGCAGATAAAAAATAATGCCCAGCGTTTCGAGGATTTTCAACCATGATTTAGCGGTGGACTGATCAATGCCGCTGTCATCGGCCATGGCCCTGCAGTTGACGAGTTGGCCGGTGAGGGCGGCGGCGGCGGTGATAAAATTCAGAAACTTGAGGGAATCAATAGTGCCGGAGAGCTCCTTGACATCGCGGTCTAGATAGGTGCCGAGGTAGCTTTGGTAAAAGGTGGCCCGATTTGTATATTGACCGCTGATTAAAGCGGGCATGCCGCCCGCGAATATGCGCTCATATATCGCGGAAACAGGCGCTGGCCGCACTCTGCTTTGCCTTTCCGCCAGCCAGTCAAAGTCCACCCGAAATGGCCCTGGGCCGCCGCCTGGGTATATCTCCTGCTGGGACAGGGTGGCCAGGTGCAGCAGGGCCACCCTCCCGGCCAACGACTCCCGCAGGCCAGTCATCAGCTTGAAAAGCTGTGAGCCGGTCAGCCAGAAATCACCGGGCTGGTGGTATTTTTCAATGTGCAGCTTGATGTAGGGGAATAGTTCCGGCGCGTATTGAACTTCGTCAATAAATAGCGGCGGTTTGTGCAGTTGGAAGAACATGGCCGGGTCAGTTTTGGCCAGGGATCGCTCATTGAGATCGTCCAGGGAGATGTATTCCCGCTTTTCACTTCGCTCCACCGCCAGTTTTTTAAGCATGGTGGTTTTGCCGACCTGCCTGGGGCCGGTAATCAAAATGGCTGGATATTCCCGGCTCAAGCCGAGAAATACCTCTTCCATGGTTCGCTTAATATATGACATAGGCCCACTTTATCGGCTAATATTTGATACACTCATATTATAGCCGAAATAGCCTGCTTAGGTCAAGACGCTGTTCAGAATTTCAAAATCGGTCACAAACCCAGCGTGTCAAAGGCCTGTAAAATTTCCTCTACTTTGCTGCGGGAAGCGCGGACAAAGTGGGCGGCGATGGCCTCGGCGGAGATAGGGGTATTGGCGGCTTTCAGGGCGGCGATGATACCGCGAACCGCCTGCATCTGATCCACCAGAGCGGCGGGCCAAGGCAACCGGGAAGCTGGGGCCGGGGCGGGCTCAGGCGCAGCAACCTGGGGAAAGTCAAGAACAACCTGCGTTGCGTTGCGCTCGGCCTTGGATTTAGCCTGATATTCGGGGCGCAACCAGCGGATAAGGCCGTTTTTTTCCTCTTCCACCCGTTCGGCGTTCAGAGCCACCAGGCGAGAAAGTATTTCCTCGTCCGGCAAATCAGCGGGCCAGCCATAGGCCCCGGCCACAGCGGCGTCCAGTTCATCATGCA
>JAISJK010000109.1 GCA_031261565.1 Candidatus Adiutrix sp. | reverse complement strand
CGCCAGTGAGTATGATCTTAATTTAGTGGTCACCAATACTATGGTCAGCGACCTCTCCAGGCGTTTGGCCGACTTTTCCACCCTGGTCTATGGCGCGGCCTTTGTTTTCTGGCTGCTGGCCGTGGTGGTGCTCAGCCTCTTTTTTTCGGTCACTTTAAATGAAAGGAAACGGGAACTGAGCCTCCTGCGCCTTCTCGGGGCCTCCCGCGCCTGGCTGGCCCGCCTGCTCCTGCAGGAGGCCCTCCTGATCAGTCTGGGCGGGGCTTTGGCCGGCTTGGTTCTGGCCGCCCTGGTGATTTTCCCCTTCGGAACCCTCATTTTCCAAAACCTGGGTCTGCCCCGCCTTCAGGTTTCCGGGGCGGGCATTGTTGGCTACCTCCTGTTGACCCTGGTCATCGCCGGGGCCACCGGCCCGGTGGCCAGCATCTATTCGGCCCTGTCCATCACCCGTTACGACACTTACGATACCTTGCGGGAGGGCGAATAATGCGTCTGGAGACCAGAGAACTCACCAAGCGCTATTACCGCGACACGCACGAACTAATCCCCGTGGATCGCCTGGATTTTACTTTAGAAGCCGGAGACTTTGTCTGTCTGCTCGGCCGCTCCGGTAGCGGTAAAACCACGCTGCTCAATATGATGGCCGGCTTGCTCACCCCCGACCACGGCGAGGTGCTGATTGACGGGGTCAACTTATTCGCTATGAACGACCGGGAGCGGACGAAGTGGCGCAATGAGAAGATCGGCTACGTGCCCCAGGGGCAAAGTCTGCTGGGCAATCTGACCGCAGTGGACAATGTGCGCCTGCCTTTTCATCTCCAGCCCCGGGCCGGCGCCAGTCTCAAAAAAGCCGCCGACCTTTTGACCGACCTGGGCGTAGCCCATCTGGCCAACAGCTATCCAGCCAGCCTGTCGGGGGGTGAATTACGGCGGGTGGCCCTGGCCAGGGCTTTGATGAATTCACCTGAATTGCTCATCGCGGATGAACCCACCAGTGATCTGGATCTGGAGACCGCCCGGGAAATAATGGCCCTTATGTCGCTGCTCAATGACCGGGGCGTGACTCTGCTGGTGGCGACTCATGATCTGGAGCTCAGCCAGTTTGGCCAGCGGGTTTTAAAAATCTCCTCCGGGCTGGTGGAAGTAGAGGAGAGTCGCTAAGGCCGGGCCACAGAGATGTTCAGCCCCGGCTTGGCTCAGCCGGCTCTTTCCAGCCGGGCCGATAATATGCTATACTGGATAAATGTTAGTTGAATTTATCCACGGCGACCCCAACCGCCCGGAATTCGGCGAGATGTTCGGCGGCTGGCTGACCAGCTGGGCTGGCCGCACCTTTCTCATTGACTGCGGGGTGGTCACCGGCGGGCCAAGCCTGACCCGGCGGGTCAAAGACCGCCTGGGCGACACCCCGCTTGATTTCGTCCTCCTGACCCACATCCATCTGGATCACGCCGGGGGGCTGGCTGATCTGGCCCGGGCCTGGCCTGACCTCAAAGTGCTGGCCCATGAAAAAGGTATTCACCACCTGGTCTCCCCGGAGCGTCTCTGGGCCGGCACCCGGGAGGTCATGGGCGAGCTGGCCGAGATGTATGGCCGCCCCGAGCCCCTGGAGCAGGATCGCTTCATTCCCCACCCGGCCTCGGCCATCCCTGGTCTGACCATTTTGGAAACTCCGGGCCACGCTGTCCATCATTTGAGTTTTCGCCTGGGGCCGACCCTGTTTATCGGCGAGGCCGGGGGGTGCCCCTATTTCCACGAGGGCCGGCTGCTCAACCGGCCGGCCACCCCGCCCCGCTATTTCCCCGAGTTGATGGATGCCTCCATCCATCGGCTGCTGCGGGAGCCGGACGAGCTGGTTTACGCGGCCCACACCCATGAGCCGGTGATGCTCCACGAGTGTCTGCGCCTGGCCCTGACCCAGCTGTCTTTCTGGGACACCTATCTGCGCCGGCCGGAAGCGGCCCGCCGACCCGGCGAAAGCGACCAGAGCCTGCTGGAGCGCCTGGTCAGCGGCCTTTTCGCCGCTGACCCTTACCTGCGCCCCCTAAACGATTTACCCCCGGTCGACCTCTGGCGGGAACGCTATTTCCTCGCCAATTCCATCACCGGCTTTCTCCAGTATTACCGGCAGGAGGCCCTGGAGGAATCCCCATAAGTCATGCGCACCAACTCTGACCACTCCGCTTTGGCCCTGGATGAAGATGACTGGCTTCATTTCAATCACCTGACCTCGCTGGCGCTAAACGACGAGGAGCGCCGCTTGGCCGGCCGGCCGGATCGGCTGGCCCCCCAGGCTGAGGAATATCTGGCCGTTCACTGGCACCCGGAGTGGGCGCCCCTCGACCTTATCCGCCAGCGTCTAGACTTGGCCTTTCCCCGGGCGACCAACTACCTGGCCATCCCCACCCAGCATAACCGGGTGCTCAGTTTCGGCCCCTGGGCCGGAGTGGAGGCCGATGCCTACGACCGCGCCTACAATATGAAGGTGCAGCTCCTGATTCACTTTCCGGCCGCCAGGCTGCCCAAGGCCACCGCCTTCCTGGCCATGATGGATCGCACCTACAATTACCGGGCCCATCAGTTGCTCGACATTCTGGCCCGGCTGGCCGAGCCGGACGACCGGGCGGCCCAGACCCAATTGGCCCTGCGCCACTCAGTCACTGAGCCTGCGGTGCAGCTGGCCAGGGCGAACGCTCTCCGCCTGAAAACCCTGATTGACCGCTCCGGCCTGATAGGCAGCGGCCGGGATGAGATGCTGAAAAACAGGTTGCTTCCGGATTTCATCCTGGCCCGCACCGGGCCATCGCCATCGCCCCTGGTGGAGCAGGCCCTCATATATATCACCGCCATCCAGAAAACAGTCAAAGCCGACCTCAGCCCTCAGGAATTTTATACCCCCCAGGAGGTCATTGAAGAGGCCCGTTCTCTGGGCGGGGGGGTGGTCATTCCCCACCCGCCCCAATTCTGGCCCATTCTGCTGTCTGGTCTCGACATTGACGGCTGGGAAGTCTGGAACCCCTCCACCCCCCGCCACACCCTCTTTCTGCTGGAGGCTCTGGCCCGCTTTAACGATGCCCGCCGGGGCCGCCGCCAGCTATTGGCCTTCATGGGCGATGACACCCATATGTCGGCCAAATTTCGCCTAAAACCAGGGGCGGATCAAAATACCGGCCGCCGGGAAATAGGCTTTCAGGAGCCCTGGACTGACCCGGCCATCAGCGCTCTCCTGGATCAAACCGGCCAGAGTTTGACCCGCACCATCAATGAATACCGCCAGCGTCTGGCCTGACCGGGAACATAAGGGAGATTAATTAAAATTATGGCGTGGGGCAAGAAAAAAAATCCGGGCTACTCTTATTTCGCCGCCGGGGCCACTCTGGAGGGCCGGCTGTGCTTTACCGGGGTTATCCGCCTGGACGGGCGGCTCAGCGGCCAGATCATCTCCAGCGGCACCCTGATGGTCGAGGAGACGGCCATCATCACCGGCGACATCCTGGTGGACAGCATCATCCTGAACGGCACGGTTTACGGCGACATCACCGCTTTCCGGCATGTCCAGATCAATGCCTCGGGCAAGGTCTACGGCCACATCAGCTATGGGGAATTGAGCATTGAAGGGGCACTCCACGAAGGCAGCAGCCACCGGCTGACCCCGGAAGAAGTTGAGACCGCCCAGCAGAGATGCCAGGAAATCATGGCCGAGGCCGCAACCAACGCCGACCACTACCAGCCAAGCCAGCTCACTCTGGAGCAATACGCCGCCGCTCTCAGCCTGGCCGACAAACAGGCGGCCAGCGTGCTGACCAATAAAAAACCGGATCCGGCGGCCATTAAAAAGATCGCCAACCCGGTCGGGCCGGTTAAAAGCGCCAATGGCGCGTCCGCCTCCAACAAAGCCGGCGGCCCGGCCCCCGCGCCTGAAAACAACAAACCGCTCCCGCTCAAAACTGAAGAGTCAGAGATCAAACCGGACAAGCCCAGGCCTTCTTCCTGACCGCAGACTCAGACCCAAACTCAGACCCGGGCCAGCACCGGCCGGATGGCGTTAAAAGCCGCCCCCAGCTTCACGGCGGCGTAGGCCCCGGCCACCTTTTGGCCTAAAGGCGAGCCATTGCTCTGGTTGGCCATTTTCTCAGATTTGATCCGGCTGATCTCGGCCGAAGCCTGGGCGGCGGCGGCCCGATCCGGCCCCGACGGCTCGGCCGGGGCCGTGGCCGCTCTCTTGACGGCCTCGGCCTCCCTCAGGGCCTCCTCAGGGTTGGACGAGCCGGTGGACTGGACTTCCACATGGCCGCCCACGGCGTAGCGGTGACCATCGGGGCCGACCTGATACTCATAAACCGGGGCGCCGGCCAGGCCGCCGGCGGCGTTGACGTGGGCCTGCTCGTGAGTGTGAACTTCCCGGTCGCGCTGTTTCAGCTCCTGAACCTGCTTTTTTTCTTCCTCACTCAGTTCCCTGGCCTGGGCCGGCTCGGCCTCTTGGCCTTTATTGACCGGCTGTTGAGCGGCCTGGAGCGAGCCCAGCGCCCCCTCGGCCGCCAGGAGGGCCGTGGCCTCGGCCCGGCCGGCGGCCAGCTCTTCCGGGGTCTGAGGCGCCGGGGCAACTTTGGCCGGCGGCGGCGTGGCTGGTTCAGGAGGGGTCGAAACAACGTTATGGGCCGGGGTCAAAGTCTCGGAGCCGGCCGGCCGGATATTCATCTTGGCGTTATAAAATCTGAGGCCGACTGACAGGCCATCGGAGGCCAGGGCGTCAAGGAAGCTCATATTTGTCTCCCAGCCGAAGGATTGAGACGGCGAAAAGCCCGCTTCTCAATTATTTATCGGCCGGGAGACCTCAGGACTTTAATCTAGAATCAATAGGGGTTAGCGGGCCACCTGGCCGATGTGGAATTCCACCCGGCGGTTGCGGGCCCGGCCCTCTTCGGTGTCATTGGTGGCCACCGGCCGGGAAGCCCCGAAAGATTCCACCTGCAGACGGGAGGGCGAGACCCCGTATTTAACCAGGAGGTCGCTGACCGCCTGGGCCCGGCGGCGGCCCAGGCCCATATTGTAATCGGCCGAGCCCACATTATCCGTATGCCCGGCGATGATGACCGTGGGCAGACCGGGATTTTTATTAATAATGTCGGCTGCATGCTGGATCCGGGGCAGGAAGGCGGATTTCACCACATCTTTGTTGAAATCAAAGAACTGAGAGTAGGCGGCTATCCAGCAACCCCGCTCATCCACCGGCGCGCCTCTGGGCGTGTCCGGGCAGCGGTCATCGTCATCGCAGACGCCGTCGCCGTCCTGGTCGGCGCAGGGCGAGGAATTGCCGGGGCCGAAAATTTCCATCATCATGTTTTCAAAGGCGACATCGTCGCTGATCATCTGGCAGATATCGTAAGCCTGGCCGCCGCCGGCCTGGGCAATATTCTTGGCCAGCTTTTCAGCCTCGTTCAAACGGGTAATATAAAAGGTGTGGACAGCGACCTGGCCGTCGAAACGCCGGCGGGTATCGCCGGCGCTCTTGACCGGGTTGCCCGAGCCAATGGATTCCTCAAAGTCGGAGAACATCAGGGCCGCCTTGGGGCTGCCCATGTTCTGGAGCTCTTCGTCAGCCGAGTTGATGGCCGTGGCGAAGGGGGAAATGGAGTCGGCCGCCGACAGACGGCCGATGGCGTCTTCAAAATCATTGCGGTTAAAGGTGGCCGGGCCATAATAGAGAGTGGTGAAATCAAGGCGGGTGACGGCCATTTTATAGCCGAAAACCCGCAGGGCGGCCGTGTAGGGATAATTGGGGATGCGGTGATTCATCTTGCGCAGGAGCGAGGCCACCGCTTCCTCCTTGATGCGGCCCTGGCAATTGGTCATGCGGCGCATACTGGAAGACAGATCCACCAGCATGGTGAAGCCGGACAGGTTCTGGCCGCCATAGTCGCCGGCCGAGGGCGCCAGCAACAGCCCGGCCGAGGACTGGGGGCCGGCGGTCACCGGGGCGGCGGCCGGGGGAAGGGGCGGCAACTGGGAAGTGGAATTATCGGCCGGCGGCCGGGGGGCGTTACCCTCCGGGCCTACCAACACCAGACCCGGCAAATTGTCCCCGGGGGCCAAGCCCGGCGGCAAACCCCTGGCCGGGGCCGGCTGAGCCAGGGGTGCCGGCGGGGCTGATTCGGCCTGGCCATAGGTCGGCAGGCCACCCTGGCTGGCTGCCCCGGCCCCGGCCTGGCCGTAAGTGGTGGTTATGGGGGGGACAGCCGGGGCCTGGTTAGCCTGCTCTGGCTGATTATTGGCCGGCAACTCCAGTTCCCGGGCCTGCTCCGGTTGCACCGGCTCGCCGTAAGTGGGCGTCTCGGCCACCGGTAGGGGGGGAGTCGAGGGTATCTCAGGCTGGGCCGCCTCAATCAGAACCGGGGTTTCGTTGCCCGGGTCTTCAATGACCGAGGTTTCGTTGCCCGGGGTTTCGCCTTCAGGAACGACAGCTTGAGAGGCCGGGACAGCTGCCGGGGCGGCCCCGCCCTTGACCAGAAAATCCTTGATGGCACCCTGTTTTTTCAGGGTCTCAGCTGCGGCCTGGGCGTCTTTTTCCGTGTCGAACGGCCCGACATAGACCCGATTCCAGACGCCCCGCTCGGGAATCTGCTCAGGCCGGGTAAAGGCCGGCACACCCAGATCAACCAGCCGGCTGACCTCCATTTTGGCCGCCGCCTCGTCCTGGACAGACATGACCTGAACCGCCACCTCGGCCAAAGCCGGGAGAGACGCCAGCATCAGTAGCAAAAACACCAATGAAACTAAAGATTTGCGTAGTGTGAGTCGCATATTGTCAATCCTTGTCCGGCCAATGAGTCTATCTTGTAACCACCACATCTAGTGGAAAGGCCCATTATACTACAATATTTGAATAAAATAAAATTCTATTTGAGCGAAAATACCGGACAGCCCCTGGCCCGATCAGGCTATTTTCCGGTATTCCCGCTATTTATTCGCCTTATTGCGAGATCGGCCCTGACCCCGCGTGGCTGAAGCCGCCCGATCCGCTTGAGACGGCCGGTGGCCGCTTGACTCAGGCCTGACCCGCCTTTCCTCTGATCTGGCCGCTGGTCTGGCCTTGCGCCTGATCTCTCTCCGCTCCGCTTTTTTCACTCGCGGCGGCGGGGCCGCACTGGTTCTGACTTCCCGGCGCGGTCGGGCTGGATGCCCCACTAGCACCGGCCTATCCACCACCACAGTTCTCCTGACCACCCGAGGCCGGGAATAACCGTAATCGTAGCCATAATCGTAGCCGTAGCCGTAGCCGCCGGTTCCCACCGCCACATCCTCATCCGCATAATAGACGCCGGAGCCGCCAACAACGCCCACCGACCGATAACGGTCAGCGTAATAGCAGCCATTTAAGCTTAAAGCGGCTAAAGTAAAAATGGCCGCTGAAATCAAAAAGTTCCTCATAATTATCCCCGCGTCGGATTTCGCCTAAAGGCGAACTACTCGTTTTTCCCTAAAATGACCAGCACCCCGCTGTCTTTTTGAAGGTACTTGACCGCCGCCAGGCGGACATCTTCAGCCGTAACCTGGGCAATAGCCGCCAGCCGCTTATCCTCATAATCCAGGCCCAGACCGTAGAGGCAATTCAAAATGGCCTGGCCGGCCCGGCCGGAAACGGTCTGGAAGCGGATTTTGGTGGCCCCGATGATGTAGCGCTTGGTGCCCTCCAGGTCTTCCGGGCTGATGGGCCGGGCCTGAATGCGCTTGATGATGTCATCGAAACCCGCCAGGGCGGCGGTGACTTTTTGCGGGTCGCTGGCGATGTAAAAGCTGAAAGAGCCGACCTTGAGGCCGGGGTTATAGCCGCACTGCACTGTGTAGGCCAGGCTCTGCTGATCCCGCAGTTCCCGGAAGAGAGGGCCGGACATGCCCGACAGGTAGGCGGCCAGGACATCCAGGGCCGGGCCGTCAGGGGTGCCCAGGCCGGCGGCCTGAAAGCCAAAGGCGATGTGGGTCTGAGCCCTATCCAGCTTCTCGGTTATTTCCGTAAATTTGGCGATGGCCGGCGGAGCCGGCGGGGCGGCCAGCTTCAGGCCCGGCCCCTTGGGTTTCCAGCCGGCCAGGAGGGTCTCCAGAGTCTCCCTGACCTTTAGCGGCTCCACATCGCCGGCCAGGGCAATAATAATGTCTTCGGGCCGCGCCAGTTCCTCATAATTTTTTTTCAGATCAGCCGGAGTCAGTCTGGTCACGGTGTCGGCTGTCCCCAGTTGATCCCGGCTGTAGGGGTGGCCGCCCGGGTAGAGATTTTTAGCCAGGAGACGGAAAACCCGCCCGCCCAGCTGCTCATCCTGGGCCTTGATCTGGGCCAGAATCTCCGGCCGCACCTTCTCCACATCCTCGGCGCTGAAGGCCGGCGAGGTCAGCACCTCGGTAAACAGCCGCAACCCCTCATCCAGATTGGAGGCCAGAAAAGTGGCCGTCAGGCCGGCCGAGTTGCGGCCGGCATAGGCGGAGATAGAAGCGCCGATGTCCTCAATGGCCCGGGCCAGAGACTGGGCCGGGCGTTTGGCCGTGGCCTTGGTCCAGACCGAGGTCATAAAGTTGTTCAGACCGTCCTGCCCTGGTTGTTCGGCCAAAAGACCGCCCAGCACCGCCACCCGGGCGTTGACCAGGGGCACGGTGGCATCCCGCATCACCAGGAGGCGGGGGCCGGCGGCCAACTTAAATTCCTGAAAGGCCGGCGCGGCGGTGGCCGCCCCGGCCACCGCCGGGGGCGAGAGGCGCCGGGCCAGCTCGGTCAGCTCTTTCTCGGTGGGGCCGGCGGTTTTATCCCCGGTATCCCTGGGCGGCAGCATGACGGTGATGGTCATATTTTTAGGGAGAAAATGGCGGGCCGCGCTGAGGGTCAGCTCGGCCGGGCCGGTGCGGTTCCAGAGCGGCAGATAGGCGTCCCGCAGCCGCCAGTCGCCGAACATATTTTCAAATTCAGTGATCTGGGCGGCCAGCCCCAGGGCGCTCTCCTGGCTGGTGACAAAACCTTTTTCGGCCAGAGCTTTGGCCCGGCCCAGCTCGTCGTCAGACGGGGGCTGGGCGATGAGCCGCTCCAGCTCCTGGCAGACGGCGGCGATGGCCGGGGCCACTTTGGCCGGCTCAGTTTCCAGGGAGATCATGAAACTGCCCTGGTAGCGGGGAGTGTAGGAGCCGGTGGAAATATCGGTGACCAGCTGCTTTTCGTCTTTGATCACTTCGGTCAGCCGGCTGGCCTTGCCCCCGGAGAGGACTGAGGAGAGCAGATCCATGGCCGGGGCTTCCGGGTCGCGGCCGGCCGGGCCGCGAAAGCCAATGACCACCTTGGCCAGGGCCACCTGGTCATTATAGCTGAGGTGAACCACCGGGCCGGCCGGCGGGGCCAGACCCGGCTCGGGCGTCCTGGTCAGGGGCGCTTCCGGCCGGGCCAGGCCGGCGTAGAAACGATCAATGGCCTTTTGCACCGCTGCCCGGTCAAAGCCCCCCGTGACCACCAGGGCGGCGTTATCCGGGCGGTAGTGCCGGGTGTGGAAAGCCCGGGCCTCCTGCACCGAGGCGTTTCTGACCGTTTCTTCATAGCCGATGACCGGCCGCCCGTAAGGGTGATCGGGGTAGGCCGCGCTCAAAAAATCATCCATGAGCAGGTTGTCGGGATTATCGCGGCCCCGCTTGATTTCCTCAATGACCACCTCTTTTTCCAGCTCGTATTCCCCGGGGTCATAGAGGGGGTGGAAAACCAGGTCAGACAGGATATCCAGCCCCAGAATGACCTGGTCGGAGGGCAGGTTGAGGTAATAGACTGTGGAATCGCTGGAGGTGTAGGCGTTCATGTCGCCGCCATTGCGCTCCACCAGACCGGAAATGGCGCCGGGGTCAGGGTAGCGGGCGGTGCCCTTAAAGGCCATGTGCTCCATCAAGTGGGCCAGCCCGTATTCCGAGCGGCTGCTTTCATCAGCCGCGCCGGTGCGGATCATGACCCGCAGGGAGACCACCGGGCTGCCGGGCTGCTCCACCAGGATGACTTTCAGGCCGTTATTCAGCAGAAAACTCTCCTCAGCCGCGCCCCAGGCCCGCATTGGCGGGAAAAGTCCGCCCAGCATCATCAAGCTCAGCGCGCCAGCCAGTTTACAAATCATATTCATCCGGTTTTTACCTCTCAGGTCAGGAATCTTTATGATAAAATATAACTTTACATCTGATTTATCAACCTAAAAAAGGGAGACGCCATGAGCCTAGTAACCCTGAACGATCTGGAAAAAGCCCTGAAACGCAAGGCCCTGGCTGACCGCTTGGGCCGTATTGGCCGCCAATACCTGGTCATGAGCGGCAAGGGCGGGGTGGGCAAAACCACGGTAGCCGTCAATCTGGCGGCCGCCAAAGCCCTCTCCGGGGCCAGGGTGGGGCTGCTGGATATTGACTTGCACGGCCCCAGCGTGGCCCTGGCCCTGGGTCTGACCGGGCGGCCGCTGAGCTCCGACGAGGATGGCCGACTGACTCCTCTGACCCTGGAGTCCGGCCTGAAGGTGGTGACCATCCAGGGGCTGCTCAAGTCGCAGGATGAGGCGGTCATCTGGCGCGGCCCGAGAAAGATCAGAGCCATCCGGCAATTTTTTTCGGAAGTGGCCTGGGGCGATCTGGATTACCTGTTTATCGACGCCCCGCCGGGCACCGGGGATGAGCCGCTGACCGCCCTGGAGATGCTGGCGGATGTCCGCCCGCTGGTGGTGACCTCCGGCAGCCGCCTATCCATCGGCGATGTGGCCAAGGCCCTCAATTTTATTAAGATAGTGGGGCGGGAGACCTTTGGGCTGATTGACAACCAGAGCTGGTATGTCTGCCCCGCCTGCGGGCAGGAGACGGCCATTCACGACCGGCTGGCGGCGGCCAGGCTGGCCGGGGAATTTGCCATCCCCCTGTTGGCCAGCCTGCCCCTGGCCCTGGAGGTGGCCCATTCGGCCGAGGAAGGCCGGCCCCTGGTCTGGAGCCGGCCCGGCCATGTTTTTTCCCGGATGGTGGCTGAACTGGCGGCCAAATTGTAGCCCTGACCTCAATAATCCAGCTCTTCCAGGCCGCTGACCTCCGCTTCCGGGTTGGCCAGGAAAAGGTTGATCTCCGGCGAGTCGGCCAGATTCTGCCACAGTTTGAGAAAGCCGACCCGGGCCAGTTCCAGCACCCCCAGGAAACTCAGCACCAGTTCCATCTTGTCCCGGTCGCCGGCGCACATCTCCCCGAAAGTCACTTTACCCCTGGCCCTAAGCAGTGACTGCATCTCCCCCAGGCGCTCGCTCAGAGTCTTGGTCTCCACCACATAGTTTAAGGTCGGGGTGGCCTGGCGCTGGCTGGTCAGGCGGTGAAAGGCCTCCACCAGGTCAAAGAGGCTGGCCGCCGCCAGGGGGCCATCGGCCCCGGAATCCGGCTCCTCGTCAATTGGGTGGCGGCCGCGGACAAAGACATCCTGCCCGAGCTGGTGGCGGCCGCGCAAAATTTCGGCCGCTCCCCGGTACCCGTCCGGGCCCTGATTCATCAGATCCAAAAGCGGGTCAATGATGGCCGCTTTGAGGGCCTCGTCCGCATCGCTATCCAGGTCATCGCCATACTCGCGGGGCAATAAGAGGCGCGATTTAATCTTGATCAGGGTGGCGGCCATGACCAGAAAATCAGCGGCCACCTCAATATTCAATGATTCCATCAGCTCCAGATACTCCAGATACTGGGCGGTGATCAGGGCCACCGGAATGTCATCCAGATCCACCTCATTTTTTCTGATCAGCCACAGCAACAGGTTCAGAGGGCCTTCGAAAATCTGAAGTTTGACCAAAAGCTCGCTCATAGATCCCCGGCCCTGGCCGATTCAATACTGATCAGCCAGATGTTGTTATCAGATAAAGATGTAAATTGATTAAATAATTTATGGTTTTTCATTATCAATAAAAATATACAGACGGATAAACGGACATAATAATCCTTATAACTGGAGAGTAACACAACCCAGGGCCTAAATCAACAGAGCACGAATGGGCCAGATTTGAAGCTTGTTATTTTAAGCTTAATGCCACGGGTGTAAACGCGGAACCCATCGTGGAACATTCCGTTTGTATTCACAATAGGAATCGCCAAAGCGTTTCTCAAGAGCCTTTTCTTCCACGAGTGGAAAATAGAGCATATTGCCAAAGATAAAGACGACCAGAAGGATGACGATTGCCCAGGAGTGCAGCAGGAGCGCCTCAGCAACCTGCATGATGAACACACTGATCAGCATGGGGTTACGGACATGGCGATATGGCCCGGCTATGACAAGATTGCGGGGGGAATCCCAGGGGGCGGCCGTCCCTTGCCCGACAGAATGAAAAAGCCACATCGTCCAGGCAGCAAGCCCCAGCCCGACAAGCAACAGTACCCAACCAAGAGCCAAAAATGCCGGGTTATTGACCTTCCATTGATAATCTGTCAGCCAAAGGGTAATAGCCGGAATGAATACAAGAATGTTCACCGGCAGTATCAGGATCGGCAGTAGCCATTTACCCAAAATAGCCTCCCTTAACTGTCCGAAAGGCTTTGGGGTCGCCCTTCCGGTAGCCGCCCTGGGTGCCAAGCCAGGTTTCTATATCCTGTTCAAACTGCTTTTCCGTGGCCGCCACCAAGTCGCTCATGCTGATTCCCCGGCCCTGGCCGATTCAATGCTGACCAGCCAGATGCTCAATTCATAGAGCATCATCAAAGCCCCGCCCAAAAGACACTGGCTGATGACATCCGGCGGGGTCAGCACCGCGCCGACAATAAAAGCTGACAAAATGGCGTAGCGCCTCTGCCGGCGCAGCCAGGCCGCGTCAATCAGGCCCAGCCGGCCCAGAAACATCAGCACCAGGGGCAACTGGAAGGCCAGGGCAAAGGCCAGAATCAGACCCATGGCCAGGGAGCAGTAGCGATCCAGGGTCAGGAGAGGCTGCAGGGCCTCGGTGGAAAAGGCGATGAAGAAACTAAAGGTCATCGGGAAAGCCAGAAAATAGGCAAAGGCGGCCCCGGCCAGCATCAGCAGAAAGGCCAGAAAGGCCAGGGCCGGCACCCGTTTTTTTTCGCCGGGATAGAGGGCCGGGGCGACAAAGGCCCAGAGCTGATAGAGCCAGAAGGGGGAGCTGGCCATCAGCCCGGCCCACAGGCTGGTTTTTAAAGTGATGGTGAAGGCGTCCTCCAGGCCGGTAAAAATCAGGCCCTGGCCGGGCGGCAAGACCTCCAGCACCGGCTGGAGCAGGACGGTCAAAAGGTCGGCGGCCCACTCCCAGGAGACTACACAGCCCAGGGCTATGGCCGCCAGACTCCAGATCAGCCGGCGGCGCAACTCGGCCAAATGCTCGATCAGAGTCAGATCAGCCGCTGGTTTTGGAGAAGAATTCATTAGTTGCTTAAACGGCCACCCCTCGGGTATACTCTGGGAAATTAACAGCCCTGGCGGACTAATTAAATGCGATTTGATATTATAACCATCTTTCCCGATCTCTTCACCTCTTTTTTGTCCGAGTCGCTCCTGGCCAAGGCCCTGGCTAAAAAAATCATTGAGATCCGCCTGACCACCCCCCGGACTTACACCACCGACCGCCACCACACCGCTGATGACCGGCCTTACGGCGGCGGGCCGGGCATGGTGCTGAAACCCGAGCCCATGAGCGCGGCCATTCTGGCGGCCTCGAAAGGCCGGATCAAGCCCTGGCGTATCTTCCTCAGCCCCTCGGGGGCCCGGTTGACTCAGACCCGGGTGCGGGAACTCAGCCAGAAAAAGCGATTGCTCCTCATCTGCGGCCGCTATGAGGGCCTGGATCAGCGGGTCATCGACCAGTTGGCCGATGAGGAAATATCCATCGGCGACTATGTGGTCAATGGCGGGGAAGTGCCGGCCATGGTGCTGATAGAGGCCGTGGCCCGCCTCTTGCCCGGTTTCATGGGCCGGAGCGAGTCAGCCGATGAGGAGAGCCACCAGGCGGGCCTGCTGGAATACCCCCACTACACCCGGCCGCCGGAATTCCGGGGGGCCAGAGTGCCGGAGGTGCTCCTCTCCGGCCACCACCGGGAGGTGGCTGAGTGGCGTTTAAAGGCCTCCCTGGCCAGGACGTTGGAGACCAGGCCGGAACTTCTGGCCCGGGCCGACCTGCCGCCCGGAGCCGTGCGATCTCTGGCCGGCCTCCACCGGCCTCAAAAAAAATCTTGATAAACGGCTCAACTTGGGCTATATTATTTTTTTGTGCGGCCTGACGGCGGCTAAAGCTGATTATGATCATTTTTAATTAAGATTGAGGTGCGATAGACCATGGACGCCATTTACCATATTAACCAGGAGCAGCTGAGGCTGGATCTGCCCCCCTTCCGGGTCGGGGATACCGTGGCTGTGTCAGTGCGCATTAAAGAAGGCGACAAAGAGCGTATCCAGGTTTTCAAGGGCGTGGTCATGCGCCACCACAAAGGCGCGGCCGAGGCCAGCTTCACGGTGCGCAAAGTTTCCTACGGCATTGGCGTGGAGCGCATCTTTCCGGTCAACTCGCCCAATATTGACAAGATTGAAGTCGTGACCGAGGGCCGGGTGCGCCGCTCCAGGCTCTATTATCTGCGCGACCTCAAG
Organism: Candidatus Adiutrix sp.; assembly: GCA_031261565.1. Classification (GTDB taxonomy): domain Bacteria; phylum Desulfobacterota; class Desulfarculia; order Adiutricales; family Adiutricaceae; genus Adiutrix. The sequence continues at coordinate 15,589 of JAISJK010000109.1, read as the reverse complement.
GGCAAGGCTGCCAAGGTCAAGACCAAAAATAAATTTTTCACCAGTTCAAAATGAATATGAGGAGGCAGTCATGCCCAAGATGAAGAGCAACCGCGGCGCGGCCAAGCGCTTTAAGGCCACGGCCAGCGGTCGGGTCAAGCGCTCAAAAGCCTTTGCCCGTCATATTTTGACCACCAAGAGCACCAAGCTGAAACGCGGCCTCCGGAGCGCCACTCTGGTGGACGATGCCAACATCGGCTCTATTAAAAAAATGTTGCCCTATCTGGGCGCCAAATAATAAGGGAGACGGATCATGCGGGTTAAAGGCGGCGTCAAAACCAATCAGCGCCATAGTAAATATCTGAAGCTGGCCAAGGGCCACAGCGGCTCCCGGGGTCTCCTTTACCGGATAGCCCGGGAAGGCGTTGAGCGCGGCCTGTGCTTCGCCTACCGCGACCGCAAAGTTCGCAAGCGGGAGATGCGCGCCCTGTGGATAGTCCGCATCAGCGCGGCGGCCAAAGAGTTGGGGACATCCTATTCCCGCCTCATCGACGCCTTGAACAAAGCCAACATGGCGGTTGACCGCAAAATGCTGGCCGACCTGGCCGTGACCGACCCCCAGGGCTTCGCCCAGCTCGTCCAGACGGCCCGGGGCGCCTTCGCCTGATTAAATTTCAGTGGACGGATCTTCCAGGCCGCTCGGGCTGAACCGAACGGCCTTCTTTATTATAGAGGCAAGCCATGAGCTCGGGACTTATTGAGAGGATAAGAGAGGCGGTCGACAGCGCCCTCCAGGCTTTCCAGGCCGCCCCATCGGCCGGGGCTCTGGAAGCGGCCCGCATTGAATTTCTGGGGGCCAAAGGCCGGCTGGCCGAGCTGATGAAAGCCCTGGGCGCCCTGCCCAAAGAGGAGCGGCCCGAGGCCGGGAGCGCGGCCAACGCCGCCCGGCAGGCGATCACAGCGGCCCACCAGGCGGCGGCGGCGGCTCTGGAGCGCCAGGCCGGAGCAGCTGACCTGCTGGATGTCACCCTGCCCGGCCGGCGTCAGCCGCGCGGGCACCAACACGTGGTCAGCCGCACCGCCGCTGAAATCTGCGATATCTTTGCCCGCCTGGGCTTCAGCCTGGTCGAGGGCCCGGAAGTTGAAACCGACTTCTACAACTTTGAGGCTCTCAATTTCCCCCCGGATCACCCGGCCCGGGATATGCAGGACACCCTCTTCGTCTCCCGGGAGCTCCTCCTGCGCACCCACACCTCGCCCATGCAGGTCAGAACCATGGAAAAGACCCAGCCGCCGGTCTGGGTAGTGGTGCCCGGCAAAACTTACCGCCGCGATTCCGACATCAGCCACTCCCCCATGTTTCATCAGGTCGAGGGCCTGGTGGTGGATCAGGGCATCACTTTCGCCGACCTCAAGGGCGTCCTGACCGCCTTTGCCGCAGCCATGTTTTCCCCGGATACCCAAATCCGGCTCCGCCCCAGCTTTTTCCCCTTCACCGAGCCCTCGGCCGAGGTGGATATCGCCTGCGTCCTCTGCCACGGGGCCGGATGCCGGCTCTGCAAGGGCACCGGCTGGCTGGAGATCCTGGGCAGCGGCATGGTTGACCCGGCCGTTTACGGCTTTGTCGGCTATGACCCGGATAAAGTCAGCGGTTTCGCCTTTGGGATGGGCATTGAAAGGGTGGCCATGCTCAAATACGGCCTGGACGACATCCGCATGTTTTACGAGAGCGACCTCCGCTTTCTGACGCAGTTTTAAAGGGGTTTTGGCATGAAAGCGACTATCAAGTGGCTGGAGGATTTCGTTGACCTGAGCGATCTTTCGCCTCAGTTCATCGCCGACAAGCTGACCATGGCCGGGCTGGAGGTGGAAGCCCTGTTTGACCGCCTGGCTCACCTGGCTCAGGTGGTCTCGGCCCGGCTGGAAAAGGTCGAGCCCCTGCCCCAGAGCAACCACCTGAAAATATGTCAGGTGGAAGCCGGCAACCTGGGCCGCTTTCAGGTGGTCTGCGGCGCCCCCAACGCCCGGGCAGGCCTGGTGGCCCCTCTGGCCCGGCCGGGGACTGTTTTGCCCGGGGGCCTGACCATCGGGGTCGCGGAAGTGCGGGGCCGCCGCTCCGAGGGGATGCTCTGCTCGGCGGCCGAGCTGGGCCTGAGCCGGGATCGCTCCGGTATTATGGAACTGACCGCCCCAGCCGGCCTGAGCCTGAAGGAAATAACCAACCTGGAGGACTGGGTGCTGGAAATCGGCATCACCCCCAACCGGCCGGACGCTCTGTCCATCCTCGGTCTGGCCCGGGATTTGTCGGCCCTGCTGGATCGACCCCTGCGCCGGCCCACCCCGGCCCTGACGGCCACCGGGCCAGAGGTCAATACTCTGGCCCAAGTGACCATTGAAGCCCCTGACCACTGTCACCGCTTTGTGGCCCGGGTCATCACCGGGGTAAAGATCGGCCCCAGCCCCGACTGGCTGGCCGACCGTCTGACCGCCGTGGGCCTCCGCCCCATAAGCAACGTGGTGGACGCCACCAACTACGTCATGCTGGAGCTGGGGCAGCCCCTCCACGCCTACGATCTGGCTGAGGTGGCCGATCATCGCCTCATCGCCCAAACTTACCCCCGGGGCGCCCGCTTCACCACCCTGGACGGCCAGGAGCGGGAGTTGACCGCCGAGACCAATCTCATGATCTGCGACGGCCGCAAGCCGGTGGGGCTGGCCGGCATCATGGGCGGCCTCAACTCGGAAATCAAAGAGACCACCCGCGATATCCTGCTGGAGGGCGCCTTTTTCCAGGCCACCACTATCCGCCGCACCTCCCGGGCTCTGGGCCTGTCCACTGACGCCTCCTACCGCTTTGAGCGGGGCTGCGACCCGGAAATCTGCGCTCTGGCCGTGGATCGGGCCATTGGCCTGATGGCCGAAACAGCCGGCGGCTCCATTGCCGCCGGGCGCATCGACTGCCGCCCCCGCCCCTTCCAGCCGGCCCGGGTCTCCTTTTCCCCGGCCCGCTGTAACGCCTATCTGGGCACCGACCACCAGCCGGAAAAAATGATCAAAGTCCTGCGGGCCATTGGCCTGAGCATCGACGGCCAGGGCGATGAGCTCACCTGCGTTTTACCCTCCTGGCGGCCGGATCTGACCCGGGAGGTGGATGTGAGGGAGGAAGTGGCCCGTCTGCTGGATTTCGCCAGTCTCCCGGCCACGCTGCCCCGCCCGCCGGTGGTTCGCCACGATCCGCCGCCAGCCTGGACGCTCCGGGCCCGGGTCAGAGAGCGCCTCTGCGCTCTGGGCCTGTCCGAGAGTATCACCTATTCCTTTATCAACCGCAACTTCGCCGATAAGCTGGGCCTCCCGGAGGATAATATCTGGCGTCAGCGCATCCTTCCCATTGTCAACCCCCTGAGCGAAGAGCAGGGCATTCTGCGGCCGCTCCTGGCCCCCAGCCTTTTAAACGCTCTGCGGGTCAACCAGTCCTCCGGCAGTGAGCGAACCGCCCTTTTTGAGCTGGGGGCGGTCTTCCTCTCCAACGGCCTGGATCGCCAGCCCGAAGAACGCCTGACCCTGGCCGGCCTGTGGAGCGGCCTCTCCGCCCCCGGCCACTGGATTGAGCCGGCCCGGACGGTAGATTTCTGGGATATCAAAGGGATAGTGGAAGATTTGGGGGAAACCCTCAATCTGGCCCTGACCTTCGGCCCCTCTGAGGATTTGCCGCCCTGGTATGACCCGGCCGAGGCGGCCCTGGTTGATTTCAGCGGCGGCCGCTTAGGCCACCTGGGCCGTTTGAACCGCCGGGCGGCCAAGGCCTTTGGCCTGAAAGAAACGGCCGGCCCGATTTACCTGTTTGAGCTGGATGGCCAGAAAATTCTGGAGGGCGGGCTCCAGCCCCGCCCCTTCGCCGCCTGGAGCAAATTTCCGCCCAACGAGCGGGACATGGCCCTGCTGCTGGATAAGTCTGTCCCGGCCGCCCAGGTCATTGACCGCCTCCGGGCTGAGACCCAATACCCTCTGGCCCAGGTTTCAATCTTTGATCTCTATCAGGGGGATCAGTTGCCGGCCGGCCAAAAGAGCCTGGCTCTCCGCCTGACCTTCCAGTCGCCGGATCGGACTCTGACCGATGAGGAAGTCAACGGCTATTTCGCCCGGATCACGGCCGACCTGACCAGCTGTTTCGGCGCCGCCCTGCGCTCCTGATTGATGTCTGACCAGGAGCGGCCCGAGGCCCTGACCCGCCGGGAAATCACTGCGCGTCTGCGCCGGCGCCTGGGGCTGTCCGGGCGGGAGGCCGGCCTGATTATCGACGGGTTTCTCGAAGCCCTGGCCGGCCAGTTGGCCGAGGGCGGAGTGGTGACTCTGAGCGGCCTGGGCCGTTGGGCCGGCCGCCCGACCCCGGCCCGGCCGGGCCGCAATCCGGCCACGGGCCGGGAGGTGACCATTCCGGCCCATATCCGCCCGGCCTTTACCTTGAGCCGAAGTTTGCGTAAAATACTTAAAGACGAGGAGCCGGAATTCTAAAGAACGGACGCCATTAATGGAACACGACCCCGAACAGGTTTTTTATAAGCTTAACGAGCTGTCCGAAATGCTCGGGGTGGAGACTAGCGTATTGCGCTTCTGGGAAAAGGAATTTCCCCAGATTAAGCCCCTGAAGGTCAGCCCGCGCAAGCGGCTCTACCGGCGCCGTGATTTAGAGATTTTTCAGGAGATCAAGAGGCTGCTCTACGAGGAGCGCTTCACCATTGCCGGCGCTAAAAAACGGCTGAACCCGGAGGGTTTCCGCCAGGGCCGCCTGTTTGAGGACGGCGATAAACTTGGCGATGCCCTGCCAGGCGCCCCCCGGGAGGACTGGCCCCTTTTGGCTTCCGGAGCGCCCCCGGAGCCAGAGCAGCTCCGGGCGGCCAGGTCTCTGCTGGAGGCCACCCGGCGGGATCTTTTGCTGATCAAAGAAATTCTGGCCAAGCCCCCGGGCCGGGTCAGCCCGTCTCCGCCGCCCGCGACCAGACCCCGCGCCCGGCCTAAAAAAAAGCCCCCTCCAACCCAGGACTTGCCGCATGACCCTCTTGACCCAGCCACCTGACTCCTCGCCGGCTTCCGCCCTCCTCGAAGCGGCCCGGACTAACTTTGGGGTGGCCTACACCCCCCGGAGCCGGCAAAAATTTCTGGCGGCCGTGCGCGACCGCCAAAGCCAGCTGGGCCTGACCTCCCTGTCCGAATACAGCGCTCTCCTCCGGTGCCAGCCCGGGGAGTGGTCCCGCCTCTGGCCGCTGGCCCTGACCGCCGAGGGGGCCTTTTTCCGCCCTTTCACCCTGTTTGAGGTGATGCACGAGCTATTGCTGGAATGGTCAGTAATGGCTCAAGAGCGCTGTTTGCGGGTGCTCTCCCTGGGCTGCGGCCCCGGCTTTGAAACCGTCTCCCTGGCCATCACCCTGGAAGAAACCGGTCTCCGGGCCAAAAACTGGCAGGTCGAGCTCTACGGGCTGGATCTCAACCCCGAGGCCGTGACCAGAGCGGAGCAGGCGGTCTTTGCCGCCGCTGACCTGGACTGGCTGCCGAAGGGTTACAGCCAGAAATGGTTTACCCCCCGGGCCGCCGGCTTCCACTTTAAAACCAGCCTGGCCCCCCCGACCCGGTTGGCTGCGGGCAACGCCTTTGAGCCGGAGACCTGGCCCTTCCACCACCTCTCCGGCGCCTTTGATTTCATCTTTTGCCGGGAACTGACCTGGGAGGCCCCGCCGTCAGCTTTAACCCAACTGGCCGGTATTTTGAGCCGGGCTCTGGCCCCCTCCGGCTTTATCCTGACCGCCCCCGGCGAATTTTTACCCGACGGCCCAGCTGACCTGCGCCTGGAAGAGCGGGCCGGCCTCACCTACTATCGCCGGGGACTCAACCGGATCAAAGCCAACCGCCACCATCTGACCAAAAAGGAGAAGGCCGGGCGGCCCGCCCGGGACAGCTTTACCGCGCCTTTACCCGGGCCGCTCCGGGCTGATGAAGCCCAGCTGCTGGCCGAGGCCGAGCGGCAACTGGCCGGTGACCAGCCCGAGGCGGCCCGCGACCTGGCTGGGGAAGTCATGTTGCGGGCGCTTGATCGCCGCCGGCCGGCCCCGGAAGCCTGGGCTCTCCTGGCCCGAATCGAAGAGGCCCTGGGCCGGCCCGCCTCAGCTCGAGCCACGGCCGAAGCCTGGCCGGCCCTCTGAATCCGGGGCCGAAATTTCGGGATTTAACTTTAGCTGATGAATGTGTTATAATTAAATATGGACTTTTAAGGCTGATACTGAATTCATGGGGATATCGTTCATTCCTAATCGTCGCCGCCGGGAGGAGGCGGCTGATTTCGAGTTGGGGGCTCTGATGGAGCTCTGCCTCAACAATTTTGACGGGTTTAGCTCGGTTTTGTTCGCGGCCGACCAGGAAGGCGGCCCCCTGTCTCTCAGAGCCTTTAGAAGCCTTTCCCGCAATATTGACGCCGGCGCGGTTATTCATCCGGGTCATGGTTTGCTGGGCTGGGCTTACAAGACCAATAAGCCGGTGATTGTCGATCAGGTCAGTTTCGAGTCGGATCGACTTTTATTTTATACCTGTGACGAAAACATCAAGTCCTTTATGGCGGTTCCCCTGCCGGGCCTGTCCGGTGTGCTGGCGGTGGATTCCAAACAGCGGTATTTTTTTACTGATAAGAGCGCAAAATTGTTAGTCCAGTTTGGTCAAAATATAGCCAGAGTCTGCCAACGTCTTTTCGGCCGGCCGGCGGTCAGGAAAACGACCGGTGAGGGCCAGGGCGGGGCTGCCGAGCCGGAACCGCCCGAAAACGAAATTTGCGCCCTGTGGCGGGGCCTGGAATTCTGTCTGTCCCGCTCTGACCACGAGGGCGGGGGCCTGTCCACGGCTCTTGACCTGGTGCGGCAGTTCTCCGGGCTGAACTGGGCCTTTCTGACGGTGATCAAAAACAGCGACCCAAACCACTATTACCTGGTGGCTGGCAGCGGCAATCTGCCGGAGGGCCTGCCCACCAGATTCCCCCTGGCCGCCGGTCTGGCCGGCTGGCTCCACACCAAACTCAAACCCCTGGCCATTGACAGCCTCAAGGCTGACAGCCGCAATTCCTTCATTTTCAATAAAAATGAGCCCATTCACGGTCTGCGCTCCTTTTACGGCTGGCCGGTGCTGTATAACGACCAGCCCCGGGGTGCCCTGGTGCTGGCCGGGGCTGAAGGCCAGACCCTGGATCCGGCCTTGGGGGAAGTGCTGGAATGCGTGGTGGATCGTCTGGCCGCCCAGTTTCACCTTGACCGCCTGATTCACAAAGTCATGGAGCTGGATCAGATCGACTCCCAGACCGGCCTGGCCCATCGGGCCTATTTTCTGGACAGCATGGCCCATATGCTGGAAGTGGCCGACATCAAGGGCGAGGGCCTGGATCTGTTTGTGCTGGCCACGGCCGGCCTGGGCTCTTTCGCCGCCGAATACGGGCAGGAGGCGGCCGGCGAGCTTTTAAAATCCATCGCCGGCCAGCTCAAGGAGGGTCTGCGTCCTACCTGGCGCATGGGACATATTTCCTACGGAGTTTTCACCCTGGCCTCCCCGGAGGCCGATGCGGCCGAAGCCAAAACATTCATCGCCAAATTCAAAAAAAATCTGGAAAACTGGCCCCTGCCCGGAGTCAGCGGCCGGGCCGAGCTGGATCTCTTCCCCGCTCTGGCCTCCTACCCCCGCGACTGCTCCGGCCCCAAGGAGCATTTGCCGGAGCAACTGCTTGAAATGGCCCTCTCGGCTCTGGCCGAGGCGGATGAAGAGGGGGACGAGTAATCAATGGTCTTGTCTCTGAGCGGCGGGCTGGCCATGGATCTGGGCACGGCCAATACTCTCATCTATGAAAAAGGCCGGGGGATTATTTTAGACGAGCCCTCGGTGGTGGCTCTGGAAACCGACACCCGCCGGGTGCTGGCCGTGGGCCAGGAGGCCAAGACTTATCTGGGCCGCACCCCGGTGGGCATTGAGGTCATCCGCCCTCTCAAGAGCGGGGTCATCTATGATTTTGCCGTGACCCAGCAGATGATCAAAACCTTCCTGAGCCTGGCCGGGGCCGGCAACCGCCGCCTTTTTAAGCCCAAAATAGTTATCGGAGTGCCCTCCTGCAGCACCCAGGTGGAAAAGCGGGCCATCATCGAGGCCGCCGAGCAGGCCGGCGGGAAATCCATCCACCTGGTGGACGAGCCTCTGGCGGCGGCCATTGGCCTGGGTCTGGCCGTGGCTGACCCGGTGGCCCGCCTGGTGCTGGATGTGGGCGGCGGCACCAGCGAGGGCGTGGTCATTTCCATGGGGGCGGCGGCTGTTTCGGAATCGCGCCGGGTGGCCGGAGACGAAGCCACCCTGGCCATCATCCGCTATCTCAAGCAAAAACACCAGTTGGCCGTGGGCGAAAATATGGCTGAAAACATCAAGATGACCATCGGCTCGGCCATGCCCCTCACCGAAACCCGCACTTTCAGCTGCCGGGGCAAAGACCTCAGCCGGGGCGTCCCCAAAGTGGTGGAATTGACCGATGATGATATCCGCGAGGCCCTGGCCGATATTAACCGCGAGTTTATCGACCTGGTCAACCGCCTGGTGAGCCTGACCCCGCCGGAGCTGGCGGCCGACCTGACCCGGGACGGCCTCTACCTGACCGGAGGCGGCGGTCTTTTGCGGGGCCTGGATCAGCGCCTGGCCCAGGAGACCGGCCTCAAGGTCACGGTGCCCGAGGAGCCGCTGAAATCAGTGGCCCTGGGCCTGGGCGCGGTGCTGGAAAATATGGGCTACTACCGCTCAGTCTTTGTCAATTAGAGGGCCGGGCCCTTTTTTAGCTGATGCTTCTCTGGCCTGACCATCCCGCCTTTACCACCCCCCTGTCCGCTTTAAAGGGCGTCGGCCCCAAAACCCTGGCCCATCTGGCGGCGGAAGGCCTGCACACCACCGGCGACCTTTTGGTCCGGGCTCCTAAATTTTATCAGGATCGCCGTCGGCCGACGGCCGTGGCTGATTTGGCGCCCGACCAGGAGGCCCTGGTGGAGGGCACGGTCATCTCCGCCCGGGCCCGCTGGTCGGCCAAAGCCCGCCGCCGGTTTCTGGAATGCCGGCTGGCTGACGACCAGGGCGACGAGCTGACTCTTTTATGGTTCAACTGTCCGGCCTGGCTGGCCGGCAGTCTGCCCCGGGGCCGGCGTCTGCGCCTTTTTGGCCGGGTCAGGGTCAATAGCGGCCGGGATGGCGGCCGGCTGGAAATGACCCACCCCGACCTGGATTTTGGTTCCGGCGAGGCTGACGCGGACGAAGCCGGGCCGGAAATACGGCCGGTCTATCAGCCGGTGGGCCAGTTGTCGCCCGGCCTGGTCAGAAAGCTGATGGAGCAATCGCTGGCCCTTTTAAACAGCTGCCCGCCGCTCTTCCCCCGCGACCGGCCAACCGCAGGCCAGTTAACCGACCCGATTGAGGCCCTGCTCACTCTCCACGCGCCGCCCAGCGGCTTCAGCGGCCCCCTGCCCCGGCCGGACCAGACCCGGGCCTTCCGCCAGTTGGCCCTTTTTGAACTGATCTGCTGGCGGCTGATGATGCTCCGCACCCGCCGGTTGGCCGGGCCAAGTCTGGCTCGCTCGCGTAGCCAGGAGGGCCTGGCCGCCGCCGAGTCTTTTTGGCGGGCTCTGCCCTTCCCGGCCAGCCCGGAGCAGCTGCGGGTGGCCGCCGAGGTGACGGCCGACCTCATGGCCAGGCAGCCCATGTCCCGCCTGTTGCAGGGCGAAGTGGGGAGCGGCAAGACGGCCGTGGCCGGGGCGGCCCTCTTTTTGGCCCTGGGCCGGGGCGGCCAGGCGGCCCTGATGGCCCCCACCGAGGTTCTGGCCCGCCAGCATTACGATTTCTTCAGCCGCCTGGCCACGCCCCTGGGCTATCAAACAGCGCTCCTGACCGGTTCCCTTTCGGAAAAAGAAAAGCGGGCTGTCCGGGCTGGTCTGGCCAACGGCCAGACTCAGCTGGCCATTGGCTCCCAGGCTTTAATCTCCCGGGCCACCGTTTTTCAAAACCTGACTCTGGCCGTCATTGACGAGCAGCACCGCTTCGGCGTCCGTCAGCGCCTGGCCCTGCGCCGCAAAAACGCCGCCGTTGACCTGCTGGCCCTGAGCGCCACCCCCATTCCCCGCAGCCTGTCCCTGATGCTCTACGGCGACCTGGACACCAGCCGCCTGGAGGGGCGGCTCCCCGGCCGGCGCCCGGTGGCCACCAGCCTCTTTGAGCCGGGCCAGCGCCAGGAGGCCTATGGCCGCTTTTTGGAGCTGATCCGGGCCGGCGGCCAGGGCTTTCTGGTCACTCCCCGCATTGAGGAGGCCAGCGGATCTGACCCTGACCAGGCTGACGACCTTTGGCCGTCTCTGGCCGACCTCCAGCAGCAACTGGCCGAATTGGCCGGGCCGAGCCTGACCATTGCCGCCCTCCACGGCCAGTTGGATCAGACGGCCCGGGCCGAGGTGATGGACAGCTTTCGGCAGGGGCTGACCCGCGTTCTGGTGGCCACCAGCATTATTGAGGTGGGGGTGGATGTCCCGGCGGCCCAGGTCATGCTCATTGAGGGGGCCGAGCGCTTCGGCCTGGCCCAGTTGCACCAGTTCCGGGGCCGGGTGGGGCGGAGCGGCCAGGACGGTCATTGTCTCCTCTTGCCGGCCCGGCTGACCCCGGCGGCGGCTCTCCGTCTCCGCACCCTGGCCCGGGAACATGACGGCCAGACCCTGGCTGAGCTGGATCTGGAGATGCGCGGCCCGGGCGAGCAGCTCGGCCTGCGCCAATCCGGCTGGCCGGCCCTGACCTACGCCCGCCTGCCCCAGGATCTGCCGCTGCTGCCCCGGGCCCAGGCCTTGGCCGAGCAACTCTGGCCCAGCCAGCCCGGGCTCAGTTTTGATTTGATGGAAAAGCGGCTCCTATCCGGGCTGGATTAGCTGTTTCACTTTTTCAGGCTGAGAGCCAGCCAGCCGCCGCCCTGCACCTGCCACTCGCCGGCGGCCATCTGGCCGCCTTCAAGAGAGTCAGTCAGGGCCAGGGTGGCCTCAATCCGCCCGGCCCCGGTCGAGCCCAGCTCCAACAGCAGATTCTCCGGAGCCGCCGCCTGGCCTTTGGGTTGCTTGGTCGGCTTGGGTGGCTGCTTGGGCTGCAGGACGATGATTTGGGAGCCGGGCTCCATAATCAGCTCGGCGGCCTGCAGGCGGGGGGCCGGCTGACCGGCGCTGAAATCCAGCACCAAAGCGGCCTGGGGACCAAAGATGATCCGGCCGGCCCCCACATCCCAGTCGGCCCGCCGCCCTTTAGACCTGGTCAGGTTCACCAGACCCTCATTGATCAGCCAGTCGCCGCCGGCGGCCCGAACCCGGGCCAGGCTCCAGAGCCCCGGGCCATCTTTGACCACCTTAAACTCGGTGCCTCTGACCGCGTCATCCATTTTCAGATGGCCGCCCTGGGCCACCTTGACCGCCAGTTCACTGAGAGTATCCGGTTTTTTTTCAGCCCCCGGAGGGATGGCCGGCGCATCTTTGGCCGGTTCCGGGGGCGCGGCGAAAAAGAGGGCTTCGGTTTCTCCCGGGGCCCCGGCCCGGTTGCCGCTGAAATTGACCACCTGGCCCGGGCTGACTTCAATGGTCACCTGGCCGCTGGGGCCCACAAAAACGGCCCCGCCCTCGGCCGACTGGCCCTGAAGGCCATTGTCAGTAAAAGAAGTGTCCACCAGCCGGAGGCGGCCGCCTCGGCCCAGATAAATGGCCCCGCCCTCGGCCCGGGCGCCGGCGGCCGTATTCCCGGCAAAGCGGCTCCCGGTGATGGTCAGCTCGACCTGCCCCTGGGTGGAGATGGCCCCACCCTGCCCCAGACCATTTTTAGGCCCGCTCTGAACGCTATTGCCCTCAAATGAAACTTTGCTAAGGGAATTTTGGCCGCTCAAAACCAGGGCACCCCCATCGGCCGGCCGCTGGGCGGCCTGGGCCCGGTTGCCCTGAAACAGAGTCCCCTCCAGGGAGAGACCTTTAGGGGAGTAAATGGCCCCGCCCCGGGCCCGGCCGCCGTCACCAGCGCCCCGGGTGGAGACCGCCTGGTTATGAAGGAAAGCCCCGCCGGTTATGGTCGTCCGGCCCTGCCACTGGCCGTCCGGCCCCTTAAAGCCGGCCTGGTCAAAGAGCGCCCCGCCCCGGATATCTCTCTTGAAAGGATTGGCCGCTCCCCGGGCCTCCACCCGGTTGTTTTCAAAAATGACATTGGTAAAAATAGCGGTGGGGCCGCGTTCGCCGCTCTGGGCGAGGGCGGTGTTGGGAATGAGAGCCACCGCGCCACCCTGGGCTGAGCCGGCGCTGTCAGCCTCGGCGATGGCCTGATTGTTGACGAACATTTTGGAACCGGACTCGGCGCTCTTGAAACTGGCCTCGACATGGCCGATGACGGCCACCGCCCCGCCCAAACACTCACTGGAGACGGTCTGGGCCGGCGCGCCCGAGGCCAGGACGCTGTTGGCCGAAAAGGTGACTTGAGACAGGCTGATTTTCATTGCTTCGGAAGGCTGGAAAGGCTTTTGGCCCTCGGCCGGCCGGCCCTGATTATAAACCGCCAGGGCTCCGCCCCGGGCGGCCGAGGCCTGGGCGTCATGGGCGCCGGGGTTGTCGGGCTGGCCGAAGCCGTTGACCACGGCCCGGTTGGCGCTGAAAACCAGGCCGCCGTAGAGGCTGGCCTCGGCTACCCGGTCAATCAGCAGGCCGCCGCCGTGGCTGTGGGAGCCCCGGTTGACCATGACCGAGTTGCCGCTGACCTGGCCGCCCGCCCAGGTGACGGAAGCCAGGCCGGCCAATCGCCCGCCCCCGCCGGAGGCGCTGGAATCAAGGGCCTGGTCGCCGCTGAAAGATATTTCGGCCCGGTTGTTTTTGAGGCTCAGGTGATCCAGGGTCAGACCCCCGGGCCCGGCGTAGCTCAGGCCCGCGCCGGACAGACTCAGACCGAGCCCGGGCTCCACGGTTTTGGCCAGGGTTTGATTTTCAATGGCCATCTTACTCAGGGTAGCTGATTTTTGCTCCAAGTCGGCCACCAGACCGGCCACGGCCGGGTGGCCGCTGACGGCCAGAGCCGCCAGAGCCGCCAGAGCGGCGGCCGCGATTTTGGGAAAATGCTGTCGCATTTTAACTCCTTTCGTGGGTTAAACACAATGTAGATAATAATCCTTAATGGTTTCTTATTATATATCTCTTCCCCCCGGACTTCAACCTAAAACTTGACAAATGAGGCCGTTTGCTTTACTTTTAAAGAGAATAAAATACATAACTGATTGATTAGGGAGGGCTTATTGATGACCACCTGGCTGGAAGACCTGGATAAGGCCGTGGCCTACCACGGCCACCTCTGCGGCGGGCAGATTATCGGAGTGCGCCTGGCCCGCAAGGGTTTGGAGCTTTTGGGCCTGGCCGGCCAATGGGGCGAGGAGCTGCGCGACCTGGTGGTCTTTGTGGAAGCCGACCGTTGCGCGGCCGATGCCGCCTACGCCGTGACCGGCTGCACCGTTGGCCGGCGGCGGCTCAAGATCATGCCCTACGGCAAAACCGCCATGTCCTTTCTGGATCTCAACACCGGCCGGGCTTTCCGGGTGGCGGCCAAAAAGACGGCCCACGCCGGGCCGGACGACGACCTGGTGGCTTTCTGGTCAAAATATACCGACGACGACATCATGGAATGGCAGGAAGTGACCATTGAATTGTCGGCGGACGACCGCCCGGGCAAACCCCAGAGCGTGGCCATCTGTCAGGAGTGCGGTGACGAGGTGCTGGATCGCCGGGAAGTGCGGGAGGGCGGCCGGACGCTCTGCCGGGCCTGCCTGGCCGGTGCCTATTACCGGCCCCTGAAGAAGGGAGCGGCCACCTGATGGACGAGCCCTCGATTGAGCTTTTTGAGCGATACTGGGCCCTGGATCAGACTGACCAGGGCGACCGGGCCAGTTTCTGGGATCAGAGGGCGGTCTCCTTTAACCAGCACCGGGAAAGCAGCGGCTCGAAAGTTTACCGGCGGGCCCTCATGGGGCGGATCGCCGCCAGCTGCGGGCTGGGCCCGGACAGCCTGGCCCTCGACATTGGCTGCGGCCCGGGCCACAACGCCTTTCTCCTGGCCGAGACCGGGGCCCAGGTAGAGGCTTTTGACTTCTCGCCCAAAATGATTGAGCTGGCCCGGCAAAACGCCGCCCATAGGAATTTGACCGATCGGGTCAATTTCCGGGTGCTCGACTGGGCCGGGGCCGACCTGGCCCGGCTCGGCTGGGAAAACAAGTTTGACCTCAGCCTGGCCTCCCGCACCCCGGCCATCTGCGATAAAGAGACTCTGGTCAAAATGATGGCCGCCACCCGCGGCTTTGGCCTGATAATCACCCTGACCGAGCAGCATAGCGCCCTCCAGGACGGTCTCCGCAAAGTTATGAGCCAAACCGAGACCCTGCGGCCGGCCGGCCGCAGTCTCTACAGCGCCTTCAACCTTTTGTGGCTGATGGGCTATTACCCGGAAATCAGTTATGTGGAGCATAACTGGGAGTCGGACATGACCCTGGACGAAGCGGCTATGGTTCACAGCCGCTACTCAGACCCGGAGGCTGTCCGGGACTATCTGGCCACCCAGCTCAAAGATGGCCTGATCCACGAAAAAGTCGAGGCCAAAATAGCCGTAATGCGCTGGGAGGTCGGGCGCGGACTCCGCCCCTCCCCGGCTGAAATCACCCAAGGAGCAGCCTTATGAAAACATCTCTCGGAGCCATTACCCTGGCTTTCCCCCTGCCCGCCTTTCTGGTGGGTTCCTATGACCAGAACAACCGGCCCAACATAATGACCGCCGCCTGGGGCGGCATTGCCTCGTCCGATCCCCCCTGCCTGTCGGTTTCCATTCGCCCGGCCCGCTGGTCTTATGAGGCTATCCTGAAAAACAAAGCCTTTACGGTGAGTATTCCCGATGGCCGGCTGGCCCGGGCCGTGGACTACGCCGGCCTTGTTTCCGGCCGGGATTATGACAAATTCGCCCAGACCGGTCTGACCCCGGTCAAAAGCGAGCTGGTCAAGGCTCCCTATGTGGGCGAATGCCCGGTGATCATAGAGTGCGAGCTTTACCGGACTGTTGAGCTGGGCGCTCACACCATGTTTGTGGGTAAAATCATTGACATCAAGGCTGAGGACACCTTAAAAGGGCCTGGTCAAAGCCTGGATATAGCCAAGGTCGATCCGCTTATTTTCAATTCCGGCGGAGACTACCATCGCGTGGGGGAGGCCCTGGGGCAGGCTTTTTCCATCGGTAAATCTCTTAAGTGAAAAATATTTTGGCCTATACCAGCTCGCCCTGCTTCTGGCTGGCCGGGCATGGAGATTTGACCTGAAGTCAGGCCGGGGAATTTCCGGCAATTCCCCTCCCGTGGAGGGGTGGCGGTGCCCCGCCGCCGGGGTGGTTTCTTCGGGGCGCAGGTCATCACTCTTCCTCCAGCCCCACCAGCGGCCGTTCCAGCAAATCAGCCGCCCCCACCCCGGTGAAGGTGAGCGGCATTTTCAGGCCGGCCCGGTGACAGCGCTCCAGCAGAGCGGCTGGCCAGGCCAGGCGG
>JAISJK010000080.1 GCA_031261565.1 Candidatus Adiutrix sp. | reverse complement strand
TAATTGTTATAATGTCATATCAAAAACCAAGGTGAGATATGACATTATGCTCATCTTCTACAATCAGAACCACCTCTTCAAGGGGTGGTCCTGATTTCAGAAATATTTAAAAGTTTATTGGGGGGGCAGTCTGGTGGGCCATTTAAGGCCCCATCGGGCTGGCACCGTCCGTTTTCAATACGATCAGGCCTGGTTGGACACAGGTCAACTCCAAATAGGGGCTTGACTATCGCCGATTTTAATATATTATATACCTCATGTTGTCCCTTAAAAAAAGCCGAGTTGCCATCAGCTCCGCCTTACTGGCTATCTGGCTGACTCTCAGCCTGATTCTGCCCGCCCTGGCCCAGGCCTACGCCCAGGTCTGCGCTGGTCAGGCCAGTTGTTGCTCAGTGATGGCCGATGTCTCGGCTGACCACCCGGTTGCGCCGTCGTCTCAGCCGCTATCTCCTGACCAATCCCCGAATCAGGCTAACTCTCCCTGCCCTCTGAAGCTTGGCTCTCAATATGTGGCTCCTCTGCTCGTTTCACCCATCCAGATGACTCTGCTGGCCACCGAGCCGGCAACCGCGACCCAGGCTGACGATGAGCCCCGGGGCGCCATGGCTCTCAACGCCATCTTCCACCCGCCCCGCTGACCTGAAAATTTTCGCGTTATCTTTAAGTGTAACCAATTCAGGCTGAATCAGTTTTGGCCGATGTGGCGGTATATTTCATGTCTGTGTCTAAATGGATCCTAATTCCTGGTCTGGCGCTCCTGCTTGGCCTGCTCCCGGCCTGTTCCCTGGCCCCGCCCTACCAGCGGCCCGCCTCTCCGGTGCCGGCCAGTTTGGGTGCCCCCGGTGCCCCCCCGGCGACTGAGGCGAATCTAGAGACGGCTGATCTGGGCTGGCGCGATTTTTTTACTGACGAGCGGTTGAAACAGCTTATCGCCCTGAGCCTGGAGCACAACCGCGACCTGAAAATGGCTGTGCTGGCCGTGGCTGAAACCCGGGCCGCTTACCAGGTGCAAAATTCAGAGCGCTGGCCCATGCTGGAAATCTCGGGCTCGGCCGCCCACCGCGGCGGTTTTGAACGCTCAAGCACCAAAAGCTACGAGGCCGGCCTGGGGCTGACCCTCTTTGACCTGGACTTTTTTGGCCGCTTGAAGAATATGAGCGAGGCCGCCTGGCAACAATACCTGGCCACGGCCGAGGCCGCCCGGCAGGTGAAAATAGCTCTGATCTCCCAGGTGGCCCAATCCTACCTGGTGGAGCGCCTGGCCCGGGAAGAGCTGACCCTGGCCCAAAGCAGCCTGGCCAGTTGGAGCACCTCCTTCGCTTTTATTGAGCGGCTGCTGGCCGCTGGCCAGGCCACTCTGCTGGATCTGGAGCAGGCCCGAGGCATGATTGAGTTTGCCCGGGTCGAGGCGGCCCGCCGAGAGATAGAGGTGACCAGGGCGGTCAACGCCTTAAATATTCTGTTAGGCGCCTACGAGCCTTTGGCTTTGCCGCCGGCCCCTCCCCTCCTGAGCCAGACCCTGGCCACCCTCCCCGCCCAGGTGATGTCCACCAGTCTGCTGCGCCGGCCGGACGTGGCCGGGGCCGAGCGCCAGTTGCTGGCGGCCAACGCCGACATTGGCGCGGCCAGGGCCGCCTTTTTCCCCAGCCTGTCCCTGACCAGCGACCTGGGCTACATGAGTGAAAACCTGGGCCGGCTCTTCACCGGGGCCAACTCCGCCTGGTCTTTCATCCCCCGGTTGAGCGCACCGGTTTTTACCGGCGGGCGCAACCGCTCTAACCTGAAACTAGCGGAAATCAGAAAAGACCAAGCTATTGTCCAATATGAAATGACCATTGAAGCCGCTTTCCGGGAAGTGGCCGACGCCCTCCTGGCCCGAGAAGCCTTTCACCGCCAGTTTCAAGCCCAGCAGAAATATTTGTCGTCTCAGCGGCTGGTGCTCGATCTGGCCACGGCTCAATACGCCAGCGGCGCGGTCAGCTATCTGGAAGTGCTGGACGCGCAGCGCAATGTTTTCCAGGCTGAGCAGGATCTTCTGGCCATTAAACAGGAGCAGCTCAGCAACGACATCAATCTCTACACCGCCCTGGGCGGCGGATTAAACGAACGAGGTCAAAACCCATGAATCTTAAACCTCTCTCTATCCTGACCCTGGCCTTTGGCCTGGCCCTCTCCACTTCCACTCTGTCTCTGAGCGATGACTGCCATCGCCACGGCGGGCAGGCCGCTGACGCGCCGGCCGGCAGCAGCCAGACTTACACCACCAAAGGCCTGGTCAAAGAGGTAAATCCCGGCGCTAAAAAAATCACCATCAGCCACGAGGCTATTCCCGATTTGTCCTGGCCTCCCATGACCATGGGTTTCGTGGTTGAGAGCCAAACTCTCCTGGACAACCTCAAAGCCGGGGACAAGGTCAGATTTGACTTCCAGCCCCAGGGCGATAATTACCTCATTCAGGACATTGAAATTGTGCAATAAAATTAGTCTGGCCGCCGCGCTTATCCTTCTGCTGGCCGCCGGAGCCGGGGCAGAGGATTCCCGAAAAGTCCTCTACTGGTATGATCCCATGTATCCCGGGAGCCACTTTGAACAGCCGGGCAAGTCGCCGTTTATGGATATGGATCTGGTGCCCCGCTACGCGGACGATGACGGAGGGCCGGGCATCCTGATTGATCCCGTCCAGACCCAGAATCTGGCGGTGACCACCGCCAGGGCCGCTCTCGGCCGCCTGACCTTTGTGCGGGAGCTTCCGGCCACGGTGGAATATAATGACTATCAACTGGCCAAAGTGCAGCCCCGGGCCGATGGCTTTGTGGAAAAGACCTACCCCCTGGCCCCGGGCGACCGGGTGGCCCGGGGTGACCCGCTGGTGGAAATAACCCTGCCCGGCTGGGCCTCGGATCAGAGCGAATATCTCCTGCTCCGCAGCCAGACCAGCGACCGGCGGGTGCTGGCCGGAGTCAGGGAGCGGCTGAGGCTGAGCGGCATGCCGGAGGAGGTCATCGCCAACCTGGAAGCCAGCGGCCAGGTTCAGACCCGCATAACCCTGACCAGCCCCCTGGCCGGGGTGGTCACCGCTTTTAACGCCTATCCGGGCATGAATGTAGCCAAAGACATGACCCTGGCCACTATCCAGGGGATCAGCCCGGTCTGGGTGGTGGCCAATGTGCCGGAGCGCGACCTGCATCTGGTGGGCCGCGGCCAGCCCATCCGGGTCACCTTCCCGGCCTTTCCAGACCGGGCTTTTCCGGTTCAATCCTTCACCCTCCTACCCTCGGCTGACCCCCTGACCCGCACCGTGCCCCTGCGCCTGACACTGGCCAATGAGGACGGGCTGTTAAAACCCAACCTGACCGCCCAGGTGCGCCTGCGGGGCCAGAGCCAGGAGGCCGTCCTCATTCCCACCCCGAGCCTGATCGACCTGGGGACGGAAAAGCGGGTCATCACCCGGGCGGCTGACGGCAGTTTCGTCCCCAAACTGGTGGAGGTGCTGCGCGAATCCCGCGACCAGACGGCGGTGACCGGGCTGGAACCGGGGGAAGAAGTCGTGGTCTCCGGCCTCTTTCTGATTGATTCAGAGGCCAATCTGCGGGGCGCCCTGGAGCGGATGCGCCGCCGGAACCAGCCGGAAGGGGGAGAAAGCCAATGATCGCCGACCTCATCCGCGCCTGCGTCCGGGGCCGCTTTCTGGTGCTCCTGGGCGCGGTGCTGCTCAGCCTCTGGGGGCTGTGGGCCATCCACAAGACTCCGGTGGACGCCCTGCCCGACCTCTCGGATGTGCAGGTCATCATCCGCACTTCTTATCCGGGCCAGGCCCCCCGGCTGGTGGAGAACCAGATCACCTATCCCCTAACCACGGCCATGCTCTCCGTGCCCGGGGCCAAGAGCGTGCGCGGCTTTTCCAATTTCGCCGACTCTTTTGTCTATGTCATTTTTGAAGATGACACCGACCTATATTGGGCCCGGAGCCGGGTGCTGGAGTATTTAAACCAGGTTCAGGATCGTCTGCCGGCCGGGGTGACCCCCTCGCTGGGGCCGGACGCCACTGGGGTGGGCTGGATTTATGAATACGCCCTGGTGGATCGCAGCGGTCATCACGACCTGGCCGAGTTGCGCTCCATTCAGGACTGGTTTTTGAAATTTGAGCTGTCCGCCGTGCCCAATGTGGCCGAAGTGGCCGCAGTGGGCGGGGTGGTCAAGGAATATCAGATCGTCCTGGATCCGGCCCGGATGGCCCAGTATCAGGTCGGTCTGGATTTGATAATGAACGCCGTCAAGGCGGCCAATCAGGAAAGCGGCGGCTCGGTCATTGAGCAGGCCGAGTCGGAATATATGGTTCGAGCCACCGGCTACCTGCAAAGTCTGGACGATTTTTACCATATTCCGCTCCGGGTGGCCGACAACACCACCCCGGTCTATCTGGGCCAGGTGGCCGACATCCGCCTGGGCCCGGAGATGAGACGGGGGCTGGTGGAGTTAAACGGCGAGGGTGAGGTGGCCGGGGGTATTGTGCTCATGCGCTCCGGCCAAAACGCCCGGGCCGTCATCGCTGAAGTGGCGGCCAAGCTGGAAAGTTTGAAGCCCAGCCTGCCGGAAGGCGTGGAAATAGTCACCACTTATGACCGCAGCCAGCTCATTGAACGGGCGGTGGACAACCTGGCCCACAATCTGGCCGAGGAATTTATCGTGGTGACCGTGGTCTGCGTCCTGTTTCTGATGCACCTGCGCTCAGCCCTGGTGGCCATCCTGTCGCTGCCCCTGGCTCTGTGCGTTTCCTTTATTATCATGTATTACCAGGGCGTCAGCGCCAATATCATGTCCCTGGGCGGCATTGCCATTGCCGTGGGGGCCATGGTGGACGCCTCGGTGGTCATGGTGGAAAACACCCACCGTAAACTGGAGCGGCGGGAAAAAGAGAGGCCGGGGCCCTTAAGCCCGGCCGAACGCTGGGAAATCGTCAGCCAGGCGGCGGTGGAGGTGGGGCCGGCCCTGTTTGTCAGCCTCTTAATCATAACCCTCTCATTTATCCCGGTTTTCGCCCTGGAGGGCCAGGAGGGGCGGCTCTTCCGGCCCCTGGCCCTGACCAAGCTCTACGCCATGGGCGGGGCGGCCCTGCTGTCGGTGATGGTCATTCCGGTGATGACCGGCCTCTGGGTGCACGGCCATATCCCCCCCGAGGAGAGCAACCGCCTAAACCTTTTTTTAATCCGCTTATACCACCCGGTCATAGCCCTGGCCCTGGCCCGCCCCAGGGCCACCCTGGGCCTGGCTCTGCTGATGCTGGTCATCTCCTGGTGGCCCCTGTCGCGGCTGGGCGGCGAGTTTCTGCCCCGCATGGACGAGGGCGATCTCCTATATATGCCCTCAACCCTGCCGGGCGTCTCCGCCGGCGAAATCGGCCGCATACTGCAAATCACCGACAAGCTGATTATGACCGTGCCGGAGGTGGAGCAGGTTTTCGGCAAGGCCGGCCGGGCCGAAACCGCCACCGACCCGGCCCCCCTACAGATGCTGGAGACCACCATCCGGCTGAAACCAAGGGAGGAGTGGCGGCCCGGCCTGACCATGGATCAGCTGATTGAGGAGCTGGATCAGGCGGTTCACCTGCCGGGCATGGCTAATCTCTGGGTGCCGCCCATCCGCAACCGCATTGACATGATTTCCACCGGGGTCAAGAGCCCCATCGGCATCAAGGTTTCCGGGCCGGAAACGGCCGGCATTGACCAGGCCGCCGTGGCCATCCAGAACGCGGCCAAAGAAGTGCCGGGCGTGGTCTCGGCTCTGGCGGAATCGCTCACCGGCGGCCGGTATGTGGATATTGACATCGACCGGATCCGGGCGGCCCGCTATGGCCTGTCGGTGGCTGATATCCAGATGTTCGTGGCCTCGGCCATCGGCGGGGAAATGATCGGCGAAACCGTGGAGGGGGTGGCCCGCTATCCCATCAATCTGCGCTACCCCCAGATGTTCCGCGACAGCCTGGATTCCCTGCGGAGCCTGCCCATCCTGACCCCCGACGGCCGCCAGATAACCATGGCGGATGTGGCCGAGATAAATATGCTGGCCGGGCCCAGTATGCTCAAAAGCGAAAACGGCCGGCTGGCCAGTTGGGTTTATATCGACGCCCGGGGGCGGGACATGGTCTCGGTGGTGGCTGACCTGAATCAGGCCATCCGGGCCCGGGTGCCCCTGCCGCCGGGAGTCAGTTTCTCTTTCACCGGCCAGTTCGAGATGCTGGAGCGGGCCAACAGCCGGCTGAAAATCATGATCCCGGCCACTCTGATGATTATTTTTATCCTGCTGTTTCTGGAATTCCGCAGCGTGAGAGAGTCGCTCCTGATCATGTTCTGTCTGCCCTTCGCCCTCATCGGCGGGGTCTGGTTTATGTATCTGAGCGGCTACGCCATGAGCGTGGCCGCCGGGGTCGGCTTTATCGCCCTGGCCGGTCTGGCGGCCGAATTCGGCGTGGTCATGCTCATGTATCTGCGGCAGGCCGTCCTGGATCGGCCAGAGCTGGCCGACCCGGCCACCGCCACCGCCGCCGTCATTGACCAGGCCATTTTGGCCGGGGCGGTGCTGCGAGTTCGCCCCAAGGCCATGACCGTCATCACCACCGTGGCCGGGCTGCTGCCCATTTTCTGGCGGGCGGGCACCGGCTCGGAGATTATGACCCGAATAGCCGCGCCCATGTTTGGCGGGATGGTCAGCGCCGCGACCCTGTCCATGATTATCCTGCCGGCGGCCTATAAGCTCCTGCTATCGTCATCCCTGTTGCGGAAATAAAGATGGCTGTGCTAAAATAAATTCAATCGGCCTTGGGCCGAAATACGGGAGGTAACCTTATGCTGATGGATTGGAAAGAATTTTTGAACAATACCGGTAATGCTTTCTGCACTCTCGGTCAGGCCAACAACGAGTTGACCCAGGCGGTGGCCGATCTGGGCACCAAGGGGAACAAGGGCGCCCTGGACGCCAAAACACGGGAGTTGATCGCCCTGGCCGTGGCCGCCACCACCCGCTGTGACGGCTGCATCTCCATTCACGCGGCTGAGGCGGTTAAAGCCGGAGCCTCCCGAGAGGAACTGGTGGAAGCCCTGTCCATGTCGGTGGCCCTCAACGCCGGCGCGGCCGCCATTTATTCCAGCCGCATTTTGGAAGCTTTCGACCAGCATTCCAAATAACCAGGAACACCGCCCCGGCCGCCAGCCCGCAACCGGCGTCAATCAGGTGAGGCCAGAGCCAGGATACTGGCCAGGCGGCCAGGGCTTCATAAAGATGGTCAAAGAAACCCAGGCCGTGGGTCAGAATGCTCCCGCCCACCAGAAACATGGCCGCTGTCCCGGCCACGGTCAGAAAACGCATCAGCCAGGGCGCGGCCCTGGTCAGCCCGGCCCCCAGCCACCCAAATAATCCAAGCCCGCAGCTTCGCCTCAGTAGCCAGAACCCCAGGTCATCCAGCTTGACAATAGCGGCCACCAGGCCGTAGACTCCGGCGGTCATTAAGACGCCCACCAGGGCCAGCACCACCGCCCTCTGGGCCAGAGCGACCTCGGCCACCGACCCCATGGCGATAACCACTATCTCCGCCGACAGAATGAAATCAGTCCGGACGGCCCCCTTAATTCTCATCTTTTCCAGGGCCGGGAGGTCAACCTCTATCTGGGCCGCTGACTCAGCCATTTCCGAACCGGGCCCGGGGTGAGCGAAGCAATGAAAAATTTTTTCCGCGCCCTCATAGCTGAGATAGAGCCCGCCTAGCATGAGCAGGGGGCGGATCAGACCCGGGGCCAGATAACTGATGAGCAAAGCCGCAGGAATCAAAATGACCTTGTTAACCAGAGAGCCTTTGGCCACGGCCCAGACCACCGGCAGTTCCCGCTCGGCGGCCACCCCGGAAACCTGGCGGGCGTTTAAGGCCAGATCATCCCCCAGCACCCCGGCCGTCTTCTTGGCCGCCACCTTGGTCATCAGGGCCACATCATCGAGGAGGGTGGTTATATCGTCCAACAGCGCCAGCAAACTGAAACCGGCCATAGCCCTGAAGCTCTCCTTTGTCCATATTGCGGAACAAGTCTTTTTTTGCTATAATATTAGAAATCAAGTCAAAAGTATAGAGTGTCTGGGAGCGCGCATGAGTAGTCAAGCGAGTCAAACGCAACCGCAAACGGCCCAGCCTCAACCGCCCCGGGCCGCCAACGCCGGCCGGGTTCGTTGCCCGGGTTGCGGCTCTTTAATCGCTCTCCCGGCCACCACCTGCTCCCGATGCCAGACCAATCTGCGGACCGGTGCCCGGCCGGAAAAAAAATTTTTTGACGAAAGCCCGGAGATGGTCAGGAAATCTCTGACCCTATTCGCCATCAAGCAGATCAAAAGAGGCCTCCTGATCAGTTTGCTGATTGCGGCCGGAGTGCTGGGCTATATGCAGGCCAAGGGTCTCGACCCTCTAAACCTCCGCCCGATCCCGCCGCCAAAGCCGGACGCCTT
>JAISJK010000101.1 GCA_031261565.1 Candidatus Adiutrix sp. | reverse complement strand
TGAGTGGATATGGCAGATTCCGGCGGTGCGTAAAACAGCTATTTTGGCGCTGATGGCCGTTATTTGGCAGCTTTACGCCGCCTACCTGAAGAACGCGCTGATGCTGCCCAGCTTCACCGCAGCCCTGGGCGCCTTAGTTGAGGCCGTGGGCAACGGTCAGCTCCCGCTGGCCCTCTTGACTTCCATGCGCGTATTGCTGCTCGCCTATTTTCTGGGAGTAGTTGTGGCGGGGATAATCTCCACCCTGGCTCTCACCTGTCAATTTGGTGCCGATTTCCTGGAGATCTGCACCGGCATGTTCAACATGCTCCCGGCTATCGCCCTGCTCCCCCTGGCTCTGCTCTGGTTCGGCTTGGGCTATCCCAGCATCATATTCGTCATTGTCCATTCGGTCACCTGGCCCATAACATTGAACCTCTACGCCGGTTTCACCGGAGTCAGCAAAACCCTGCGCATGGTGGGCCGCAACTACGAATTGTCGGGGGTTAAGTACCTCTTCAAATTGATTATCCCGGCCGCGCTGCCCCATATTTTGACCGGCCTCAAGGTTGGCTGGGCTTTCTCCTGGCGCACGCTCATAGCCGCCGAGCTGGTTTTCGGGGTCAGCTCGGGCTCCGGCGGCATCGGCTGGTTTATCTTTGAGAAAAAGAATCAGCTGGACATCGCCATGGTTTTCGCGGGCCTGATCACCATCATCGTCATTGGCGTGCTGGTGGAAAATCTGCTGTTTAAAGTCATAGAAAATAGAACTGTCCGCAAATGGGGTATGAAGTCCTGATTGTCCCTAAATAAAGGAACCGCCCGTCTTAAAGCCCGCCCCTCCGCCCCGTCCCATCTTGAATTATAGATCCGTCTGCCGTATAATACTCTTATTATGAGCAAAGTTAACCCGCCGGCCCTGGAAGAATTGATTGAGCGGTTGTCCAAACTGCCGGGCTTGGGCCGCAAATCGGCCACCCGCCTGTCTCTGTTTTTCCTGCGCCAGCCCGAGGATGAAGTGAGAGCCCTGGCCCGGGCTCTGGTGGAAGTGAAGGAAAAAATCCGCTTCTGTTCCCTGTGCCACAATTTTACGGATGAAGACCCCTGCCCCCGCTGTAGCGACCCCCGCCGCGACCGGACGTCCATCTGCGTGGTGGAAACGCCCGGCGACCTCCTGGCCCTGGAATCCGGCGGTTTCTACCAGGGCCTCTATCATGTGCTGGGCGGGGCCCTGGCCCCCCTGGCTGGGGTGGGGCCGGACGACTTGAAAATAGAGGAGCTGTTAAAGCGGGTCGACGAAAGCGGTCAGGGCGAGG
This sequence comes from Candidatus Adiutrix sp., assembly GCA_031261565.1. Classification (GTDB taxonomy): domain Bacteria; phylum Desulfobacterota; class Desulfarculia; order Adiutricales; family Adiutricaceae; genus Adiutrix. Next base: position 3,992 of record JAISJK010000101.1, on the reverse strand, counting down.
CGGATCGCCCCCGCGTCCTCGAAGTCCTCCTGGCCACCGGCAGCTCCCCGGAGGGCGAGGCCACCTCCAGCTATCTGGCCGCGCGTTTAAAAGAGCTGGGGGTCAACGTCACCAGACTGGCCCGGGGTATCCCCATTGGCGTTGATCTGGAATATGTCGATGGGGCCACGCTGAGACAATCGCTGGAAAACCGCAGGGAATGCTGAAAAGGCGGATTATTATATGACTGACACATCAAATACCGGCGGGAAGCGCACCGGGGCGCAGATCCTGGTGGCCGCTCTGGAGCGGGCCGGGGTCGAGACTGTTTTCGGCTATCCCGGGGGGCCGGTCATCACTCTTTACGATGCCATTTACGATGCCAGCTTTAAGCATATTCTGACCCGCCACGAGCAGGGCGCAGCTCACGCGGCCGATGGTTACGCCCGGGCCACCGGCCGGGTCGGGGTGGTGATGGCCACTTCCGGCCCCGGGGCCACCAATCTGGTCACCGGCCTGGCCACGGCCAATATGGACAGCGTGCCCCTGGTGGCCATTACCGGCCAGGTGCCCACCACGGCCATTGGCAACGACGCCTTTCAGGAGGCCGACATCTACGGCATCTCCCTGCCTATCACCAAGCACAACTATCTGGTCAAAGACGCCGAGCAGTTGTCCCAGGTGCTGGCCGAGGCCTTTTACCTGGCCGGTAGCGGTCGCCGGGGCCCAATCCTGGTGGATGTGCCCAAAGATATTCAGACCGCCCTTCTGACCCCCGCCCCGGCCGAGCCGGTGATTATTCCCGGCTATGAGCCCGAGCCGCCCCTTCAGGATGATCAGCTGGCCGAGCTGGCCGAGGCCCTTAAATTCAGCCGCCGACCCCTGGCCTACCTGGGCGGCGGGGTGACCGCCTCCGGCGCCGAAGAGGAGCTTTTCCGCTTCCTGACGGAAAACGACATCCCGGCCACCGCGACCCTCATGGCCAAAGGCGTCTTCCCCGATGACCACCCCCTGGCCCTGGGCCTGCCGGGGATGCATGGCACCAAATACGCCAATCTGGCCATTTACGAGTCAGATCTGATCCTCTGCCTCGGGGCCCGCTTTGACGACCGGGTGGCCGGCAATGTGCGCCGTTTCGCCCCCAATGCCCGGGTGGCCCATGTGGATATTGACGCGGCGGAAATCGGCAAACGGGTGGATACCCACCTGCCGGTGGTGGGCGATCTGAAAGCCGTCCTGGCCCGGGTTTTGAAAACCGTCACTCCGGTGGCCCGGCCGGACTGGCTGCGCCGGATAGACGAGCTGAAACAAAAATACCCGTTGCCTTTGCCGCCCCAGGACGGCCCGGAGATCAAGCCTCAGTCGGTCGTCCTGGCCATCAGCGAGGCCACAAGGGGGGAGGCCATCATTGTCACCGACGTGGGTCAGCATCAGATGTGGGCCGCCCAGCTCATTGTCTCCACCAGGCCCCGCCGCTTTCTATCCTCCGGCGGCCTCGGCACCATGGGCTACGGTTTGCCGGCGGCCATGGGTGCCCAGATCGGCCGGCCGGATCTGCCGGTGGTGCTCATCTGCGGCGATGGCGGCTTCCAGATGAATATTCAGGAGCTGGCCACCATCCGCGAGCACGACCTGCCGGTCAAAATAGCCATTATCAACAACGGCTGCCTGGGCATGGTTCGTCAGTGGCAGCAATTTTTCTATAAAGAGCGCTATTCCAGCTCCATCTGGAAACATGAGCCCGACTTCGTTAAGATAGCCGAGGGCTACGGCATCCCCTCCCGCCGGGTGACGGAGCCGGCTGAGGTGTCCCGGGCCGTCCGGGCCCTGCTGGATTCGCCCGGCCCCCAACTGGTGGATTTCAAGGTGGATATGTTTGAGAATGTCATGCCCATGATCCCGGCCGGCGGCGGCCAAACTGATTTCTATGAGTGTTAACTGATTATGAAAAAAATGATATCCCTATTGGTTCGTAATCGGCCCGGCGTCCTCTCCCACGTGGCCGGCCTGGTCACCAGGCGGGGCTACAATGTGGAATCCATTGCCGCCGGCCCCACGGAAAACCCGGCCCGGACCCGCATCACCCTGGTGGTCTCCGGCGATGAGCGGGAGATGGAGCAGGTCACCCGGCAGTTGCGCAAGCTCATTGACTGCATTGAGGTGAGGGATCTGAAATATTCGGAAGCGGTGACCGGGGAGGTGGCTCTGGTCACCGTGGCGGTGGAGCCGGAAAAGCGCCTGGAGATTATGAGCCTGGCCAACACATTCGGGGCCAGGATAGCCGATCTGGATGAAAACAGCCTGACTTTGCAGGTGGTGGGCTCCTCGCACATGGTGGATATGGTCATCACCGGCCTAGCCCCTTACCACATCAAGGCCATGGCCCGCACCGGGCTGGTGGCTCTGCCCATCGACAGCCGGGAAAACAGGGAGTCGCTATTATGAGCCGCCAACCCCGCCAGGCCCAAATCAGCCGCCGAACCAAAGAGACCGACATCCAGTTAGAGTTGAGCCTGGACGGCGGGCCTGTGGTCATTGATACCGGCCTCGGCTTTTTCAACCATCTCCTGACCGCCCTGGCCACTTACGCCGGCTGGGGTCTGAGCCTCAAAGCCCAGGGCGACCTGGAGGTTGATGCCCACCACACGGTGGAGGATGTGGGCCTGACCCTTGGTCAGGCCCTGGCTGAGTCCCTGGGCGATTACGCCGGCCACGCCCGCTTTGGCGCGGCTCTGATACCCATGGACGAGGCCCTGGCCGAGGCCGCCCTGGATGTTGGGCGGCGCCCTTTTCTGCATTTTGAATTTCAGTGGCCGCAGCCGGTCTGCGGCCACTTTGAGCTCTGCCTGGTGGAGGAATTCTGGCGGGCCGTCTGCCAGCGGGGCGGGCTGACCCTGCACCTGACCGGCCGCCGGGGCCGCAACAGCCACCATCTGGCTGAGGCGGCCTTCAAATGCGCCGGCCGGGCCCTGGCCCAGGCCCTGGCCCCGCAGACCGGCGGCCCGGTTTCCACCAAAGGGATGTTGTGATGATCCTCATCCCGGCCATAGACCTGAAAAATGGCCAGTGCGTCAGGCTCTACCAGGGCCGCTTTGAGGCTAAGACCGTTTACGGCGATGACCCGGCGGCCGTGGCCGCCCGCTGGGCCGCTGAGGGGGCCGAATGGCTCCATCTGGTGGATCTGGACGGTTCCCTGGGCGACAGCGCGGCCAACCGCCAGGCTCTGACGGCCATCCGTCAGCAGGTGGGGCTGAAACTGGAGCTCGGCGGGGGCATCCGCTCCCTGGAGACGGCCGACCGCTGGTTTGACCTGGGCCTGGATCGCCTGATCCTGGGCACCCTGGCCTGTGAAGACCCTGACCTGACCGCCCGCATCGCAGCTAAGTATCCAGGCCGGGTAGCCGTGGCCCTTGACGCTGTCGGCCGGGAAGTGCGGGTGCGGGGCTGGAAGGAATCCGGCGGGCGCGATCTGCTGGAAATTGCCGCCGGCCTGAAAGGCTTAGGCGCGGCCCTGGTCATCTACACTGATGTGGAGCGGGATGGCACCCAGGCCGGCCCCAATGTGGCCGACACCCGCGAAGTGGCCAAAATTTCCGGGTTGCCGACCATCTGTTCAGGGGGCATCGCCACAGTCAATGATCTGGAGGCCATCGGGCCGCTGGCCGCCGACGGGGTGGTCGGGGCCATTTCCGGCAAAGCCCTCTACGAGGGCACGCTGGATTTTCGCGCCGGCCAAGGCTTGTTTGACAGTTTCTGAAGGCGGGGCTAAGGAGTTCCTAAATAAATTGGGCGAGGGCCCGGAAAAAGTTGCGGGAAAGGCATTGGACGGCAATGATGAAAGAAAATATTAAACTTCAAAACTGGTATAACGATATAATTGTGGGGCAAAGAAAATTCGTAACCGTTCACGGCATTATTTAAATTAAATATAATTATTTACATTTTAATTAAGTTATGCTATATTCTGTTCATGAAAGCCTGCAAACCACAAGATATGGATAATAAGGGTCTCC
>JAISJK010000069.1 GCA_031261565.1 Candidatus Adiutrix sp. | reverse complement strand
TGGCCTGGCCTGGGCCGGCCCGGCCTCTACTGGTTGATGACTTTATCATTAGAGAAGGCCAAACTATCGGCCTGACCGGCCCTAACGGCAGCGGCAAAAGCTCTTTTTTCGCGGCCCTGGCCGGGCTGGGGCCGGAGCGGGCCGGGGCGCTGCGCTGGTTCGGCCAGGGCCAGGCCAAGCCGGCCGATCTGGTGGGCCGGGTGGGTTTTTTATCCCAAAACCCGGAGCGGCAGTTTTTTAATGAAACAGTCCGGGAAGAGGTCTCTTTCGTCCTGCACCGCCAAAACCGGCCAGCCGGCGAAGCGGTCGGCCTGGCCGACAAATGGCTGGGCCGCCTGGGGCTGGGGCCGGCGGCTGGCCAGCGCCCCCAGGAACTGAGCTTTGGCCAGCAGCATCTGCTGGGCCTGGCCATGATCCTGGCCTCTGAGCCGGCCCTGCTGGTGCTGGATGAGCCTTTCACCGGCCTGGATGACGGCTGGCGGGCTTATTTGAAACCTTTTTTAAGTCGGGGCTGGCCTGATTATCAGCCGGCCGTCCTGATTCTGGGCCACGATGAGCCGGCCGGGTTGGAGCTGGATGAAATCTGGCGATTTCAGGAGGGCCGGGTCGTGACCGGCCAGTCAGCTTCACTGAGCCGCCCGGTCGCAGCCATAGCTGAGAAGCGGCCCCCAAAACGGCGCTTCGGCTATCCTGGCCAATACCAGCCGGGCCATTCCCGGTTGCACGGCTGTTCCCCGGCCTGGAAATTCATTTTAATGACCCTGTTGGCCTCGGCGGCCATTCTGACCCGCTCCCCGTGGATTTCTTTGGGGGTGGGCCTCATAACCGCCGGGCTGGCCGCCTCGGCCGGCCTGGCCGGGGCTGTTTTCAGGGATTTTAAACTGCTGCTGCTGCCCGTGCCTCTCATGGTGCTGTTCTATTGCCTGCGCTTCAGTTTTGACTGGAGTGTGGTGGCCGAGGCCCTGGCCATAGGCGGGCGGCTCATAGCCGCCGGGCTGCCATTTCTCCTGCTGCAGCGCTCGACCGACCCGGAACGGCTGCAAAAGAGCTTAAAGCGCTTTTTATCGGCCCGCAACGCCTTTCTGCTGGCGGCCGGGGCCAAAATCGCCCCGCTGATTTTCCGGGAAACGCTGGCCCTGGCAGGTTTGCAGCGGCTCAGAGGGGCCAGGCTCTATTGTAAAAAAATCTTCAGGAAAGAGGTTATCAACGACTGGCTGATGGCCTTTTGTCTGCCGCTTATTATCCGGGTGCTGGAACTGGCCGATCAAATGTCGGTTATCGCCCGGTTGCGCGGCCTGGAAGGCAACCCGGCCGCCCCCATCCATGCCCAATCCGGCCCCCAAGCCCCCGGCGAGGAATAATTATGAGTGTTGCTGACCCTAAAAAAGACCAACTGCGCGAGGCTTTGATTCTGGTTTTCCTGGCCGTGCTCATTGCCGCCTCCAAAGTCACCATGCGTCTGCCCCTGAAAATGCCGGGCCACGGCATGCTGCTCATCATTTTTCTGTTGAGCCTGGGCCGGGCCCTGACCGGCCGAGCCTGGGCCGGCCTGTTTATGGGCTGCGCCGCCGGGGCCATCAGCCTGGTTTTGGGCGGCGGCTTTAAGTCCTTCAGTATTTTCGCCAGCTACAGCCTGGTGGGCCTGCTCTTTGATCTCCTCTTTATGGTCTCCAATCCCTTTGTTAAAAGAAGATGGTGGCTCCTGATTATCTGGGGGGCCCTTGCCCCCATTCCTCGGGGCTTGCCCGGCTGGTTGAGAGAACTTCTGGCCGGAACCGACCTTTGGGTCATTGTGACCATGAATGGGGCCAAAGTCCTGCCGGGCCTGATTTTTGGGGCTATCGGGGCCGCTCTGTCCTGGCCCCTGATCCAGGCCCTGAGCCGGCGCGGCTATGTCCAGGAAATGGGGGATAAAGCCAGGGCCTGAGCGAGCTGAAGCCTGCTGAGAACTGGAGGTGGCGGTGAGGCTGATTCAGGCCCCTGTTCAGCGCGGGCCACAGTCAACGCCCGCCGGGAGCTGGATGAGCTGGGTGAGAGGCGGTAAAGAAAGGTCGTTGCCTTGGTTCGACTACTGTGTTATTCTTACCAAAAAGTCCGATACCTGGCCAATGAACTTAAACTGGTATTGACGGGTTATTGTGCGATATGATATGGAACAAACGAGGGTTAAGAGGTAGGCCATGTCGATAACAAAATTGTCCGATGTCAAGGATTTTGACGATTTCAAAGCACTTTACGAAGGAAATAATTTGTCAACTGATGAGTCTAAAATAGCTTTCCTTATAAATGCAATGAAGATAAAAGCCATCCGTTATGAGGAAGAGGAATCCCCTGGAACTAAATTACTCGGTCTTGAGGAGTTCGCCTTGATGCATCCGTGGCATTGTCAGGAAAATCAGTAGGTGGAGCTGTGAGCGAAAATTATAATAATCCAGTCGTATGCGCCGAGATATTTGGAGAAGTCGAAAAGGACAATTATTTGGCGCATACGATAAGAGCTATTGAAAAATATTTGTTGCGGAAAAGGATGCATCATTATTTTATAAATACATATTCTAGCGAAAGAATGACTAGTGCCGACTGTAAATTTTTTGAAAAAGGTTGCGATATACGATTACCCAAAGGAGATGGCACAAAGGCTGACGACAAAGGTATACGCCTTAGCCTCGCTCACGAGTTGGGCCATATTGTTTTTAATTTTAACAATTTAGATAATTTTGATTTTTTAAATTCTTACCCTGCATCAGCTGAAGAAGAAATTTTCGCATGGGAGTTTGCAAACGCTTTAATCATTAAAAAAAGCAGAGGATATGAAAAAGAAAACTATTCGGCATTTATATACCAACCCCGTGAGTTAAAAGACATAATCCTTGGGGTAGTAAAAAATAAGTCTGATGTTCTATTGGCCTTAGAATATAGAATAAAAGCCAAACCATGAATGAATCTTTCCCCTTCATCGCCTTCTGTCTCCCCGCTACCATCAACGCCCACTCCTGCACTATAAGACGCCAACGGCGGCAATATTATAAACCATGAGGATAGCCAAAAATGGATAATATACGCGAGAAACAGGCTCAACTGCAAGAGAGCCTGAGCCGGCTGGAGGGGGCTCTGGTGGCCTTTTCCGGGGGGGTGGATTCCACCTTTCTTTTGAAAGTGGCCCATGACCTTCTGGGCGACCGGGTCATGGCGGTCACGGCCCGCTCCCTGAGCTTTCCCCAGAGAGAACTGGAGGCCGCCCGGAATTTCGCCAGGGAAAACAACATCAGACACGAGGTGATTGACTCCGAGGAACTGGATCTGCCCGGCTTTGCCGATAACCCCCCCGACCGGTGCTACCTCTGCAAAAAGGAATTATTCGGCAAGATGAAAGAGCTGGCCGCTTCCCTGGGCGTTAAACACATCCTGGAGGCCTCCAACGCCGATGATGTCAATGATTACCGCCCCGGCCTGCGGGCTATCGCCGAGCTGAACATCCTGAGCCCGCTCCGCCAGGCCGGGCTGACTAAAAATGAAATCCGCCAGCTCTCGCGGGAGCTGAACCTACCGACCTGGTCCAAGCCCTCCTTCGCCTGCCTGGCCTCCCGCTTCCCCTACGGGGAGAGGATCAGCCCCCAGAATTTGCGCCAGATTGATGAGGCCGAGCAATATCTCCTGGATCTCGGCTTCCATCAGGTCAGGGTTCGCTACCACGGCCACCTGGCCCGCATTGAGGCCGATGAAGAGGGCCTGGCCCGCCTGGCCGAGCCAGCCCTGCGGGAACAGATTTACGCCCGACTGACATCCCTGGGCTTCATCTATGTGGCCGTGGATATCCGAGGCTACCGCAGCGGGAGCATGAATGAAACGCTCAAAAACCGCTGACTAAATGTAGTTGAGCAGGCTCACGTTCCGGGTCAGGCCGGTGGCCCCGAGCACGGCCTCATAAACGGTCTGGGCGTTTTTCAGGTCGGTGATCAGTTGGGCGAAATCAGCGTCCTCCACCTTGCTCAAAAGGTCCTGGGCGTTGTAATAAGAGGTCTCCAGATTCTGGGTGATAAATTCATTCCTGATCTGCCGGGTGCCGATCTTGGTTTCAATGCTCAGCACTTTATCAATGGCCTCTCTCAGCTTGGGCAGCTCCTTTTCCACCAGCTCCGTTTCATTATGCTCCAGGCCCCAGATCAGGCGCTGCACCGTATCCAGCACATTGCCCTCCTGGCCGTTGCCCCCCAGAATACTGCTGCCGGTGGTGTTGATGGTGGTGCGGTAATTGGAATTGGCGTTGATCTCAATATTTTCCTCATCGCCCCGATACCAGCCCACCGGCACCTCAAAAATATCGCCGACCTGGAGAGAGGTGCCGTCCGGGATAAAGCGCAGATTGACCCCGTGGTTGGCGGCCGACTCCTCGTTATTGCCGCCGGTCAGCCAGATGGTGCCCTCGGTGGGCCCGACTTTGGCTGTCGTATCCCAGCCCTGGGGCCAGCGCTCCAGCGAGGGCCAGACCACGGCCTTTTCCGGCTCCCGGGTGTTCAAGTCAATAACAGCCTGAACCACCGCCCCGGCGTTGGTGATGACCGCCCGATCCGAGGTGCGGGAGTATAGCGGGTAAAGCTCATTCCATTTAGCCGAAGCCTCGGAGTTGGCCGAGCTGGGGCAAGTGGGCAGGGATTCGGTGGCCAGATGCACGACCATGACCGTTTTGCCGCCCTCGGTTTCGCTGTCAACTATATTGCCGCCAGCGTCAAGATACTCATACCGCACCGAGGTGAAATCCTGATACTCCCCGCTGGCCACCCCGGCTGAGGAATAAAAGGTCGGGTCGGCGCTGGTGGTGTAGCGGATGCCGATGTCGTTGCCCTCCGGCCCCGCTTGAAGCGCCTGGTAGGCGATATTGGGGTCGCTCTGGGCCGGGGCGCTGTAATTAAAGCTGACCGTGGCCGTGGCGTGGCCCAGGGGGGTGATGACGCTTTTGCCGTCCACCTGATAGGGCTCGCCCACCGAGAGGCTGGCGCATTCCATCGGCTTGACCACCCCGCCGCCGCCCTCGTGGTAGTTGGCCAGATCAGCGGTCACCAGCTGGCTGGCCACCGGGTGGTCGTTGACCGCCTTCATGATGTCATTGGCCGTGCTGACCACTTTGCCGCTGGCGTCCACCCCAAGCGTGACGCAGATATTCCAGGGGTTGGGCCCGACGGTTACCGACGCATCTGAAGATGCGGGCAAGCTGTCAGGATATCTATACTCCACCCGCAGGTCATTGCCCCAGGTGCCCATCTGCCGGGCGGTGAAGACCAGATCATTGGCCTGGCCCGGGAAAGAGGTGGTGAAAGAGGCGTGGCCCAGGGTGGCATTGTAAAACATGTCGCCGGACTTGTATTCGCTGGCCGCGAAACTCATGGGCGGCCCCCAGGTCTGGCCGCCGTCCTGGGAAACGCGGAACATGGCCGGCTGGTCATAGCCTTCGCTGAAAAAGGCGGCCCGGCCGCCATTGGTTAGAGCCGTATTGGTGCCGGGAAATACATTGACTTTGCCGTCACCGGAATTGCCGTCGGCCAGGTTGACATCGACGATGTCTTTCAGATCCGGGTGGGCCTGCACCGCCGCAATGATGTCATTAGCGGTGGTCTTGATGGCCGCCGTGAGAGCCATTTCATTGGCCTTCTCAGCATCCAGATAGGCCCCGCTGGCCGGGTCATTATAGACCTGCCCAAAAACATTGTCGTAAACCCCCTGATCTCCAGCCAACTGGACGGTGATGGCCTGAGTCGCCGGGTCATATACCACCAGGGGCTTCCCGGGGTTAGCCGGGTCAGGGTTATCCTGAAAGAAATTTTCTTTGACCACATAGGCCAGACTGAAGCTGTTGCCGGCCTCGCCGATGTAGGGGCTCCCGTTTTTGATGGACCAGATCAGATCATTTTGAGTGCCCTTGGGGTCGGCCGTAACCTGGGCCAGGGTGTAGGGCTGGCCCGGTTCAAGGCCCACCGCTGTGGAGGTGGGTTGAACGATTACATTCGGCCCGACCGGGACGCTGGCGGTGACCAACCCGGTGGCGTTCAGATGATTGGCCACATCAATGGCGGTGCTGTCCAATTCTCCAAAGCCATCGGGCGAGTTTTTCCGATGAAGATAGACGGTGATCTGATGGCCATCGACTTTAACATCCAGGGGATTGTTGAAGCTGATGGTTTGGGGCTGCACGATGCCGGTGCCGGTTCCGCCTGGCGTGACCCCAGTTTCATCGAAGATAGCTTGACGCACTGTGTCGGCCGTAGCCACCGAATTGGGCGGACTTTTACCATCGGTTTGCATAGTCACGGTCAGGGTGCCGGAAGCGGCATCCCAAGCGGCGACTGTGGCTGCGGACGAGGTGCCCAGCACATAACTGATGGTAATGGGATCGCCGCCATTCATGGTATCGGGGAAGGTAATGACGCTATTGGCATCAACGTTGCCGGTGGCGGTCTGGTTGGCCGGCCCGGCCACGAACTTTATTTCCACATCGTTGTAGGCCGTGGAGGCGGCTGAAATTTTGAAGCTGTAAGGATTGGTTATAATGTCTGGAGCGGCAGCCACATCCAAGCCTGAACCCTTGATCTGGGCGGTATATATGCTGGAGGTGTTGGCATAGTAGCGTGAATCCACCCCGCCTGGCTGGACGACCTCGATTAGAAAGTCCTGGCTGTGGATGGGCAGATCCGGGCGGTTGTTGAAGATCATGTCCCCGTAATTGACCACCTTGCCCGTCCACTTATCCGAATTGTCGCAACCCATGATGACTTTCTGGGCCTCAACTTTGAGGCTGAAAGGCTGGGTGGTGACCCGCTGCCCGCCGAAGAGATAGCTGTTGGTGCCGCCGACCTTGGTGTCGGCCTCCTGAATCAGCTCGGCGAACAACAGCTTGACCTCATCGGCGATGATCTGGCGCTGGGAATCATTATAGGTGTCGGTGGAGCCCTGCATATCAAGCTTGGCGTATATTTCGTCCAGAGTGATCTTCATGCTCTGCACCGCGCTGCCCGACTCGGCCAGCCAGAGGTCAGACACGGAGTTGTTGCTGACGTATTGCTTGATATTGGCCATGGCGCTGCGGGTATCCAGAACTTTGGCCGCGCCGGCGGGATCATCCGACGGGGTGTTGATCCGCCGCTCAGAGGCGATCTGGCCGGTGAGCTGGGCAATGCGGTAGCTCACAGCCCCCAGATTGTTATTGATGTTGCGGTAGGTGGCCCGGTGAGCGGTGCGGTAAATCATGGTCATCTCCTCGTCAGAGCGGCGGTTACCTTATAGCCAGAAGGGTATCCATCATTTCATCAATGGTGCTGATCATCTTGGCCGAAGCCTGATACATATACTGAAACCGCAGGATATCGGCCAGCTCTTCGTCCAGATTGACCCCGGCCAGGGCGTCCTGCTTATTGTTCATCTCTTCCAGAATGCCATAGACGAAATCGTGCTCAGTGGTGATATTGCGATTGGTGGAGCCGATATCGGCGTAAAAGGTGTTGAAAGCCGTGCCGAGGGTGGCGCTGGTCAGTTTGTAAAAATCAAAGCGCTGATCCTTCAGGTCGGCCATATCCAGGGCGTTGGTGTTGTCCCC
>JAISJK010000008.1 GCA_031261565.1 Candidatus Adiutrix sp. | reverse complement strand
ACACGGAAGTTAAGACCCACAGAGCCGATGGTACTGCCCGTTAGGCGGGTGGGAGAGTAGGTCGCCGCCGAAATATTCAAAAGCGGCTTGCACTTTTTATCATGCAAGCCGCTTTTTTTGGTATATAATACGGCCTATTCAGTTTGACAAGGAGCCTGTTATGAAAATCGCCGTGGCCTCCAGCGCACCGGGCCGGGAAGGTCTGGTGCCGGATCTTTTCAGCCAGACCCCCTGGCTTTTAATCATCAACGCCGAAACTGACGAGCTATTACAGACCGTTCCCCGGGACCAGGAAGGCGACCTGGGCCTGGCCCGGGCAATCCTGAAATGGAACTGCGAGGGGATCCTTTGCGGCCCAATTGACCGGGAACCCTTTCTGCTTCTAGCCGACGAAGGCGGCGTCACTCGCCTTCAGGCGGCGGGTCTGACTGTGGATCAGGCCCTAGACGGGCTGCGGGCCAGGAGTCTGACTTATATTAAAGACTATATCGGCGGCGAAGGCCACCGCCACGATCACCAGGATCATGCGGGCGGGGCCTGTGGCGGCGCTCACCACCATCACTAGCTAAAACCACTTATTGGTATTTTATATGGTCATTAACTACGTTAGAGTGGTTTTTTGTCGTCTCCGAAATGGTGTCTTTTATGTAATTTATTGAATTATTCAAATAATTATCAGAGCATGATAATTGCATGATACCCGTCACATTAAATTGAGGAATTCGAGAATGATAAAAACAGGACTTTACGATCCGCAATTTGAGCATGACGCCTGCGGCGTTGGCTTTGTCGGCCGCCTCGACGGGGCCGCCCGGCATGAGGTGGTCTCTCAGGGCCTGAGTCTTTTATGCAACCTGGCCCATCGGGGAGCCTCCGGCGCTGACGCCGATTCCGGCGATGGGGCTGGCATCCTCCTGCGGTTGCCGGATTTGTTTCTGAGATCAGCCCTTGATTTCGAGCTGCCGCCCGAGGGTGGTTATGGCTTGGGTATGGTCTTTCTGCTCCAGGACGGCAGCGCGGCCGACCGGGCCCGGGCCCTGGTGCAAAACCAGGCCTCATCCTCCGGGTTCAACATTCTGGGCTGGCGGGAAGTGCCGGTGGAGCCCGAGGCCCTGGGCCGCACCGCCTTTATGAGCCGCCCCTCCATCTGGCAATTTGTGGCCGAGCCCTTTTCCGGACGGGAACCGCTGTCCGGCGAAGTTTTGGAGCGTCGCCTCTATGTTTTGAGGAAGACCGTGGAGAGTGAAGCCGCCCGGTTCGGCTTTAGCCCGGACGAGCTCTATCTGGCCAGCCTCTCCAGCCGCACCGTGGTCTATAAAGGCATGATGATGGCCGCCCAGTTGGCCGCCTTTTATCACGACCTGAACGACGAGCGGGTGGTCTCGCCCTTCGCCATTGTCCATCAGCGCTACAGCACCAACACCTTCCCCTCCTGGCGCCTGGCCCAGCCTTTTCGCGCTCTGGCCCACAACGGTGAAATCAACACCATCCGGGGCAACCGCAACTGGCTCACGGCCCGAGAGCCGCAACTGGCCTCGCCCCTGTTCGGGTCGGACATTAAAAAGTTGTTTCCCCTCATTGAGCCGGACTCCAGCGACTCGGCCAGCCTGGACAACGCCCTCGAATTTCTGATGCGCGGGGGCCGCTCCCTGAACCATTCCATGGCCATGCTCATTCCTCAGGCCTGGGGCGACAAGTACCCCATGGGCCCGAATCTGCGCGCTTTTTTTGAATATCACGCCGGCCTGATGGAGCCCTGGGACGGCCCGGCGGCCGTGGTCTTCACCGATGGTCTCTCGGTGGGCGCCTCCCTGGATCGCAACGGTCTCCGGCCGGCCCGTTACAGCCTTCTGGATGACGGCCTTCTGGTCTTCGCCTCCGAAGCCGGCGCTCTGGAATTGCCCCCGAAGCGGGTGGTGGAAAAGGGCGCTTTGCGGCCGGGGCAGATGCTCCTGGCCGAAATTGGATCCGGCCGGCTGATCCGCAACGCCGAGATTAAAAGCGCCCTCTCGCGCCTCAAGCCCTACCGCCGCTGGGTGCGGGAAAACCAACTGGTCATTCCCAGCTTTTTCAGCGTGGGCTCTGATTTTTGCGCCAGCGTCTCCGACCTGGCCTTCCGCCAGGGCCTCTTTGGCTACGACCGCGATGACGCCGACATCATCCTCGGCCCCATGGCTGTCAATGGGGCTGAGCCCACCGGCTCCATGGGCATGGATACCCAACTGGCTGTGCTGGCCGAGCGGGCCCAGTCGCTCTTCTCCTTTTTTCGGCAGCAGTTCGCCCAGATCACCAACCCACCCATTGACTCCATCCGCGAGGAGCTGGTCATGTCGCTGATGACTTTTATCGGCTACAATCCCAACATCCTGGCTGAGGAGCCGGCCCAGGCCCGCCTGGTCAAGTTACGCCACCCCATACTTTCCAATGATGACTTAAAGCGGCTGGAAGACCTGCGCTACGATGACTTCCACAGCGCCACCGTCTCAGCCACCTTTGAGCTACCTCTGCCCGGGGCCAGGCCGGGCCAGAGTCTGGCCCTGGCCCTGGCCCGGCTGGAGCACGAGGCTTTTGAGGCGGCCAAGAGCGGGGCCAGGATTATCGTGGTTTCCGACAAAAAAGCTGGGGGGCGGCAGTTGCCCATTCCTTCGCTTCTGGCCGTGGCTGCGGTTAACCGCAAACTTCTGGAGACGGGCGACCGGATTCAGATCGGGCTCCTGTGCGAGACCGGTGAGGCCCGGGATGTCAGCCATATGGCCATGCTCCTAAGCTTGGGCGCTTCGGCGGTCAACCCCTGGCTGGCTTTTGAGACGGTGGCCGACCTGGCTCAGCGGGGCGAATTGCCCGGCCGGATCGGGGTGACCACGGCCATTGAGAATTACGTCAAGGCTCTCTGCAAGGGCTTGTTGAAAATCATGTCCAAGATGGGCATTTCCACCCTGCGCAGTTATCGCGGCGCTCAGATTTTCGAGGCCGTGGGGCTGGGCCAGGACTTGATGGACAAATACTTCCCGGCCATCGCCTCCCGGGTCGGAGGTATCGGCTTGGCCCACCTGGAGAGAGACGCGGTCAGGCGCTGGGAAACGTCTTCCGAGCTCTTCCAGCGCCCGGCCGCCTCTGAGTATCTCAGCGGCGATGACTGGCCTCAGCCACTTTTGACCGGCGGCGCCTATCGCATTCGGCGGGGGGGCGAGCCCCATCTCTGGACGGCCGAGACCATTACCCTCCTGCAGCAGGCCGTTCGCCATCAGGATGACGAGCGCTACCGCCGCTACGCCGCCCTAATCAACGAGCAGGCAGAAAAGGCTTTTACTCTGCGCGGTCTCCTGGATTTCGCCTCCGGGGGGGCGGCTGTGCCCCTGGCCGAGGTGGAGCCGGAAAGCGCCATCATGCGCCGCTTTGTCACCGGGGCCATGAGTTTCGGCTCCCTCTCCAAAGAGGCCCACGAAACCCTGGCTACGGCCATGAATTCCATCGGAGCCCGCTCAAATAGCGGCGAGGGCGGGGAAGACCCGGTGCGCTACCAGGTCGGGCCGGACGGCCGCAACATGCGCTCAGCCATCAAGCAGGTGGCCAGCGGCCGCTTCGGGGTGACGGCGGAATACCTGGTCAATTGCGACGAATTGCAGATCAAGATCGCCCAGGGGGCCAAGCCGGGGGAGGGCGGGCAACTGCCCGGCCCCAAAGTGGACAGCGAGATCGCCCGGGTTCGCCACTCCACAGCCGGGGTGACCCTCATCTCCCCGCCACCCCATCACGATATTTATTCCATTGAGGATATCGCCCAGTTGATCTATGACCTCTATCAGGCCAATGACCGGGCCCGGGTGTCGGTCAAGCTGGTCTCGGAAATCGGAGTGGGCACCATTGCCGCCGGAGTAGCCAAGGCCATGGCCGGCACCATCCTCATCTCCGGCTTTGACGGCGGCACCGGGGCCTCGCCCCTGTCCTCCATCAAACACGCCGGCTCGCCCTGGGAAATCGGCTTGGCCGAGACTCAGCAGACCCTCGTTTTGAACCGTCTGCGGGGCCGGGTCAAACTACAGGCCGACGGCCAGATGAAAACCGGCCGCGATGTGGTGGTGGCCGCCCTACTGGGGGCTGATGAATTCGGTTTCGCCACCGCTCCCCTGGTGAGTCTGGGTTGCCTGATGATGCGCAAATGCCACACCAATGGCTGCCCGGTGGGGGTGGCCACCCAGAATCCCCGGTTGCGGGCCAGGTTCGCCGGCCGGCCGGAGCACCTGGTCAACTACTTCACCTATGTGGCCCGGGAAGTGCGGGAGATCATGGCCTCTTTAGGCTTCCGCACCATGGAGGCCATGACCGGCCGGGTGGATTGTCTGCGGCCCCGGGCTGATTCGGCCATCTTGCTGGAGCGTGGCCTGGATTTCGCGGCCCTGCTGACCGAGCCCCAGGGCGCTGAGCGGCGTTTCCTGGGAGCAGACCATGAGGTCAGGCCCACGGCCCAAACGCTGGATGATGGTCTTCTCCCGGCCGTGGAGGAGGCCATTGCCGCCGGGCGGGCATTGACCCTGGATTTGCCGGTTCACAACACCGACCGGACGGTCGGTGCCAAAATATCTTCCCGCATTGTGCGGGCCAGGGGCTTGGCCGGGCTGCCGGACGGGGCTATCACCCTGAATCTGACCGGCACGGCCGGCCAGTCCTTCGGGGCCTTTGCCGCCCGAGGGCTGACCATCCATCTCTCGGGCGAGGCCAATGACTATGTGGGCAAGGGGCTCTCCGGCGGCCGGCTGATTGTCCGCCCGCCCCGCGACCTTCACCCTGATTTTGAGCCTGGCCAGAACGCCATCGCCGGCAATGTCGCCCTCTATGGGGCCACCTCCGGCGAGCTTTACCTCTGCGGCTGGGCCGGGGAGCGCTTCGCCGTCCGCAACAGCGGGGCCAGGGCGGTGGTGGAGGGCGTGGGCGACCACGGCTGTGAATACATGACCGGCGGCCGGGTGGTTGTGCTCGGCCTGACCGGGGTCAATTTCGCTGCCGGCATGAGCGGGGGCCTGGCCTATGTCTACGATCAGGATGGTTTGTTTGACTCCCGCTGCAACCTGGAAATGGTTGACCTGGATCTCCTGGAAGAGACGGACGAAGCCGAGCTGCGTAGCCTGATTGAGAGCCACGCCGCCTATACCGACAGCCTGGCCGCCCGCCATATCCTGCTCCACTGGGAGCGGGAAAAGGGCAAATTCGTCAAAGTCTTCCCCATGGAGTACCGGCGTGTGCTGGGCGAGATGAGCACGGGCGACGCGGCCACGCCCCGCCGGGAAAATCAGGCGGCCTAAAAGGGATAACAGAACCATGAGCCAATATAGACCCGTATCCGAGAGATTGACTGACTACAAGCCGGTGGAGTTGCGCCTGCCGCCGGATGTTTTGGAAAAAGAGTTGAAATGCTGCCAGGATTGCGGCATTCCCTTTTGCCACGCCGTTGGTTGCACTCTGGCCAACGTCATCCCTGAAATTAACGCCGCCGCCCTGGCCGGCCGCTGGGAGTCGGCCCTGGCCAACCTTCAGTCCACTTCCCCCTTTCCGGAAATCACCGCCCGGATTTGCCCGGCTTTGTGCGAGGGCTCCTGCGTGCAGGGCTTAAACGGCTTGCCCGTGCCCTGCCGTCTGGTAGAATATGAAGTCATTGAGCGGGGTTTCGCCGCCGGCTGGGTTCGGCCCCGGCCGCCCCTTCGCTGTCTTCCCTACAGCGCGGCGGTCATCGGCTCCGGCCCGGCCGGGCTGGCCGTGGCCTGGCGTCTGAATCAGGCCGGTCTGGCGGTTACGGTCTATGAACGGGATGCCCGCCCCGGCGGTTTTCTGCGCTACGGCATTCCCGATTTTAAGCTGGCCAAAGACATTCTGGATCGGCGGATCACCCTTCTGGAGCAGGAGGGCATCAAGTTCGAGTGCGGGGTGGAGGCCGGGCTGGATATTTCCGAGCGGTTGCTCCAAAGGCGCTATGATTTAGTGGTTCTGGCCGTGGGGGCCCGCCGCCAGCGGGATTTGGATCTGCCCGGCCGTAACCTGGCCGGCATTCACCAGGCCACTGATTACCTTTCAGCCCAGAATC
>JAISJK010000004.1 GCA_031261565.1 Candidatus Adiutrix sp. | reverse complement strand
ACTGTAAATTCGTAAATTTTAAAACCAGCGGTCACTCAACTCCGGCACCCGCAAAAACGTGCCATTACACCTTGAACTGGGCAATGGCCCGCTCGCACCGCCGCTGACCCAGGCCGGTGCCTTCCACTATCATCTTCATATCCAGGTCGATGAAGCCATCGGGCCGGCTCGGCCTTCCAATGCAGAGGGTGGCCAGATCCAGGCGGCTGAGCAGAAATTCCAGAACCACCTGACAGGCTTCCCTCCGTTCGCTCCGGGTTTGACGGTGGCCAGAGAGAGGATACGGGGCAGACCGCCCGGGCCGGTTCGGATGGGCATTGGCGGGCTCAGGATCGGATTTTTGGGGTCATGCCCGCAGCGGTTGCCGGATTTTGAGAGAGCGTCAGGATTCATGGCCTCTCCTCTCCCAATTCAGCCGGGCCGTCAGGGCGTCGAAGAAATTGCGGGTCACGGAGCGCACGGCCCGCAACCCGGCGTAGGGCAGACCATCACGTCTGAACCGGGGCGGGGCAACTTCCAGAATGCCAGCCTTTTGCAAATTGCCCATGGCCCGCAGACATCGCCGTTTACCAAAACCGGCTTCCAGGGCGATGGTCTTCATGTCCAGATCAATGAAGCCGCCTTCCCAGGTCGGCCGGCCCACCCGCAGCGTCTTCAGGTCAAGATGGCCCAGGAGGGTCTCCAGAACGATCAGGCAGGACTCCCGGCGCTCGCTCCGGGCCTTCCGGCTGACTCCAGTCCGGCTGAGACGGCCGACCATTGGCTGACCCAGCCAGGCCCCGGCCAGTTCCAGGGCCAGGGCCAGCCGCCGGTCTTTATCAAAGGCCCGATAAGACTCTAACGCCCGTCCGAGAGGACGATAGGGACAATAATCCCCACAGAGGTGCCGCACAGTCATGATTGCACCGCTCAGAAGGGGATATAGTTTTGGAGTATGTTTTTTTGGTTAAACTGACAACTGGAGGCCAGGAGTGGGAAATAATGAATGAGGATATTTTGACCAAACCGGAAAACCCACAACGGTGCTACCAGAATCGGCTCAAAAACCCCCTTTGGTGCTACCCGTGCTACCAGAAATTGGCCTCCCAAATCGGGTGCTACCCGAACTCGGTAGTTTGAAGAGGGCCGGGCCGGGAGCGAATCTTCCATCTTGGCCTGGGCTGGAAGATCAGGGCCGGTCAGGATGGGGCCGATCGGAAAAATGGTTAAAAAACGGAGAAAAGCCTGATAGATGTTGAAGGAAAGCGCAGGGTGTTGAGGGTTGTTGAACGGGTGGTTTCTGCGAGTTGGGTAGCACCGTGGTAGCACCGATGAAAAAGGCTTACAAGATTTATCTTGTAAGCCTTTGAAATTATTGGTAGCGGGGCTTGGATTCGAACCAAGGGCCTTCGGGTTATGAGCCCGACGAGCTACCAGCTGCTCCACCCCGCAATATTTTTCTAATGTAGCACGATTCGTAACTATTGTCAACAGCTGTCAAATTCCAGGGCCCGGCGATCCAGGAGGGCTGTCAGGCCTCCGGTGCCCGGATCCTGCCCGAACACATCCCGCCAGAGGCGGGGGCTTTCCATGCAGAGATAGATGACCGTGTCGTCCGGCAGGGCCCGGCGCAGGCCGGCGGCCACGGCGCGATACATTGCCGTCCGTCTGGGCCGGGGGTAGCGCATCTTGCCATCGCCGCCGGTGATAAACTCGGCATCGTAAATAGCCACTCCGGGGTGGCGGTTCAGCATGACTTCTTTCAGAGCCGGGAGATAGCGGAAACAGCCCAGAGAGACCCAGGCTACCCGGGCCCGCCCGCCCAGATACCGGCTGATGAGGTCAATGGTGCGCTGATAGCCCTCCTCCCAGCCCGGTTGAAAAATCAGGGGGTCAAAGTGCAGACCAATGGGGTAGCCGGCCTCGGCCGCCCGGCGGGCGGCGGCCAGCCGGGCCGGGAGGGGCGCGGCCCGGCTCTCTTCCCGTGCGCAGACCTCGGGCGCGTTGACGGAAAAGCTGATCACCGTGCGGCCCCGGTGATTTAAACTCAAAAGGTGATCCACCTGGTCGGTCTTGGTTTTCAACTCCAGCACCGCCCCGGCGGAGCCGGCGAAAAGCTGGATCAGCCGGCCGGCCAGACCGGAGCGGCGGTCTAAAAGCAGGCTGTCGGTAAATTCTCCGGTGCAAAAACGATGGGGACGCTCAGCCGGCGGCTGGCTCAAAAGCTTGGCCAGCTCGGCCAGCCCCTCCTCCACATTGCCGAACAGCACCAGGGCCTCAGTGCCCAAATAGGCCGACAGGATGCAATAGCGGCAACCCAGGCTGCAACCCAGGCCGAAATGAAATATTTGCAGACCACAACAGTTGTAATGGAGGGTGCCCGGGCAGGGCTTGATGAAACTGCCCCGGTGGCGGGTCAGGAGAAGATCGCCCGGCCCGAAATCGTTATAGCCGGCCGAGCCCACCGGGCTGATAACCTGCCTGGCCCGGCCCCGGGCCAGGTTATCAGCCAGCTCGGTCTGAGCAAATTCAGGCTCCAGCCACAGACGCTTTTCAGTCATTTATATCGTCGTTGAGAATGGCCGAAAAAACCGGCGATTCCGCCAACCGGCCCATCAGGTCGGCCAATTTTTGAAATTCAGCCCGGGTGGCAAAGGTGAGGTTTAAACTGAATTTCAAATCCTCGAAAGTGGGGTCAAGCTCCAGCCGGGCCGACGGCGGCAGAGCCAGGGCCTTGACCCTGGCTGTTCGCTGGTCGGTCAGCTCGGCCAGTAAAGGGTGGCGGCGTCGCCATAAAAGCCGGCGAAGATTGTTTTCCGCAGCCGGACGCCCCTCCCGGGCCAGGTTGCTCCTGGCGGCCTGGAAATCCGGATCGGCCAGAGCCCGGGCCGGGGATATATTTTCCCGCCGGCTGATGTCCTCCAGCCAGCTCAGCCACTCTCTCTTTTTCTGTTTGCTGGGTAAAAGAGTTTCAAAAAGTTCCAGGGCCGCCAGCTGGCTGGCCTGATCCCAGGTGGCCAGCCGGGCCGCGTTTTCCAAATCCAGGCGGCCGGCGGCCAGGGATTCCAGGGCGGGCCGGGGCAATTCCGCCGCCGCCAGACACCACTCCCGCAACCTGGGTGACTGAGCCAGGCCGAGAATCGGCGCGGCCTCGGCCGCCACCGCGTCCCCCAGGCCGGTGACCCGGTGCCAGGTCAGGGCTGTCTCAGCCTGATTCCAGCCCCGCTCCTGATTGTCGGCCAGAGCCAGACAGACTGCAGCGGCCAGGGGCAGGTCTGGAGGCAGCACCAGGGCCGGGGCCGTTGTCCGCCCCAATTGGAGCAGGGCCAGCCGGCGGCGCGCTCCAGCCATCAGCCAATAAACGCCCGGGGCCGACTTCGGCCTGGCCGGCCAGACCCAGAGGGGCCGCCCCAGACCTCTTTGCCCCAGGGCCTCGGCCAGGGGCTCCAGCGGGCGGCCGGGCGCTTCCGGCCAGAAGGGCTGGAGGTCGGCCAGGGCCAGAGTTTGCGGCTGGAGACCGGCCACCTCCCCGCCGGGGTTTAGCGGCAATCGGCCACAGCCTCAATTTCGATTTTGGCTCCCAGGGGCAGGGCGGCCACCTGGACGGTGCTGCGGGCCGGGCAGCCGCCGGTGAAGAAGGTGGCGTAAATCTCGTTGACCGCTTTGAAATCAGCCAGGTCGGTCATAAAAATGCCCACCCGGACGACCTGCTCCAGAGAGGCCCCGGCCGCAGCCAGAATGGCTTTGATGTTGGTCAGGCTCTGGCGGGCCTGATCCGGGGTGGCCGCCGGCATTTGGCCGGTGGCCGGGTCAAAGGGCAACTGGCCGGAAACATAGACCAGGCCGCCGCTTTTGATGGCCTGGGAATAGGGGCCCACCGCCGCCGGGGCCTCAGGGGTGCTGATAATTTCTTTCATCATAATCTCTCTTAAACCGAAAGGCCAAAACGGCGCTCCCGGGTCTGGTAGGAGTCCAGGGCGGCCTGAAAGTCAGCTTCGCCGAAATCAGGCCAGAGGGTGGGGGTGAAATAAAATTCGGTGTAGGCGCACTGCCATAAAAGAAAATTGGACAGGCGCATATCCCCGCCGGTGCGGATCAACAGATCCGGATCAGGCAGGCCGGACGTCCAGAGCTTGGCCGCCAGAGTTTGCGGGGTGATGGAATCGGCTTCCCGGGCGCCGGCGGCCACTTCCAGAGCCAGCAGACTGGCCGCCCGAGCCAGCTCAGCCCGGCTGCCGTAGGAAAGGGCCAGGGTTAAAGTCAGTTCTCTCCCGCCGCTGGTGCAGTCCATGGCCACGGTCAGGGCTTCGCGGGCCAGGGCGGGCAAGGTCTCCAGATCGCCGATGGCCTCCAGGCGGACGCCCGTGGCCATGAGCTCGGCCACCTCGCTCTGAAGATATTTCATCAACAGGACAAAGAGCCCCTGAATCTCTTCCTCCGGCCGGCCCCAATTTTCCGTGGAAAAGGCGTAGAGGGTCAAATACCTGACCCCGGCCTGACGGGCGGCCCGGAGCACGGCCCGCACCGGCTCGGCCCCGGCCTGGTGGCCCTCGGAGCGGGACAGGCCCCGGCGGGTGGCCCAGCGGCCGTTGCCGTCCATGATGATGGCGATATGTCTGGGAACAGGCGGCTCAGTCATAACCTGACCTTCAGGAGAGAGGCTCAATGTTTATCATGAGGTTGCCGCCCTGATGCCAGGCGGCCAAAAAACCGCTCCAGGACACAATCTGCTGGTGGATGGCCCCGGCGTTGACCACCGGGCCATCGGCGGTATAGCCCACCACCACGGCGTAATCATCGGGGCCCAAAGGCGGAGCCGCAACCCCCCCCAGGCGGACGATGACCGGCTGATCACGCCTGACTGCGGCCAGGAGTTCCTCCGGGCGGGCGTTGTGAAACTCGGCCGTCACGCCCTCCTTGCGGGCGATGACCACCAGATTTTGGGCTGAAGGGCGGCTTTTATTTAGAGCCAGAATGATTTTTTCAGAGGTGGTCGGCCGGCCGTTATAGGTCAGGAGCGCGGCCAGGGCGGCCGGGCCGCAGAAAGATTCGGTTTCAGCATAGTGGGGAACCTGGAGGATCAGGCGGCTCTCCATGGGCGCGTCAAAGGGGGCCGGGGGCGGGGCCGCCCCCCGGCTGGAACAACCGCCCAGCAGGGCCGTGGCCGCCAAAAGTGCGCTCAAACCGGCCACCTTCCAAAATTTGAACATCTGAATCTCACCGCTCTCCATCTGATTTTTATTATTTATCATATTTCCCAGCCTACATCAACCGCTGTTCCCGCCCCCCCGGCTTATGACCAGCAACCGGCCCGACTCCAGTCTCAATTCGGCCCCGGCCGCTGTCAAGGTGTTGGAGAGCCCCCGGGAGAGCCCGGCCGGTAGATCTTCCCCGCCCAAGGGGTAGAGGCAACCGGTCAGGGTGACAGATCTGACCTCGCCTCCCAGGGGTAAAAGCGATAAAAGATCGCCGGGGCGGCCGGCCAGAGCCAGCCGATCCGGCCCGGTGACCATCCTGACCGTCCAGGGGCCGTGGCGAAAGCGGATGAAGCGGCTGTCCCGGCCCAGGGCCATGGGCAGGAGGATATTGGCCAGGGTCATGTCCCAGCGGCCGCCCAGGGCCCCCAGCACCTCAATGTGCTCAAAGCCCCGCCGGCGAACCAGATCCAGAGCCAGCTCAAAATCTATTTCATCTTTGGCCACCGGGTGGCGCTCAATTTCCGTCCCCCCGGCCGCCAATTGGCGGGCCAGCTCCGGGGCGAGCGAATCTAGATCGCCAACCAGGCAGTGAAGCGGCCAGCCGAGAGCGGCCGGGTAGCGTCCGCCGCCGTCAGCGGCCACAATCAAATCCCCCCGGGCCGGTTGGGCCGGCCAGTCCTCAGGTTTTTCAAAGTCGCCGTTCAGAAAGATATAGGCCTTCATGGGCGCCGGGGTCTCAGTTATAAATTTTCAGGTGGCCGGTTTCCAGGGCGGCCTGGACAGAGGCCGGGGTCAACTGGTCAGGGCTGCGGGCCGGCAGAAAGGCGGGGCCATCGGCCGCCGGGCTGGAAATGAGCACAATCAGACGCACATCCAGGAGGCGGTTGATGACCACCCCCAGCGCGGGCAGCGGCGCTCTGGTGGCCCGGGATATCTGGCGGAAACAGGTGGGGCCGCCCGTGGGCTCGGATTGATAATTATTAATAATCACCGCCAGCGCCTGGCTGGACAGCTCCAGGGTGGCGCGCCAGGTGGCTGGGGTGGTCAGGCGGCCAAAGTTGCTGAATCCGCCGCCGATGACAAAGAGGTCGGAGAAGCGGCGGGTCAACTCTCCCCCGCCCAGGACGATGACCCAGCCGATATAGAGCCAGATCATAAAGAGGGGGATGGCCGCGAAACTGCTGTAAATGGCGTTGTAACTGGTCAGGGCGAACATGATTTTCACATAGACGGTCAGGGAGGTCTGAAAGAGCATGGCCGTGGCAAAGCCGCCCAGCAGGCGCTCCCGCCAGCCCATCAGGCCCCGGCTGAAATAGGCGTAGGCCCAGCTGAAGACCAGCCACAGAATAATATAGGGCGAGATGATGATGAAAATGGAAATGAATTGGGAGGGGTTGATGCCCAGGGGCACATCCCAGCTGGCGTTGGCCAGGCCGGTCAGATAGATGTTGACCGTCAGGGAGGCCATCAGCACCAGGGGCATAATGATCATCACCGTGGAATAATCCAGAACCCGGTGCAGGATCAGGCGGGGCGGATGGTAGCCGAAAATATCCCCGAAAACAGCTTCCAGGAGGGTCAGAATGCGGTAGCCGGACCAGAAGATGACCCCCAGGGCCACGAAGGCCATGACGCTGCCGGAATAATTATTGATAAGGTTGTCGGAGAAGCTCTTGAGCTTGGCGATAACTTCCTGTTGGCCTTCAAAGGAGGAAAAGGAGCTGGAAAACCAGTGGTCAATGGCTTCAGCCAGGGCCGCCTCCAGGCCGAAATTGCGGGCGATGGCGAAGCACAGGGCCAGAAAGGGCACCAGACCCAGAATACAGTAATAGGAGAGCGCGGTGGCCTGCACCGGCCAGCCAATGATTCCGGCCTGCTCCAGGCGTTCGTAGATATCCGTCAGCCAGTCTTTCAAGCCAATTTTTTTCCAGGTTCGCCAAGCCCCGCCAAGTATCATAATACCGCCTCCGCTACTTTCCTTCCACCCATTCCTTAAACCCCAGGGCCTTGAGTTTTTTGTGGAGGCTAGTGCGATCCAGGTCAATGGCCTCGGCGGTTTGGGTGATGTTGTGATCGTGCCCCTCCAGCTGGCCCAGAAAGTAGAGGCGCTCAAACTCGCGCCTGGCTTCCCGGTAGGGGAGTTTCATAAAATCTCGCCCCGGCCGCTCAGTCGGCGGCGAGACTGGGGCGGCTGAAGCCCCGCCCATCTGGTCGCTGTCAATGAGCCCTCCCGGGGTCATAATGGCCAGGCGCTCCACCGTGTTTTTCAGCTCGCGCACATTGCCCGGCCAGGCCCGCCGCCCGAGGTCGGCCAGCAGATCTTCGGAAAAAGTTTTAACCCCCAGGTTGTTTTTGGCCACATAGGCGCTGAGAAATTCCCGGGCCAGGAGGGGGATGTCCTCCGGCCGCTCGCGCAGGGGCGGCACCCGGAGGGGCACCACCTTCAGGCGATAGTAGAGATCCTGGCGGAAGCGGCCGGCCTCAATTTCCTCCTCCAGCTTTTTGTTGCTGGCGGCGATAATGCGCACGTCCACCCTGATGGTCTTGACCCCGCCCACCCTCTCAAATTTCTGATCCTGAAGAATTCTGAGAACTTTGGCCTGGGCTTTAAGGCTCATGTCGCCGATCTCATCTAGAAAGAGGGTGGAGTTATGGGCCTGGTCAAAGCGGCCCTGTTTGCGGGCGGCGGCCCCGGTGAAAGCGCCTTTCTCGTGGCCGAAAAGCTCGCTCTCCACCAGTTCCTCGGGTATGGCCGCGCAGTTGACCTCAATCATGGGGCGGTCGGCCCGGAGAGACAATTTGTGGATAGTCCGGGCGGCCAGTTCCTTGCCCACCCCGTTTTCGCCGGTAATCAGCACAGAAGCCGGCGAAGGAGCCACCATCTCAATCTTGCGCCGCAGATCCTCCAGGGCCGGGCTGTGGCCGATCATGGCGTCGTCCTGCCCCGGGCGGTTTTTTAAAATCTGGTTTTCAGCGGCCAGCCGCCGGAAATTGAGGGCCCGCTCCACGGTCAGGAGGAGTTTATCGGCGGAAAGCGGCTTCTCAATGTAGTCAAAGGCCCCCATCTTGACCGCCCTGACCGCGGTTTCAATATTGCCGTGGCCGGAGATGACCACCACCGGCAACCCCGGGTATTCCTCCCTGATGCGGGACAGCACCTCAAAGCCCTGCTCGGAATTCTGCATCCACAAATCAAGGATGATGGCCTCGGGCACTGACTCGTCAATGCGTTCCAGGGCCTCCGGCCCGGAGGAGGCCTGGGCCACCAGATAGCCTTCATCGCCCAGGAGCCCTCCCACAGTCAGGCGAATGTCTCTTTCATCGTCAACGATTAAAATGGTGTCGGTCATAATATCAGAGTCATCTGGGCGGCGTCTTCGCCATCATCGTAATAGTCCGGTCGTCGTCCGGCCAGGGTGAAGCCCAGGGACTGGTAAAGGCTCAAGGCCGGCTGATTGGTGTGCCGCACCTCCAGAAAGACCTCCCCGACTCCGGCCCGGCGGCCCACGGCGATCATGTTGGCCAGGAGGCTCCGGGCCAGGCCGCGCCGCCGGTATTCCGGCCTGACCGCCAGGTTTAGCAGATGGATTTCGGGCCCCAGGAGCCAGAAAAAACAATAGCCGGCCACCAGGGTTTCGTCTTTATAGCCCAGGGGCAGGGTGAGGCTGCGGTCAAACTCGCCCCGGAAATTGCTCTCCGTCCAGGGCTGCTTATAGACCAGGCGCTCCAGCTCCAGCACCCCGGGGAGGTCAGCCTCGGTCAGCCGCACCAGATCCAGCTCCATCCGGCTCATAGGGCCAAGCTCAGAGCCGCCAGTCCGGCGAGCAAACCGCCCAGATAGTAATTGAAAGCTCTGGGCTCGATGGTGGCGGCCATACCCAAAAGGCCCATAAGAGGTATCAGGTTAAACAGAAAATTAAAATTTATCAGCACTATTTCCGGGGCCAGCCGAGCCGCCAGATGCAAAAGAAAGGAGTTGGCGGCCACGGCCAGAATCAGGGCCAGGAGCGAGCTGAGCAGATTTAGCCAAAAACCGAGCATATTTCGCGGCCAAAAATTGGGGTTTTGGCCGGTAGCCAGGTCAGCCCGGATCAGGGCCAGCCGGGGCTCCACCAACCGCCGGTTCAGGCGATCCAGCCCGGCCAGAGCCAGGGCCCACAGGGGCACGGTCAAAAAAGAGACCACCAGCCCGGCCTGGGTTTGATAGGTGCCCACGGCCGGGGTAAACCCGCTGCCGACCCAGGCGATGAGGGCGGCTGAGACGGCCAGGCCGGCATTGGGGGTCAGTTGACCGCCCAGGGGCAGGGCGGCCAGCCATAAAAGCTCCACTGAGAGGCCCAGCCAGGCACCGTAGCGCATTTCGCCCGTCAGCCAGCCAATGACGAAGCCAGTGACCAGGGGGCGGCTGAGCATAAACGGCCCCCAGGCCTGCCGGTCAAGGTTGAGGGCGGCTCCGGCCAAGAGGGGGACAATGATGGTCTGGGGCCAAACCATTATTTGGCCGGCCGCCAGCGGGTGGCTTTGCCCGAGGGCACTTCCTGGAGAATCACCTCCAGACCGCTCTCGCTCAGCTCGCGCAAAAGGTCAATGTCCGGCCGGCCGGCGTAAAAAGTATGGCCCAGCCTGATTTCCTGGGTCTGGGGCTGAAAAGCCTGATTGCCGAGGTTGAGGTGGCTCAGGCGCAAGCCGGCCTGGATAGCCGCCCGGACGCCCCTCAAATCTTTAAAAATGGCCAGCACCTTCCGGCCGGCCAGTTCCGGGCCGGCCAACAGCCCGGCCAAAGCTTCCGGGGCGGTGAAGAGGACGGTGACCACTTCCGGGGGCAGCCCCATCATCATGACTTTCTGGCTCCAGTTGTCATCGGCCGTGTCGCTGTCGGCCACCACGATGGTGTCCGCGCGCAGGTAGGGCACCCAGGCCACGGAGACCTGGCCGTGAATCAGCTTTTGATCGACTCGGAACCAGATGAGGGACACAGTCTATCCTCCGAGCCGGCGTCAGCTGTGGCCGCCGAGGATTTCGCCGGCCACCTGGATGCTGCCCCGGCCGTATTCGCCGATAGCTTTGGCCGCTTCGCTCAGGGTGGCGGTGTCTCGCAGCTGCACGGCTTTGATGAGCATGGGCAGATTTACCCCGGTCAAAACCTCCACCCGGCCGTCTTCCAGAAAGGAGAGGCTGATGTTGGAGGGCGTGCCCCCAAACATATCGGTCAGGATCAGGACGCCGTCGCCCCGGTCAACGCTTTTGATGGCTGCGGCAATGGTCTGGCGCAGAGCGTCCGGGCCCTGGCTGCTGTCCACCGGGACGGTGGCGCAGCCATCCAGACTGCCGATGATAAATTCGGCGGTTTTGAGTATTTCCTGACCTAAATTGGCGTGGGTGACGATAGTTATACCAATCATAAAAATTACGCAATGTCGCGGTGGCGCAGATTGAGGGGGCCGTCAAAGACTTTTTTCAGCGCGTCCCGCAAAGCGCCGGCCACGGCCACACTGCGGTGCTGGCCGCCGGTGCAGCCGATGGCGATGGTCAGATACGACTTGCCCTCCTTTTGGTAGAGCGGAATGAGGTAGGTCAGCAGATCCAGAAAACGCTCCATAAAGACGCGGGTCTCCGGCGCGGCCATGACATAATCAATGACCGCCTGGTCGCGGCCGTCATGGTTGCGCAATTCATTGAGGTAAAACGGGTTGGGCAGAAAGCGCACATCCAGCATCAAATCAGCCTCCGGCGGCAGGCCGTTTTTAAAGCCGAAAGACATGACTTCCACCGACATGGGCCGCCCCCCCTCCTGATTGAAGCGATCCATGACCAGCTCGCGCAGGCCGGCGGCTTTGAGGGAGCTGGAGTCGATGACCTCCTCGGCGGCCTGGCGCAAGGGGGCCAGGTAGTTTTTTTCGGCCCGGATGGCTGAGAGGATGTCGCCGTGAGGGGCCAGGTGGTGGGGGCGGCGGGTCTCGGAAAAACGTTTGACCAAAACATCTTCGTGGGCCTCGATGAAAATCAGGATCAGCTCGTAGCCCATTTCCCGGGCTTCCTGAAAGACGGCCTCAAAGCGGCCGGTCAGCTCCGGCTCCCGGGCGTCCATGCCTACGGCCAGGCGGATAAACCCCCCGCTCTCCTTGCGGATAGCCAGAAATTTGGGCAGGAGCATCACCGGCAGGTTGTCAATGGTCAGATAGCCGAGGTCTTCCAGGGCTTTTAAAACCGTTGATTTGCCGGAGCCGGAGAGCCCGGAGACAATCACCAGCCGGCCGTGGGTCTGAGGAACCATAAAAGTGAATGTCCTAATCTCGCCGGGCCAGAAAGTCGCGGGCCTCGGCCGGAGTGGCGGCGGCCAGAAGCTCGGCCAC
>JAISJK010000108.1 GCA_031261565.1 Candidatus Adiutrix sp. | reverse complement strand
CCCGATCCGTCCGGGTCGGGGATGAGGGACAGGGCCGTCTCCCGGGGCCGCTCAAAATAGGCGGCGCTGACCATGGGGCCCCGGGCGATGATCTCCCCAATTTCCCCCATGGGCAGTTTCAGACTCTCGCTAAAACGGCTGAGGGGCTCATCAGTGATTTTGATAACCTCCAGCGAGACTCCGGCCAGGGGGCGGCCCACGCACATGCCCAGCCCCTGCTCGGTCATGGCCCTGGTTTGGACGAAAATTTCCTCACAGTCGATATAGGAGAGGGGCACCCCCTCGGTGGCCCCGTAAGGGGTCAGGAGCTTGGCTCCGCCCATCATCAGGGTGGCGAAGGAGGCCGCCACCCGGGGAGAAACCGGAGCCCCGGCCGAGATAACCACCCGCAGGGAGGGCAGAGACAGGTGGCGCTCGTGGCCGATGCGGGCCACCTTGTCCAGGAGCGTCGGGGAAGCGAACATGCTGGTGGCCCCGTGCCCGATGAGAGGTTCCAGAATAGCGCGGGGCGAAGCCTGGGCCGGTTTGGCCGGGTTGATATCCGGGATAACGCTGGTCAGCCCCAAGGCCGGTGAAAAAAGGCCGAACAGGGGGAAAGTGACCAGATCAACCCCGCCCTCAGTCAGGCCGAAGCCCTGGCGGATGATGTCCACCTGGGCTTTAAACATGGCCTGGGTGTAAACCACCCCTTTGGCCGGGCCGGTGGAGCCGGAGGTGAACAGGATAGCGGCCGTGTCGCCGGCCCTGGTGGCGACGGCCGGGGGGCGGGCCCCTTCCCGGCCGGGAGTGGCCATGATCTCCCTTAAGGTCGGGCCGCCCCAGCCCAGGCGGCGGCCCACGGTGACCCGGATTTTCAGCCCCCGGAAGTGGAGGCTCGCCAGGTGAGCCAGGGGCAGCCCCACCAGGCCCGAAGGCCGGCCTTCGGCCAGACAGCGCAACATCCGCCGGACGCCCATGCCCGGATCGACCATCACCGGCGCCAGGCCGGCTTTAAACAGGCCGTAAACCACCGTGACAAAATCGGGGCCCGGCCGCACCATGACAATGACCCGCGAGCCAGCCGCCGCCCGGCTGCGCACCAGGTAATCGGCCAGATGGGAGGAGCTTTCGTCCAGCTCCTTAAAGCTCAACTGGCCCCGGCCCAGCGCGTCCGGCCGGTGGGGAGCGATGACCGCCGGGCGGTCAGGCCAGTTGGAAGCGCCCTCGGTCAGGAGAGAAGCAATATTAAAGAGCGTCTCCGGATTCATTTCAGTCTTTCTCCACTCCCTCAATAAAAGCGCGCACACGGGCCAGGGCCCGCTCCGGCTCATCTTCCAGCAGATAGTGGCCGGCCTCGGGCAGAACCAGGGCCTGGGCCCGGGGGAACCGCCGGCGCCAGTCCAGAAAAACCGCACGGTTAAAGACAAAATCGCGCAGGCCCCAGATCAAAAGGAGCGGCCAGGGCTGAGCGTCCAGCCGATGGTCGATCCCGGCCAGGGTCTCATAACTGGGGTGGCCCGGGTTTAAAGGGATATCCTCCACAAAGCGGGCCACAGCCAGGCGATCCTCCGGCTGGGCGTAGGGGGCCAGAAAGCCGGCCCGGGCGGCCGGGCTCAGGGGGCTGGTCACGCCGCAGGCGGCCGTCCCCCGGACAAAGAGATTGAGCCGGCCGGACAAAAAGGAGTTTAAGGGCCGGCAACGCTGGAAAAGGGCCAGTCTGAGGGGCAGACGATAGCCCCCCGGCGGCCGGGTGGCGCTGTTCATGATGGTCAGCGAGGCCACTCTATCCGGGTGGGCGGTGGCCCAGGCCAGGCCAATCGGGCCGCCCCAGTCATGGGCCACCAGGTGGGCCGGCCGACCCAGCTGCCAGTGATCGGCCAGGGCGGTCAGGTCGGCCG
This sequence comes from Candidatus Adiutrix sp., assembly GCA_031261565.1. Taxonomy (GTDB): domain Bacteria; phylum Desulfobacterota; class Desulfarculia; order Adiutricales; family Adiutricaceae; genus Adiutrix. Next base: position 5,572 of record JAISJK010000108.1, on the reverse strand, counting down.
CCCGGTCGGCCAGAGTAAAGCCATAAGCGCCGGCGGCCGGGCGCGAGGACCAGCCCATGCCCAGATGATCCGGCGCTAAGCAGCGAAAATTAGCGGACAGGCCGGCCACCAGCCGGCGCCAGAAAAAAGACCAGGTGGGGTTGCCGTGAACCATGATCACCGGCGGCCCCTGGCCCTCGTCCAGATAGTGGAGGGCCTGGCCGTCCCGCCGGCGGAAAAAGTGGGGGGCAAAGGGGTATTCAGCCAGAGTCGGCCGGCCTTCGGTAAAATCAGTCATGTAATAATAATAGCATATTCAGGCTTTTTTGGCCAATGAGTTTGGCTCATAGTTTATAAAGTATTGACAGACCGGCCGGCGGTGTTTAAATTAGAAATATCCGGTTATTTTTGTAACTGTCCGGCTCATCGCCCTTTTCCGGGGGGCAGGGCCGTCCGGCGGCGCTCATTGACGTTGCCATTACTCTAAGAAGGAGCTACCAATGAAAAAATTTGTCTGTACGATCTGTGGTTATGTCCATGAAGGCGATACTCCCCCGGCCTCCTGCCCCACTTGCAAGGCTCCGGCCTCCAAATTTATTGAGCAGAAGGCCGGCCCTCTGGTTTGGGCTGACGAGCACCGCATTGGCGTGGCCAAAGGGGTGGATCCCGAGATCATCTCCGGTCTCCAGGCTAATTTCACCGGCGAATGCACCGAGGTGGGCATGTATCTGGCCATGAGCCGCCAGGCCGACCGCGAAGGCTACCCCGAGGTGGCCGAGGCCTACAAGCGCATTGCCTTTGAAGAGGCGGAACACGCGGCCAAGTTTGCTGAATTGCTGGGCGAAGTCGTTTTCGCCGACACCAAGAAAAACCTGACTCTGCGCGTTGAGGCCGAGCATGGGGCCACCGCCGGCAAAAAGCAGCTGGCCACCAAGGCCAAAGAGCTGAATCTGGACGCGATCCACGACACCGTTCACGAAATGTGCAAGGACGAAGCCCGTCACGGCAGCGCCTTCCAGGGCCTGCTGAAACGCTATTTCGCCTGATGCCTGGTCTGATTTATACCTGATTGAGACCCGCAACTGTCAGCCCCCGGCTTTAACCAGGCCGGGGGCTGATTTTTTACCCGGCCACAAAATCCCGGAGCTGGCCGCCAGTCAATTGCCGGTTGTCCACCACCCCTTTTTCCGTGATCAGGGCCGTGACCAGCTCGGCCGGGGTCAGGTCAAAGGCGGGATTGCGAACCAGTGCGCCTTCAGCCGCCCAGCGGCAATCGCCAAAACCCCTGACTTCATCGCCGTCCCGCTCTTCAATGGGCACATCTTCGCCTTTTGCCAGCGACAGATCAATAGTGGAAAGGGGGCAGGCGACATAGAACGGCAGGTGGTGGCGGACCGCCAGCACAGCGTGCCCGTAGGTGCCGATCTTATTGACCACGTCGCCGTTGGCCGCGACCCGATCCGCCCCGACAATCACGGCGTCAATGTCTCCGGCGCGCATCAGGCTGCCGGCCATGCTGTCCGTGATCAAGGTGACCGGGATGCCCTCCTGGACGAGTTCCCAGGCCGTCAGCCGGGCGCCCTGGAGCAGGGGGCGTGTTTCCGTGGCGATCACGGAGAGTGATTTTCCCCCGGCGACCGCCGAGCGCAAAACGCCCAGGGCGGTGCCGTGCCCGGCGGTCGCCAGAGCGCCGGCATTGCAGTGCGTCATAACAGAGGCTCCATCCGGGATCAGCGCCGCGCCGTGTTCGCCCAGCGCGCGATTAATTTGGATGTCTTCGAACCGGATGGCGTGGGCTTCCTGAAGAAGATGCCGGGCAATTTCCTTTGGCCCGGCTGAGCCCAGGGCCTGCCAGACTTGCCGCATACGCTCCAGGGCCCAGAACAGGTTGACGGCGGTGGGGCGGCTTTGGGCCAGGATGTCCAGCCCCGCCCCCAGGGCCGCCGCGAAATCTTCGGGCGGCCGGGCCTGGCCACGGAGAGCTTCCAAGGCCACGCCGTAGGCCGCAGCCACGCCTATGGCGGGAGCGCCGCGGATGACCATGCTTCTGATGGCTTCCGCCACTGTCCGGGCGGAATCACAGGAGACGTAGGTTACTGTTCCCGGCAGGAGCCGCTGGTCAATCAGGAAAATCCGGCCGTTTTCCCAGTAGAGTGTTTCAACCATTCACTTGCCCTCAAATTCGCAGACGGTAAACACGTCATGCCCCGCTTTGCGGAGTGCGGCCGCGCCGCCCAATTCGGGCAAATCCACCAGGAAAGCCGCTCCGTGAACCAGGCCGCCGCAGCGGGCAATAAGGCGCATCGCCGCCTCCGCCGTGCCGCCGGTGGCCAGGAGATCATCTACCAGCAATATTCTTTCCCCTGGGGTAATAGCGTCCTTGTGCATTTCGATCAGGCTCTTCCCGTATTCAAGCTGATACTCTTCCTCGATGGTGTCGGCGGGCAGTTTCCCTTTTTTGCGCAGGGGAATAAAGCCCACATTCAGAAGATAGGCCAGCGGAGCGCCCACCAGAAACCCTCTAGCCTCTATGGCCGCGATTTTATCCACAGGCGCTCCGGCATAGTGCGCCGCCAGGGCGTCAATCGCCTGGCGCAAACCGTGCGGGTTGAGAAACAGCGTTGTTATATCCCTGAAAAGAATGCCCGGGTGGGGATAATCGGGAATGGTTCGGATATAAGAAGCAATGGACATGGACACCTCATTCAAAAGGAATTTCAGAGCAAACCGTAATGGCTGAATTGCCCGGCCGCCTCCTGTATTTGCGCCTCGGTCAGAAGAACAGGTTCGCCGACCTGGAGGATGCGCCAATATTGCTCGCACAGGGTTTCGACTTCCAGGCACAGAGCCAGGGCCTGGCGCACGGAGCGGCCCAGGGCGACCATGCCGTGATTGCCCAGAAGGCAGGCGTTGCGGCCCTGCAAAGCCTCCAGCGCCAGGGAGGAAAGCTGCTGGGAGCCGAAAAGGGCGTAGGGCGCGCAACGGATGGAAGAGCCGCCGACCAGGGCCATTTTGTAATGGAAGGCCGGAATTTCCCGATGCAGGCAGGCCAGCGTGGTGGCGAAGACAGCGTGAGTATGCACCACCGCGTTGACCTCCGGGCGGTCACGCAAAATATCGCGATGCATCCGCCATTCGCTGCTGGGGCGGCCCGCTCCGTCAACCCGGCCGGAGAACGACAGGCGGACAATGGTCTCCGGGGCCGTGTCAGCGGGCTCCAGGCCCGCCGGGGTGATGCAGAAAGAGCCGTCCGCCGCATCGCCGCCGGGAATACGGGCGCTGACATTTCCGGAGGTGCCGGTATTCAGGCCTTTCATGTCCAGCAGACGCACGGCCTGAGACAGGGCTTGGCGCAAACTGTTTTCATCCGGCGCCGCATAGTCGCGGGAAGTCATGGCCCTATAATCCTGGCCGCCACAGCGTCCAGCCGCCCCATCAAAGCCGGGTCGCGCGATTCGGGGGGGGTGATGACGGCATGATCCAGGGCGAAACGGCAAGAACAGGCCGAGGCCTGAGGGTCAGCCGCACAGGCGGGGGCCGCCAGCCCGACCAGATGCTGCGCTTTGGCCGCATTGGCCTGGAGGGTTTCCACAATCTGGGCAACGCTGACCTGTTCATGGCGGGGATGCCAGCAGTCATAATCCGTCACCATCGCGACATTGGCGTAACAGATTTCCGCCTCGCGGGCCAGACGCGCCTCCGGCATGCTGGTCATGCCGATGACATCGCAGCCCCACTGCTGATACATCAGGGATTCCGCCCGGCATGAAAATTGCGGGCCTTCCATGGCCAGATAGGTGCCCCCCATGACCATCGTGAGGCCGGCGGACGCAGCTGCATCGTAAACAAGCTTATTCAGCCGGTCGCAGGTGGGATGGGCCAGGGAAACATGGGCCACGCATCCGGTCTCAAAAAATGACCGGGGCCGGCTCTGGGTGCGGTCTATATATTGATCCACGAGGACGAAGACGCCGGGAGGGAGGCTGATCCGCAGGGAACCGACGGCGCTGACGGAAATCAGACTGCTGACGCCGACGCGCTTGAGCGCGTCAATGTTGGCCCGGTAGTTGATCGCACCCGGCGGAAGACGATGGCCGCGCCCGTGACGGGGCAGAAAGACCACCGGCCGGCCCCCCAGCTCTCCGAACAGCAACTCGTCGGAAGGCTCGCCAAAGGGTGAGGAAACCTTTTCCCAGCGGGCCTGGGTCAGACCCTCCATGCCGTAAAGTCCACTGCCGCCGATAATGCCCGTCAGGCCCGGATCACTCATAATGATGACCATCCCCTTTCAGCCCCGTGAAACACGGATGATGTCATCCTAACACAATTTTTTTTCAAACGCCACCGGCACACGATTCTCAACCGGGCCCTTGCATTATAACTTGCTACTTTCTGGCATAATAATGGCCTCAGTCATGGGACAGGGCCTCAATGGGGTTGAGCCGGGAGGCGTTCCGGGCCGGCATAAAGCCGAAGAGGACGCCGATAAAGCTGGAGCAGCCCAGGGCCAGGAAGATGGAGGGCGTGGAGAAGGACATTCTAAAATCGTTGGACAGGGTGTTAAAAGCCAGCCCTATGGGCCAGGCCAGGGCGATGCCGGCCAGCCCGCCCATAAGGCACAGCAGCACCGCCTCAATCAGAAACTGCTCTAAAATATCAAAGCCCTTGGCCCCGATGGCCATGCGCAGCCCGATCTCCCCGATCCGCTCGGTCACCGAGACCAGCATGATGTTCATCACCCCGATACCCCCCACCAGCAGGGCGATGAAGGCAATGGACGAGATGAGGAGGCTCATGGTGCGAGAGGCGCTCTCAACGGAGCGTCTGAAGCTGTCAATGTTCTGAGTGAGAAAATCCTTGCGGCCATCATGTCTGACGGTTAACAGGTCAGTCAGGTTTTGTTCGGCTACCAGGGAGCCAACCGTGTCGCTGACTTTAACCACAATAGCATTGATGTGGCGCACTCCGGTGATCTTGTTCATGAGAGTGGTGTAGGGCGTCCAGAGGGTCAACTCGTCAGAGGTGTCGAATATGCCGCCCCGGGGCGGGATGACCCCGATGACCACCAAGGGCTGGCGGCGGAAAATAAGCACCTGGCTCAGAGGATTGGCCCCGTTGGGGAAGAGTTTGTCCCGGGTGTGGCTGTCAATGACCGCCACTGAGGCCGACTCTTTGACATCGGCCGGGCTTATCGGGCGTCCGAGGGCAAATGTCAGCCCTTTGACCTCGAAATACTGGTCGCCAACGCCCCTGATAGTGGCGGTCAGGGTTTGGTTACCGTAGGTCAGATTACCAGAAGCTGAGGTGTGAGGGGTTGACCCGTCAATATAGCTCTGTCGGCTCAACAGGTCGGAATCAGATGGGGTCAGAGTGCGGATCCGGCCTCTTTGGCGATCGCCAAATCCGGAACCGGGGAAAATATTGATGGTGTCGGTGCCTAGGTGGGTGATATTGGCGATGACCCGCTCCTGGGAACCTCGGCCCAGAGCGATGACCGCGACCACCGAAGCGATGCCGATGACAATGCCCAGCATGGTCAAAGCGGAGCGGAGCTTGTGGGCCCATATGGCCTGGAGGGACATCCTGAAGGCCT
>JAISJK010000098.1 GCA_031261565.1 Candidatus Adiutrix sp. | reverse complement strand
TGTTGTCCCCGGCGGCCCGAATGCCGATATCCGGGCTGGGCCAGCCATCGGAATTGATGCGGCCGGCGGCCAGCAGTTTGGGGTTGTCGATGAGCTGGCGATTGACTCCGATGGTGGAGGAGGAATCTCCGGTAAAAATATTGTTGAGGCCCAGCACGGCCAGGGCCCCGGAAGTATCGTTGCGGAAACCGTATTCCACGCCGCTGCCGGAGTCGGCAATCAGGCGCAGGGTGCTTTGCCCATGCAGGTCAGTCAGCACCTCGGCCCGGATTCCCTTGACTCCGGTTTCAAAATTGGTGCCGATGCGGTCAACAATGTCTTTGAGCGTGTCGGTGGGGTCAACCGTGATTTTATAAATGGTCGAGAGGTCAGAGCCGCTGGCCTCGTCATAGGTGTAGGTGACGATCTCAAACGAGCCACTGCGATCCAGATAAGTCTGATCCATTTCCTTGACCAGCCCCAGACCGGTCTGATCTTTGGGCGTTTCCGCCTCAATCAGATCCCGGGTGGCCGGGCTGCGGGTGATGAGCTCCACAATATCCCCGGCGGTGGTGGTGACATTGCCCTGGGCGTCAGTGGCCAGGCTGATGGAGATCCGCTTGGTGCCGTCTATTTCGTTATAAACTTGGACATCTAACGCTTGGCCGGCCCCGTTATTGACGTATTCGACCGAGAGCCTCTCCCCCTGGGCCCCGGCCTCCACGGCCGTGAAAATGACATCATTGTCGGTGTGCTTGAGGGTGGTGGTCAGGGTGGCGTGGCTGGAGCCGTAGCTGAGGTGGTGGCCCTGCTCCATGGTATTGGCCAGGGAGCGATCCAGGGCCTGAAAGGCACCGGGGCCGCTGGGCAGGGAGTTGCCGGTGAAATTGATGGCCCCGGTCCAGTTGTTTTCAGCCGCCGCCGTGGCCCCGATAAAGTCGCCGACCTGATAGACGCCGGTGGTGGTGTTGGGCGGCAGGACGGCCGTGCCGGTGGAAGAGCGGGTGTTGTTAATGTGGCGGATAATGTCTTCGGCCGTGCATCTGACATTGCCGTTGCTGTCTGTGGGCAGGGTAATGGTTATCTCCCACTTGTTCACGGCCGGGTCGCCGGAGGGGGGGCCGTTCCAGACCACTTTTGAGGTGATCTCATTGGTGATCTGGTCGCTTTTGACAAAGCGGACGGAAATATTTTCCGGGTCGCTCCAGGCCGGGTAGGGCTCTTTGGCGTCCACATGGGGCACCAGGGCGGTCAGCTTGATATCATTGTCGTAGCCCGGAAAGGCAAAAATGGAAGAGGGGTGGTTGGACACGGTGGAGGTGGCGGTGGTGTCGCTGAAAAGATCCTGGCCCACGCCCTGGGCATGCTGATTATTGACCTGGAAAGTCAGGTTATCCACAAACGACTCGTATTGCAGATAGAAGTCCCGCAACTTGACATCGCGGAATTCCAGCCAGCCGCCCACCGCGCCGCCGGTGATCTTGGCCGTGACATCTTCCGGCCAGGGGGGAGAGTTGCGGCGGTTATTGGCGATAATGCGGAGATCGCCGGAATCATCGGTGCGCGTGCCGACTTCGTAGCACATTTCATTGGCCACCAGGGCCGGGCCCGAGGCAAAGCGGATGTTGACCGCCCCGCTGCCCGGGTCTTCCCAGTAGTCAATATTGATCAGCTCGCCCAGCTGAATCAGCAGCTCATCACGGGTGTCCCGCAGGTCGTTGGCCTGCTGGTTGCGTGAAGGGTCCTCGCTCTGCATGATCTGCTGGTTGAGGGCGGCGATAGTCTTGACAATGCCATTGATATCCTTGACCGCGCTTTCCACCCGGGCGTTCAGATCCTTGCGGATGGCGTCCATATCCTGGCGCCGCATGGCCAGTTGGTCGGCCAGAGTCTGGGCCACGGAGACCAGATTTTCGCGGGTGGGGTTTATCTCGGCGGCGTCCGCCACGCTGTCCCAGGCGGCGAAAAAATTATTCATGGCCTCATTGATGCCGCTGCCGTCGCTTTCGTTAAAAAAAGATTCCAGAGCGTCGATGGCGTCTTTCTGGGCCGCCGCCGCCCCAAACTGGGAACTTTTTTCCACAATGCTGCGGGTCAGGAAATCATCATGAAACCGGATGATATTCTGGGCGTTGACCCCGGTGCCCATCTGGCCCCAGGAGCCGCCGCGCCAGGTGGGCATGGTCTCCAGATTAATCCGCTGGCGGGAATAGCCGGGGGTATTGACATTGGCGATATTGTGGCTGGCCACTTCCATGGCCGCCTGGGACATGTTCATGCCGGTGAGGGCGATATACAGGCTGGAGGAAATGCCCATGCTACACCTGCCGGGACAGCTTGGCCGGCAGAGTCAGTTTCTTTTGGCCCGGGCTACCGTCCTGGTTATACCCGTCGCCTTTGAGCTGGTTGGCCCCGGTGAGGATATTGACCGATTCATTGACCAGCCGCAGAGCCTCTTCCACAAAGCTGCGGTTGGCCTCGTTTTCCCTCAGAATGTTGTTTTTCAAGCGCTCCAGCCGGATGGAGCCATCATTGACGCGGTTGTCAAAAGGTTTGGGCAGACGGGGCACCAGATCAGTCAGAAGGGGCTGGGGGGTTAAAGGGAGACCGAGCATCAGAGCCGTATCACTGATAGCTTCCACCAGCTGATTGATGTTGTTCTGAATATCTTTGGCCAGTTCCTCTTTCAATTTGGAGGACAGGAAGAGACCGTCAAGATCCAGCTCCAGCAGACACTTCTTTTCCTGGGCCACGTAATCGACCAGTTTCTGGTAGCGGGCCAAGTGACTGTCGAGGATTTCGCACAAGCTCTGCACCCTGGTTATGTCCATCATTGCTCTCCTTAAGGGTTGTCTCCAGCCGTCCGGCCGCTTTGGTCATCAGATTCCTGGGGATGGCCGGATGCCAGTTCGGCCCCATGATACCCGGATTCTCTTGCAAAGTTTGTTCCAAGCCTTCCTGACGGGCCACCTGGTTGACGATGGTGTCGGCCAGGCCCAGACCGCCGGCCTGGCTTAGAAAATTTCGGAAAGGCTGCTCGGCTATTTCGCTGAAGGTGTCGCCCCCGGGGGTCTTGGTCAGGGCCGACTGGCGCATCTGTTTGACCAGGTTATCAACGAAGACCGACTCATATTCCACCGCTGATTTGCGGATATCCCTCAGTTTTTTGATCTGCTCCCCGGGCGGCAGCTGAGAGTTGTGCTCTTTTCGGGTGGTGAAGGGCGATTTGGCGGTAAACGAACGCTGCCGGAGGCTCGGGGCTTTTTCGCCGCTTAATTCCAGGCTGCCGCCTTTTTTCAGGTCTTCCACGGAATATTGCCGGACATTATTGTCCTTCGGGGCCATTTGGCGCAGGGGCCTGACCGTATTGGGGCGCAAATCGCCCACCTGGCTGATCTCAGACATTAAAATCCGCCTTTCACATTAAAACCAGCTCGCCGTGGAGGGCCCCGGCGGCCTCAATGGACTGAAAAATCATGACCAGATCCCGGGGAGTGACCCCGATGGCGTTCAAGGCCTTGACCACATCATGGATGGTGGTGGAGCGCTCAATCAGGAGCAACCTGTCCGCGCCCTCTTCCACATTGATGGTGGTCTCCGGGGTCTCGGCGGTTTCCCCATTGGAAAACGGCCCGGGCTGAGAGATGTTCACGCCCTCTTTGATCTGGACGGAGAGATTGCCGTGAGCCACGGCCACGGTGGAGAGCTTGACGTTCTCCCCCACCACCACGGTGCCGGTTCGTTCGTTAATGATGACCTTGCCCACAGCGTCGGGCACCACCTCCAGATTTTCCAGCTCCGCCACCATGACCGCCAGATTTTCCCGGTAATTGGCCGGCACGTTGAATTCCACGGTGGAGGCGTCCAGGGGCCGGGCCCCGGCCCCGGGCAGGCGGGAATTGACCGCCTCGGCCGTCCGGGCGGCGGTGGTGAAATCTGGCTGGCTCAGTTTCAGGCTCATGACCTCTTTACCCTGCCAGCGGATGGGGACTTCCCGCTCCACCGTGCCCCCCTGAACCACCCGGCCCACAGTGGGGTGATTTTTCTGGACGCTGCCGGCGTTGCCGGTGATGGCGAAACCACCCACCGACAGAGGGCCCTGGGCCACGGCGTAAATATTGTCATCCGCCCCGTATAAGGCACTGACCATCAGGGTGCCGCCCTGCAGAGAAGTGGCGTCGCCGACCGAGGAAACCGTCACGTCTATCTTGGTGCCCGGCTTGACAAAGGGCGGCAGATCAGCGGTGACCATGACCGCCGCGATATTTTTGACCTTCATGTCCTTGGGGTTGACCGGGATGGTGATGTTCATCCTTTTGAGCATGTTGGCGAAGGCCTGGTTGGTGTGATAGGTCTTGTCCTTGTCCCCGGTGCCGTTCAAGCCCACCACCAGCCCGTAGCCCCAGACCTGGTTGGGTCGGACGCCCTCAAAGGTGGACATTTCTTTAAGCCTGATAGCCCAGGCCGCCGGGGCCGGAGCCAGGAGACAGGCCAAGAAAGCGGGCAGCAGCAAAACGGCCGATAATTTTTTCATGTTTTCACCCCGTTGCCCTGGCTCAGAAAGGCCAGACCACGTCTAAGAAGCGGGAGAGCCAGCCTTCGCGCTGTTTGTTGCTTATATCGCCCTTGCCGGTGTAGTCAATGCGGGCATCGGCGATATAGGTGGAGAGCACGGTGTTGGTGCTGTCAATATCCGTTGGGCGCACCACGCCCTGGATGGTTATATACTGCTTTTCATTGTTGACCAGAATCTCCTGAGAGCCGCGCACGACCAGATTGCCGTTGGGCAGCACCTGAATGATCCGGGCCGACATTTTGGCGGTCATGTTCTCGTTGCGGTTGGTGGTGCCGCGCCCGGAGAACGACGATTCATAGGAGGCGTCAATGCCGGCCTGGGGGTTGAGGTTCAGGGAGTTGACCACACTGCCGATGCCGGGGATATTGCCGGTATTTTCCCAGCCCATCAGGGCGTTGGTCTGGGTTTGAACCGAATTGGAGCGCCCCAGGCTGGTGTTGGCCGTTTTATTGGCCTTGGAGGTTTCCACTATATTGATGGTGATGATATCCCCCACCCGCCGGGCTTTAATGTCGGTGAACATATCCAGCCGGGAGTCGGCGGAAAAAAGAGAGCCCTCGCTGCGGACGGCCGGCTCAGGGTAGGTCTCCACCGGCGGGGTGCGCAAAGCGGCCTCCTGATTGGACACCGGGCTGGGTTCCTTGATTTTCTGGGAACAGCCGGCCAGAACCAGGAGGGTTATTATGACCAAAAAGACTGATTTCATCTTAATATTTCCTTCCAGACCGCACTTTAAGAGGACGCGGAATCATGACCTCATTCCACCTTGCCGCTTTATAAGCAATTTTAGTGCCAGAAGGCCAGCCTGAGGGGTTGCGGTCGGCGGTTGACAGCGGCGGGGTTTCGGTATAATCTAAAATTTTATGGGACTAAATCAAAAACTTGGCTTATAAGGCAGGTGCCCATGGCCTCTTCCCCGCCGGTGGAGCGCAAAGCCGTTGCTCCGCCTGTCATCCGCGCCAAAGATTCGGCTCTGGTACCCCGACCCGCCGGCTCCCCGCCGGTGGCCACCGACCCGCTCCGGGCCTATCTGGCCGAGGTGCGCCAATTCAAACTGCTGACCAGGGAAGAGGAAGACCGGCTGGTGGCCGTCTATAAAGAAAACGGCGACCAGGAGGCCGCCCAGAAAATCATCACCGCCAATCTCCGGCTGGTGGTCAAAATAGCCATGGATTTCCAGAGCCACTGGCTCAATAACCTTTTGGATCTGATTCAGGAAGGCAATGTCGGCTTGATGCTGGCCCTGAAAAAATTCGACCCCGGGCGGGGGGTCAAGTTTTCCTACTACGCCTCCTACTGGATCAAAGCCTACATTCTGAAATATATCATGGATAACTGGCGTCTGGTCAAAGTGGGCACCACCCAGGCCCAGCGCAAACTTTTTTACAATCTGCGCAAGGAAAGAGATAAAATACTGCTGGAAGGGCTCACTCCGACCACGGGGCTGCTGGCTGAGCGGCTGGAAGTGACCGAGTCTGACGTTGCGGAAATGGATATGCGCCTGGCGGCCGGGCGCGAAGTCTCGCTGGACGCGCCCATCAGCCCGGGCAGCGACCAGAGCCAGATCAGCCTCCTGCCCTCCGAGGCCGAAGGCGCGGAAAGTTTATTGGCCAAAAGCCAGATTAAAGCCCTCCTGAAAGACAAGCTGGCCCTTTTCCAGGACACCATGTCCGCGCGGGAAAAACTGATTCTGGAGAAAAGGCTTTTGGCCGAAACACCGGTCACTCTCCAGGAAATGGGCGAGGAGTTTGGCATCAGCCGGGAGCGTGTCCGGCAACTGGAAGAACGCCTGAAAAAAAAGCTCCTGGTCTTTATGCGCGAGGAAATGCCCGACCTGGAACCTTTAAACTAGCGCCTAAACATCGCCCGGGAAACATATTTAGAATATTAATGATTATGAATCATCTCCGCGAGTATATTATGATCCGTCTGCTCATTGTCCTGGCCGCCCTGCTGGGCGGCGGCCCCCAGGCCCTGGCCTTGGCTGCGGCCCCTTCGGGGGGGCCCGGCGAGCGCTATTACTATTTCATCAAGTCCAACTATCAGGAGCTGGATCACGATGATCAGGGCGCTCTGGAAAATATGGCCAGGGCCTCCAGCCTGACCCCCTCCTCCTATTACCTGAAAATGGAGACGGCCCGCCTCTACGCCCGCAATGATGACAAGGAAACAGCCCTGAAATACGCCACGGAAGCCATTGAGCTGAGCCCGACCACGCCGGAGCCCCGCCTGTTCGCCGCCTGGCTGGCTGTTTCGGCCCATCTGTGGCAGGCGGCCACCAATCATTATAATGACGTCCTGAGCCTGGAACCCGGCAACCAGGAGGCCCTGACCTATCTCGGAGCTCTTTACGCTGAAAGCGGGGATATGGATCAGGCCGAGGCCACCTTTAAACGGCTGGTGGAAAAAGACCCAAACTACCTGTCATTCTACTACTTGGGCAGTTTTTACAGCAAGGCCGGCCGGGTCAAGGAGGCCATTAGCGCCTTTGCCCGATCGGTCAAAAAGAAGTCTGATTTTACCGCCGCCCTGGCCGAGTTGGCCGGGCTTTATGAGCGGGTGGGCGATTTTAAAGCCGCTGAAAAAACCTACCGGGCCCTGGCCGAGGCTCAACCCGAGTCCAGTATGCCCAAAACCCGGCTGGCCAACCTGCTTTTAAAGGCCGGGCGCAAAAAGGAGGCTGAAAAACTGCTGAGCGAGATCAGCGGCACGGCTTTAAACAGCGACCGTGGCCAGGTGCAGTTTCAGCTCGGCCTGATTTACCTGGAGCAACGCTTATACAGCGAGGCGGCCGTTGCCTTTGAGTCCTCGCTGAAAGTCGACCCGAAAAACGCCAAAGCCAGATATTTCCTGGCCACCGCCCTCCTGGAAATGGGCGATGGTGACCGGGCCCGCGATAATCTAGCCGAGATTCCCCCCCAGGATGACCTTTATGTGGAGGCCATCAGCCTGCTCCTGGCCTCTAAAACCAGTGGCGAAGATCGTCAACAGGGCCTGAAGGAAGCCCTGGATATTGTCGCGGCGGCCATTAAGGCCAAACCGGAATCCCCCCGCCTGCAGGTGGCCCAGGCCGTGCTGCTGGAGGAGTCGGGCGATTTGAAAAAGGCCCGCAAAGTCCTTAAGGCAGCCACCCGGAAATTTCCCGAAGAGTCGGAGATACTTTTCCGCCTGGGCAGCATTGAGGACAAGCTGGAAGATAAGCCGGCGGCCATTGTCGCCCTGCGCCAGGCCATTCAACTGGATCCCGGCCACGCCGACGCCATGAATTATCTGGCCTACACCTGGGCCGAAGACCCGGAGCACCAGACCGAGGCCCTGGCCCTGGCCGAGAGGGCCAACGCCCTCAAGCCCGACCGGGGCTATATTATTGACACCCTGGGCTGGATTTACTACCAGATGGGCCATGCCCAAAAAGCCCTGACGCTTTTGAAGCGGGCCGAGCCCCTGTCCCGCCAGGATCCGGTGGTGCTGGATCATTTGGGTGATGTGCTGATGAAGCTGGGCCGTAAAAAAGAGGCTATCCGCGCCTACCGCCAGGCTTTGGACAGCGACTTAACCAAGCAGGAAAAGCTCCAGGAGGAATTGAATGACAAGATCAACCGGCTGTCCAACTGACCCGGCCCGCCTCGGCCTGCGGTCTTCGGCCTGGCTCCTGGCCCTGGTCGCCGCCCTCTTCCTGCCCGGCTGTCTGAGCGGCGGCGGAGGCGGCCGGACTGTGCTGCGCACTCCCAGCGGCCCGGCCATGGAGCTGGCCTCCGGGCTCTATCTGCGCGGCGAAAGTCTGCGCACTCTGGCCGCCCGGGGGGGGGCCGGCTACAGTGTAGCCGGCAAACGCCACTTTTTCAAATTTGAGGCCCTGGTGTCCAAGCCCGGCCGGTTGCTGTTCACCGCTCTGGACCCGGCCGGCCAGCCGGCTTTCCGACTGGCCAGCGATGGCCAGCAGCTCACCGGCCTTATCTACAGCTCCCGCCAATTTGTGACCGGCCCGGCCACGGCCGCCAACTTTGGCCGCTTCATACCCCTGGGGCTGACCCCGGATGAGCTGACCGTCCTGATGAGCGGCTCCCAGGTTCGGCCGGCGGCCGCCGGCGCGGTGGAAACCGGAGGCGCCACCGAGCTGGTCATTGTGCCGGCCGGCCACCCCGACACCGAGGCCGGGCTCTGGCGCCTGCGCCTGGCCGGCGGCCTGAGCCAGAGCCCGGCCCGGGCCGTGATTCAGTCAGCCGCTCTCGGCCCGGCCAGCCGGCCGGAAATATCCATCAAGTATATGTCCGTCAAAGAGGTCGCCCGGGAGGATCAGGGCGGTCTGGCCGAGCCTTTCCCCCACACGGTGGAAGCGGCCTGGACGGGCGGCGACCGGCAAAACCAGAGTCTCCGGGTGACCTATGACGAGGTTCGCCTGGGTCTGCCGCTGGACGGCGGCGTTTTCCACCTGGAGCAGCCGGCCGGCTTTGAGCTGGTGCAGCTCTACTAGGATGGTCAGGCCATGACTGTAAAACCCTGGGATGACTCGGACATAGCCCGGGCTTCGGCCGAGCTGGATACGGAACTGGTGGAAATTTTTTCGGAAATAGAAAAACTGCCCGCCATCTTTGAAAAACCGGCCCTTAGCGGCGCCCAGCAATACGATGAAATAGGTTTGCCCGAGGCCGAAATCCTGGAGGAGGAAGCCGAAGGAAGCGATATCCGTCCACCGGAGAAGGCGGCCGCCAGGGTGGCTGACCTGTCCCCGGATGAGCTGGCCCGACTGGTTGAGCGGGCGGCGGCCCGGGGGGTTTTAGAGGCGCTGAAGAAAAGGTTTTAAAATGGCTCCAGATCACAAACCAGGCCTGATCCGCAATATCGGCATCATCGCCCACATCGACGCCGGCAAGACCACCCTGACCGAGCGCATTCTCTATTACACCGGGCGCACCCATAAAATCGGCGAAGTCCATGACGGCGAGGCCACCATGGATTACCTGCCCGAGGAGCAGGCCCGGGGTATAACCATCATGAGCGCGGTCACCACCTGCGTCTGGAAAAACGCCACGGTCAATGTGATTGACACGCCCGGCCACGTTGATTTCACCATTGAGGTGGAGCGCAGCCTCCGGGTGCTGGATGGGGCGGTGGGCGTTTTCTGCGCGGTGGGCGGAGTGCAGCCCCAGTCTGAGACTGTCTGGCGCCAGGCTGACCGCTATGGGGTGCCCAAGCTGGTCTTCGTCAATAAAATAGACCGGGTGGGGGCCGATTTTGACCGCACCATGGAGCAGCTCCGCGAAAAACTGGGGGCCAGGCCGCTGATCATCACCCGTCCCTGGGGCCAGGAGGAAAAATTTAAGGGCGTGATTGATGTTTTGCGGCAAAAGCTCTATGTCTGGGCCGATGACTCGCTGGGCTCGGAGATGATCGAGCGGGAAGTGCCGGCTGAGATCGCCGCCGAGACGGCCGCCGCTAAAGAGGAGCTCATTGAGACCCTGGCCGAAGTCAGCGATGACATCATGGAAGACTATCTTGAAGGCCGGCCCATCGACGAGGCCAGGCTGCGGGCGGCTATCCGCCAGGCCACTATCAGGCTGGCCCTGACCCCGGTCTTTTGCGGCGCGGCCCTGCGCAACAAAGGGGTGCAGCCCCTGTTGGACGGCATTGTGGACTACCTGCCCGCCCCGACTGATTTCCCGCCCCTGGAAGCCCTCACGCCCGAGGGGCGGCCCGTCTCTATTGAGCTGCGGGAAAAGGCCCCTTTGGCCGCCCTGGTCTTTAAAATCCAGATGATGGAGCAGGGCCGCAAAATGAGTTTTTTGCGGCTTTACAGCGGCCGCCTGGCCGAAGGCGACGAGGTGCTGGCCCCCCGCACCGGGCATAAAGACAAGATCAGCCGCATCCTGCGGATTCACGCCGCCAAGCGTGACCGCATCCCCCTGGCCATAGCCGGTGATCTGGTGGGGGTCATCGGCCTCCGGTCGGCCGTCACCGGCGACACCATCACCGACCCGGCCCGGCCCGTTTTGCTGGAAACCATTGAGGCGGCCGAGCCGGTTATTTCCATTGCTCTGGAGCCGGAAAATTCCGGGGAAATCGACAAACTGGCCGAAGTGCTGGTCAAGCTGACCGAGGAAGACCCCACTTTCCGGGTGCGGGTGGATGAAGAGACCGGCCAGACCATTATCTCCGGCATGGGTGAATTGCATCTGGAGGTGCTGACTCAGCGTTTAAGCCGGGAATTCAACCTGGCCGTCAGGGCCGGCAAACCCCAGGTGGTCTATCGGGAAACCATCGCCAAAGCGGCCGAGGGTGCCGGGCTTTTTGACCGGGAGCTGGCCGGGGTGGCCCACCATGTCGAGGCCGTTGTGGTCATCAGGCCCCTGAGCCGGGGAGATGGCTACCACGCTCTCAACCGCTTGCCCCCGGCGGAACGGCCGGCCAATCTGGAGGCGGTGGCCTTCAGCACCCTGGCCGAGGGCGAAAATTCCGGCCCCCTATTGGGCTACCCCCTCCTTGATTTGGAAGCCGCCTTGACCAGGCTGACCCTGGGCGAAGACGAAACCAGCGAGGTGGCCGTGCGCATGGCCGTGAGCCAATCTTTGCGGGCGGCTCTCAGCCAGGCCGCTCCCACCCTGATGGAGCCCTTTATGCGCCTGGAAATAACCACCCCGGATGAATTCATGGGGGAGCTTATTGGCGACCTGGGCTCCCGGCTGGGCCGGGTGGAGGAGATAACCCCCCACAGCGGCTTTAAAGTCCTCACGGCCGTGGCCCCCATGAGCAGACTGTTTGGCTATTCCACCTCTGTCCGCTCCCAGACCCAGGGCCGGGGAGCCTTTTCCATGCAATTTTCCCACTATGATGTGGTTGAGCGAAAATAACGGCAGCGGCAGTGGCCCTCTGGCAACCAAAACGCAAACTCACTCAGGTCTTTGCCCTGATGCTCAGCGGCGTCTCGCTGGTATCCATCCTGTTGATTGGCGCTTTGTGGATCAGTTATGAGACCAGCCACTCCGAAGAGGAAAGCCGCAAGCTCAGCGCTGAATATACCGCCGCCCACGAGGCCACCATCAGTCTGGAAACCAACCGCATCTGCGACTATATTGAGGCCCAGCGGCAATCCAGCGAAATTAAATCCCTGAGATCCATCCGCGACCGGGCCTATGAAGCCTATAATCTGGTTGAGGCTGTCTATACTTCGCCGGAGGCCTCCAAATTAAGCCCGGCCACGCTTCAGGCCCTGATCCTGGCCGGGCTGAAGGGGGGCAACTTAAACCACGGGCGCGGCTACTTTTCAGTCACCACCCTGGGCGGTAGGGAACTCCTGACTGATCAGGACGGCGCCTTGAACGGCCAGCCTTATGATCACTCTCAAAGCCCGGCCTTCCTGGAAATAACCGATGCCCTGCTCCAGATCAAAGAGGGCTTTTTCCGTTATAAAATTAATCGCGGCCAGCCGGGGCCAGTCTTGAAAGACGAGGCCCAGACGGTTTATTTCAAACTGTTTGAGCCTCTGGGCTGGATCATCGGGGCCAGCGCCTATCAGGAGGACTGGGGCCGGGATCTCCAGGCCGAGCTGCTGGACTGGGCCACCCATATGTCTCTGCCGGCGGACACCTATCTGTCGGTTATCAATTACAATGGCGATGTCCTGATCCACCCCGACAGCGAGCAGGCGGGGACTAATTATTTTGCCCACAAGGACGACCGGGGCCTCCAGAAAGTCGCGGCCGACATCATCCGCGGAGCCAAAAACCGCAACAAGGATTTTATCCGCTATAGCGCCACCAACCCCCACACCGGGCAGCAGGCCGAAAAAATAGCCTATTTCCGCACCATTCCGGCCTGGCACTGGGTAGTGGTAACCTGGGTTTATATTAATGACCTGGAGGCCGCCCTGGCCGAGCACCAGGCTATTCTGGCCCTTAACGTCCAGACCCAGATCACCCGCATTGTCATGATTTCTTTATCCATGCTGGCGGTGATCATGCTGCTGTCCAAGGGGCTCTCGGCCCTGGCCACCCGCAGTTTCACCGCCTTTTTCAATTTTTTCGACCGCTCTTCCACCTCCATGGAAGAAATTGACCCGGCCGAGCAGCCCTTTGAGGAATTCGCCCGCCTGGCCGTGGCCGCCAACACCATGATCAAACAGCGCAAGCTGACCACCAAACTCCTGCGGGAGAGCGAGCTACGCTTTAAAACCATCTTTGACGTTTCCCCTCAGGTCATCACCGTGTCTGACCTTGACGGCATCCTCTGGGACGCCAATGAGGAATTTAAAAAATTTTCCCGGGTGGATTTGCTGGAGGCCACCAGCCTGCCTCTGGAAGACAGCTTTGTGATGACCGGCTCTCAGCGCGAGGCCCTGTGGCGGGAATTAAAGGCCAGGGGCACGGTGGCCGGCCAGGAGATTGAGACCACCGGTCTGGACGGCTCCCCCCTGACTTTCCTGATTTTCGGGCGGCTGATCCAGGTGCAGACCGACTCTTTCATCCTGGTCATCTTCACTGATATCACCGCTCTGAAAGATTCGGAAAACGAGAAACTGGCCCTCCAGGAAAAGCTTTCCCGCTCCACCAAAATGGAGGCTATGGGCCTGATGGCCGCCGAGGTCGCCCACGACCTCAATAACATCCTCTCCGGCATCATTGGCTACCCCCAGCTCCTGCTGATGGAGCCCAATATCACCGACAGGCAGAAAGAGACCCTCCGGGAAATCCTGGCGGCCGGGCAGAGGTCGGCGGCGGTGGTCAGCGATCTTTTGACCATCGCCCGCGGGGTGGCCTCGGCCAAGGTCAGTCTGCCGGTCAACCGGATCATCAGCGACTACACCAGCTCCCCCGAGCATAAACAGCTTCTGGAAATCTTCCCCAATGTCAGGCTTGATCTCCAGCTAGATCCCGGGGCCGGCAATATCATCGCCTCCTCCATCCACCTGACCAAGGTGGTCATGAATCTGGTTTCCAACGCCTTTGAGGCCATGCCCGCCACCCAAACCGGGGCTTGGGTGGCGGTCAAAACCGAAAACCTGACCCTGCCCGAAAAACGGCCCGGTTTTGAGGGGCATATTGACCCGGGCCAATACGCCCTCATCACCGTCAGCGACAATGGCCCCGGCATCCCGCTCGAAGATGTGCGCAAAATATTCGAGCCCTTTTACTCCAAAAAAATCAAGGGCCGCAGCGGCACCGGCCTGGGGCTGGCCATTGTCTGGAATACCATCACCGACCACCACGGCTACATTGATGTCCAGACCAGCCCGGCCGGTACCGCTTTCCGCCTCTATTTTCCGCTGACCCAAGAAAAGACGGCCGCCTCGGCCGCCACCCGCCGGCTGGAGGAATTTAAAGGCGCCGGCCAGCGCATCCTGGTGGTGGACGATGTGGACATCCAGCGCAAACTGGCCTCCAAAATGTTAACCACCCTCGGCTACACCCCGGTGGCCGTCGCCTCCGGCGAAGCGGCCGTGGAATTTCTTAAAAAAGAGGATGTGGATCTGGTCATCCTGGATATGATCATGCACCCGGGTATGAACGGCCGCGAGACCTACGGGGCTATCATGGAATTTAAGCCCCATCAGAAGGCCATCATCGCCAGCGGCATGGCCGAGACGGACGAGGTGGCCCAGGCCCAGGCCATGGGCGCCGGCCAGTTTGTCAACAAACCCTACACGATTGAAGACCTAGCTCTGGCCGTGCAAAAAGCCCTGGCCCTATGAAGAAACATCTGTCCCCGCGGCTCAGGGCCATTTTGGAGCTGGTGGTGCGCGACTATATTAAAACCGCCGAGCCCGTCGGCTCGGAAGCCCTGGTCAAACGCCACGCCCTGACGCTCTCCTCGGCCACGGTGCGCAAAGTCCTGGCTGAGCTGGAGGATCTGGGGCTGCTGGCTCAGCCCCACACCTCGGCCGGCCGGGTGCCCACCGAAGAGGGTCTGCGCGTCTATATCGATGAAATTCTGGCCGTCAGCCGCCTGTCCGATGAGATGCGGGCCATGATTGACCGGCAACTGGCCGGCGGCCAGAGCCGAGCTGACCGCGTCCTGTCGCTGTGCTCCAAAGTTTTATCCAACATCACCCGCCACATGGGCGTGGTGGCCGCCCCCGCACTGGAAAGGCTGCCCTTAAAAAATCTCTATTTTGTCAGCCTAGGGGCCAAAGAGGCCCTGGCCGTGGTCGTGGGCGAAAACGGCCTGATGCGCAACAAAGTGCTGTCCACGGCTGAAAGCCTGAGCCAGGACGACCTGAACCAGGTCAACAGCTATCTGGCGGAAATAAGCCCGGGCCTGACCTTAGATGAAATACGTTTAAAAATACTGGCCGATATGGGCGAGGAAAAAGAGGCCTTTAAAACCCTTTACGCCCGGGCTCTGGAGCTGGCCCAGGCCTCCTTTGCGGCCGGGCCGGATCAATCCGAGGCCGAGCAGCCCATCTACCTGGAGGGGCGGGGCAATTTATTGAAATACCCTGAATTCGCCGAAATCGAGGCCATGCGGGCCCTCTTCACCGCCTTTGAGAACAAGCGCTGTATTCTGGCCCTCCTGAATGAAGTGGCCGACTGCGGACAGGTGCGCATTGTCATCGGGCCCGAGGCCACGGCGGCCGCCCTCTCCGGCCTGGCCCTGGTGGCCTCGCCCTATACCCGGGGCGATCGGACGGTGGGCGCCCTGGGCATCATCGGGCCCCAGCGTCTCAATTATTCCGAGGTTGTGCCGGTGGTGGACTACGCGGCCCGGGTGGTCAGCGAGCTTTTGGAGGGGGAGTAACCGCTCAAATTAATTTGACCTCAGGCCTTGAAAACAGATAGAGGCGGTATTACGATTGAATTAACGGGCGGTTTAGAACCGCCTTAAATTTGATGGAGCCTTTATGACCAACGACGCAAATATCCCCGACCAGGATCTGGAGCCGGAAATAATTGAGGATGGCTCCGCTGACCCCGACTGGGCCGAAGAGGCCAGGAAATATAAGGATATGTACCTGCGGGGGGCGGCGGAAATGGAAAATATGCGCCGCCGCTTTCAAAAAGAGAGGGAAGATCAGGCCCGTTTCGCCGCTGAGCGGCTGATTAAAGGCCTTTTGCCGGTGGTGGACAATCTGGAGCTGGCCCTTGCTTTTGTCAAAGAAGACGCTCCGGCCGAGGTCAGAGGGTTGGCCGAAGGCGTCCGCCTGACTCTGAAAGGCCTCAATGATCTCCTGGCCGATAACGGCGTCACCCCGGTGGCCGCTGACCGCGGCCAGCTTTTTGACCCCAACCTCCACGAGGCTCTGGGCCAAATATCGGATGAAAACCTGCCCCCGGGGGCCATCAGTCAGCCAATTCAAAAGGGTTACAATCTCCATGACCGCTTGGTGCGTCCGGCCAAGGTCATGGTGGCTAAAGCTATATAATTATTATATTTGGAGGAATTATGTCAAAAATTATCGGAATAGATCTGGGCACCACCAACTCCTGTGTGGCCATTATGGAAGGAAACGAACCCAAAGTCATCGCCAATACCGAGGGCAACCGCACCACTCCGTCCATCGTAGCTTTCTCCGAGTCGGGTGAGCGCCTGGTGGGCCAGGTGGCCAAACGCCAGGCGGTGACCAACCCCGAGGCGACCATCTTTGCCGTCAAGCGCCTCATCGGCCGCAAGTTTAACTCGGCTGAAGTGAAAAGAGATATCGACATCGCGCCCTACAAGATTGTCAAATCTGACAACGATGACGCGGCCGTGGAGGCCAGGGGCAAGGTTTACAGCCCGGCCGAGGTTTCAGCCATGGTTCTGACCAAGATGCGGGAGACGGCTGAAAGCTATCTGGGGGAAACCGTCACCGACGCGGTCATCACCGTGCCGGCTTACTTTAACGACAGCCAGCGCCAGGCCACCAAAGACGCCGGGCGTATCGCCGGCCTCAATGTCCTGCGCATCATCAACGAGCCCACGGCGGCGGCCCTGGCTTACGGCCTGGATAAAAAAGTGGATCAGAAGATCGCTGTCTTCGACTTGGGCGGCGGCACTTTTGATATCTCCATCCTCGAAATCGGCGACGGCGTCTTTGAGGTCAAGAGCACCAATGGCGACACCTTCCTGGGCGGCGAAGACTTTGACCTGAGGATTATTGAATGGCTGGGCGATGAGTTTAAAAAAGAGTCGGGCATCGACCTGCGCAGCGACAAAATGGCCCTGCAGCGGCTGAAAGAGGCGGCTGAACGGGCCAAGATGGAGCTGTCCACGGCCATGGAGACCGACATCAACCTGCCTTTCATCACTGCCGATGCCTCCGGGCCCAAACATCTGAACATCAAGTTGACCCGCTCGAAACTGGAGGCCATGGTGGCTGACCTCATCGAAAAGGTGGTCGGCCCCTGCCAGACGGCTCTGAAAGACGCGGCCCTCTCCGCCCGGGATATTAACGAGGTCATCCTGGTGGGCGGCATGACCCGGATGCCCAAGGTTCAGGAAAAGGTCAAGCAGATTTTCGGCCAGGATCCCCACAAGGGCGTCAACCCCGATGAGGTGGTGGCCGTGGGCGCGGCCATTCAGGGCGGCGTTTTGAGAGGCGATGTCAAAGACGTGCTTCTATTGGATGTCACCCCTCTGTCGCTGGGCATTGAGACCCTGGGCGGCGTCTTCACCAAACTGATTGAGAAAAACACCACCATCCCGACCCGGCGCAGCCAGATATTTTCCACGGCGGCCGACAACCAGCCGGCGGTCTCCATCCACGTGCTTCAGGGCGAGCGGGAGATGGTGGTCGGCAACAAGACCCTGGGCCGCTTCGAGCTGGTGGGCATTCCCCCGGCCCCGCGCGGCGTGCCCCAGATTGAGGTCACCTTTGATATTGACGCCAATGGTATTGTCCATGTCTCGGCCAAGGATCTGGGCACGGGCAAGGAACAATCCATCCAGATTACAGCCTCCAGCGGCTTGAGCGAAGAAGAAATTCAGCAGCTCATCAAGGATGCCGAGCTCCACGCCACTGAGGACAAGGCCCGCAAGGAACTGGTGGAGCTGAAAAACCACGCTGATCAGTTGATTTACGCCACGGAAAAGAGCCTGGCTGACCTTGGCGAAAAGGTTGAGCCGGCCGTCCGCAGCGAAGTGGAGAGCGCCCTGGCCGATCTCAAGGGCGTGTTGGACAACGGCGAGAAGCCCACCATTGAGGCCAAAATGAAATCCCTGACTACCCTCAGCCATAAGCTGGCCGAGCAGGTTTACGCCCAGGCCGCCAGCCAGGCCGGCGGTGCCCAGGCCCAGCCCGGCGAGAGCGCCTCACCGCCGGATGAAAATGTGGTGGACGCCGACTTTGAGGAAGTCAAAGACAACAAATAACAAATTGGGCAGGGGCACGGATCCGTGCCCCTGCCCCTTATTTCTGCAGGTAGGGTAATTTGCCCTTTGGTGGAGCCAGTCATTATTCCCATCATAAGTATTCCCCTAATTTGTTTAAAAGTAATATAACCACATAATATCCTACCAACCGCCATAAGGCGAGTTCTTATTCCGGGCTTAATTTGTAAAGGCCACTACGACTCTTGACTTTCCCCTGATCGTTGGTTATAATTCAAAAGCTAAAGCTGTGGGGTAAAGCCCATGGCAGAATAGGTTACAGGGCGGCATAGCCAAGTGGTAAGGCGACGGTCTGCAAAACCGTTATTCGGCGGTTCAAATCCGCCTGCCGCCTCCAGTTTGTCCGACAATTATTTGTGTTTTGCGGCCCAGACCAGTCAAGGTCTGGTTTTTTTTGCCGTTCTTTAGCAGTGACAGTGGACGGTTATGGTTTTCACCAGTTTCGAGTTTTCGATTTTTTTCGGCGTGGTGCTGGTGCTCAACTGGCGGCTCAAGGCCAACTGCGAACTCTATCCTCCCTTTCTGCTGGCGGCCAATCTGGTTTTTTACGGGCTTGGGGCGCCCCGTTTCCTGCCCCTCCTGCTCCTGGTGGCCTTCAGCAACTGGTATGCCACTATCCGCCTCCACCGGGAGCACCGGCCGGCCTGGCGCCGATTCATCATTTCTCTTGATGTCTGCCTCGGCCTGGGTCTCCTGATTTTCTTCAAATATTTTGAATTCGGGCTGGGGCTACTGGAGACCCTGGGCCTGGCCGGCGGCCTGCTGGCCCGTTTTCAACTGCCGGAGATCGTCTACCCCATCGGCCTGTCTTTCTTCACCTTCCAGGGCCTATCCCTGGCCATTGACCACTACCGCGACCCGACCCTGGAACCGCCGGATATCCTGACCGCTCTTAATTTCGTCTCTTTTTTCCCCACGATTCTCTCCGGCCCCATCCAGCGGGCCGGGGATTTCATCCCCCAGATGAACTCCATGAGATACGACCCGGACAACTTTAACCTGGCCGTGGCCCTGATTCTCTCAGGGCTGTTCAAAAAAATAGCCCTGTCCAGCTACCTCTCCGAACAGATTGTCCGCCAGGTCTTCCAGGTGCCGGAGACTTTCAGCCCCCTGGCCGTCTGGGCCGGTATTTATGGCTATACCGCTCAGATATATCTTGATTTTTCCGGCTATTCCGATTTAGCATTGGGCATTGGCCTGCTTTTAGGGTATAATGTAGGAGTGAATTTTAACGCCCCGTATCTCTCCACCAACGTCAGAGAGTTCTGGCGCCGCTGGCATATCTCTCTTTCAACCTGGTTGCGGGATTATCTGTATATTCCGCTGGGGGGCAACCGGCGGGGCTCACGGTCGGTCAATCTCTTTCTGACCCAGCTCCTGGGCGGCCTGTGGCACGGGGCTCATCTGCGCTATCTCATCTGGGGCGCGGCCCACGGCCTGGCTCTGGTGTTCAGTCATTTTCTGGCCGACCGCCGTAAGCGTCGGGATCGGGAGCTGGCTGAGCTGGATGGGCTCAAACCCTGGCAACGGCAGAGCGCCCGGCCGAGCTGGGGGTCTGCCTTTTGGGGCTGGCTCCTGACTTTTCATTTTGTCAGCCTGGGCTGGGTGCTCTTCCGGGCTGAAGACAGCCCCCGGGCCTGGGAAATAGTCCGGGCCGCTTTTGATTTTAGCCGCCGGGGCGGCGAGGGCGCGCCCCTCCTGATCTGGCTGGTCATTGGCCTGACTCTCCTGATGCAGCTGGCCGGGGGGGAAATACGGGAGTTTTTCCTCAAGGTGCAGGCCGGCTTTTCCGGCCCCGTCCTGGCTGTCTGGTGCGCTTTCTGGGTCATAATTATCCTGAAGCTGGGGCCTTCCGGAGTTCTGCCCTTTATTTATTTTCAATACTGAAAGACTAATGGGTCCGTCAGATGGAAAAATGCAGTCGTAAAGTGATGAAGTTATTGGGTCGGACAGCCGGCTGGGCCTTAATCGCGGCTCTGGGGCTGTTCCCGGCTGGTTGCCTGGTCAGCGATGATGAATATGACGAAACCCTGCGCCGGCGCGACCGGCTTCGCAGCGAGGTCGATTCCATGCACCTGGCCAACGACCAGCTCAATCAGGAAATCACCCAGATTTACAGCAGCTGCGATGTTCTGAATACCCAGATAGCCCTGACCGCGTCCCTGGCTATTTATAACAAATACACCACCGGCCTGATCCGGCCCAAACCGGTGTTGCCGGCGCCCCTGCCCACCACGGCGGCCCCCACCCGGCCCCGGGGCAGTTCCTCGGGCGCTGCTGCCCCGGCCAATACCTCGCGCCCTCCGCAGGAGCCGGGCTCAGCCACCGCCCCCCCGCGCCGCCAGAGCCAGTCCGGCGCCGGGAATACCCCTCCCGGCCCGGTCAGAACTCCGCCCCCCCCTCCCCCCCCGGCCCCACCGGTCGGCCCTGGCGGCGGCTCTATTGACTGGGGCAATTAAGTCATGACCTTCTCAAGAGGCTTGTATTATGTTTAAAAAATTCTTACCCACCCTGATTATTATCTTTCTGACCGCCTTTGGCTGTGACGGCGGCGAATCGCCTCCCCCCCCGGCGGCCACGCCCCCGGCCCCTCCAGCCGGGGAAGCTGAAGCCAAAGCTGCGGTGGTCAAAGAAGCCGCAATCCCGGTGGTGGCCACGGTCAACGGCGTGGACATCTCCAGCCAGTTGCTGGAGGGCCAGGTGAGTCTGGCCGAGGCCAATCTTATGGCCTATGGCAATGACGAATCTCTGAGCGATGAAGAGCTGGCCAAAAAAGACCTGGATTTGCGCCTGGAAGTGCTCAACGGCCTGGTCAGTTTTGAGCTGGCCTGCCAGGAAGCTGTCCGGCGCGGTTACGCCCCCGACCAGGCCGAAGTCGACGAGACTCTGGCCGCCCTGAAAAAAGGCTATGACGAGCCGGATATGTTCCTTAAATCCCTGGAGCAGTATGGCGCGACCGAGGATGACCTGCGGGCCCAGATGCTCAAAACCATGGCCCTCAAAAAGTGGCAGGAAAATGATTTCCTCTCGGATATCAAAGTCACGCCGGAGGAGGCCAAAGCCTTTTACGAGGCCCATCAGGACATGGTCAAACACGGCGACCTGGCCCGCTACAGCCAGATTTTCCTGGCTGTGCCCCTGGTTGGCATCGTGCCGGATAAGCAGGCCCAGGCCAAAACCGAGGCCCGGGCCAAAGCCGAGACCGCCCTGAAAAGGGTTCAGGCCGGCGAGGATTTCGGCGCCGTGGCCGTGGCCATGTCTGAAGAGCCGGGGGCCTCCGAGACCCGAGGCGATATGGGCTGGACCGAGGCCGGACAGGGCGGGGGCTTCCCCCAGTTCGCCCAGGCCCTGTCCAAGCTGAAACCCGGCGAAGTCAGCGAGATTCTGGAGTCGCCCATGGGCTTTCACCTTATTAAATTGACCGAGGTCAACCCGGCGGGTATAGAGCCCTTTGAAAAAGTCAACTCGGCCATTGTTGATTATCTTTCCGGTGAAAAACTGGAGGAAGCCCTGAGCCGCAAGATGGTCGCCCTCTATCAATCGGCCGACATCAAAATTCTGGATCCGCGTCTGAAAGCGGCTTATGAGGCCTTTGAGGCGGCCGGAACCGACGCCATAAATAAACCATAGGAGAGGAAGCCACATGTCAGGGCATAATAAATGGAGCACCATCAAGTATAAGAAAGGCGCGGCCGACGCCAAGCGCGGCAAGCTCTTTTCCCGGCTCATTAAGGAAATAACAGTGGCCGCCCGGGAGGGCGGCGGCGATCCCGGGGGCAATCCCCGGTTGCGGACAGCCCTGCTCACGGCCAAAACCGCCAATATGCCCAAAGACAACATCGACCGGGCCATTAAACGCGGCACCGGAGAGTTGGATGGGGTCAACTACGAGGAAATATATTACGAGGGCTATGCTCCGGGCGGGGCGGCGGTGCTGGTGGAAGTGCTGACCGACAACAA
>JAISJK010000065.1 GCA_031261565.1 Candidatus Adiutrix sp. | reverse complement strand
ATGCGAAAACCTGCACGGCCACAACTGGTTTGTCGAGGCCCGGGTCAGGGCCAAATCGCTGGATCAAACCGGCCTGGTCATGGATTTCGGCCTGATTAAGCGCCACCTGAACAACATTCTCGACCTCATCGACCACCAATACCTCAATGAACTGCCGGCCTTTAAAACCGACAACCCCTCGTCGGAAAACATCGCCCTCTTTATCTTCAACCACTTGGCTCCCCACATTCACGCCGACTCGGCCGGCCGATCCTGGCTCCATTCCGTCTCCGCCTGGGAAAGCGAAAACTCCTCGGCCACTTATATGGTGGATGAGGAGTAGGGGGGAACTACCCTAACAGTGGGTGCACGTCAAAATTATAATAGCGTCTCGCTGACGGTGGATTCCGGCTTTCGCCGGAATGACGGGTTGTTTGCCAGTCATCCCCCCGGCCGCCCCGTCACCCCGGCGGAAGCCGGGGCCCATTTCCAGCTGGCCACGGATTAGCAAGAGGAATAAAAATGCTAACTCCCCGTTTTACCGCTAAAATTGAAACAGAGCCTCAGACTCTCAGCCTAGCGGTACTGATTGACGCAGACAATGCGCAAGCGGCTATAATTGAGAATTTATTATCGGAAATCGCCGGCCTGGGGGAGGCCACCGTAAAGCGAATTTATGGCGACTTTACATCCTCGCAAAGCAATTCATGGAGGAAAGTGCTGCAAAAATTCGCGATCAAGCCAATCCAGCAATTTGCGTATACAACCGGTAAAAACGCTACTGACAGCAGCCTGATCATTGATGCTATGGATTTACTATATACTCGAACATTTGATGGTTTTTGTTTGGTTAGCAGTGATAGCGATTTTACCGGTTTGGCTATGCGCCTACGTGAGGCGGGGCTAAAGGTTTATGGGTTCGGAGAGGAAAAAACGCCAGAAGCGTTTAGAAATGCTTGCCATAAATTTACGTTTACAGAAATACTGCGCTCAAACAAACAAGATGATAGCCTTTGTTCGAGAGAACTAACGGCTGAGATCAATGACTCTGGTGTTTCTCCCCCACCGGCGATATCAGATATTATGCACAGTAACGAACTTCCCAAAGAGCTTTTTGAACTTTTTCGTAGCGCTATTGAGCAATCGGCTACTGAGGATGGTTGGGTTATACTTAGTGCATTCGGCAGTTATATCAATAAAGTAAAACCTGATTTTGATCCAAGAAATTATGGTTGTAAAAAACTGTCTGATTTAGTTCGTAAGGCTAGCGATTTACTTATTGTGGAAGATCGACAATTATACGGATCCGACCAAAAAACCATATACATTCGCTCAAAGTCAAAGTAGTCTTATGTTTGAACATCTCTTGCCGGTGTCATCCGGGCCGGTCAACGGAATGCTTAAGTTTGATAGAGCCAGTCGAAGGGCAGTTGGCCGGAGAGGGATGCGATGCCCAAAGGGAATCAGCTATTATGATTGATTATGGTCATTTTCAACTGACATTACAAAACCTTTCGGCTCAATTTAGGAATTACCAAACTTTGGCGACTGAAACGCCAACGCTCATTAAAGAAGCGGTAGCCGAATCAGTCATTCAGCGGTTTGAAATCTGCTATGACTGTTTATGGAAAATTTTAAAACGCTATTTGGGCGGGGAACTGGGTCTGCCAGATTTGCCCAACAGTCCAAGGCCGATCCTCCGTTTGGCCTTTGAGAACAATCTCTTGACCCCGCCGTTGGCCCTATGGATGGACTATGCCGAAGCCCGCACCAACACAACCCATATTTACAGTGGTGAAAAGGCTCAAGCCGCATTAGATTTGATTGAGCCATTTATCAAAGGGGCAACCCAACTCTATCAAGACTTGACCAGCCGAGTTTTAGATGACTAAATGCCTTAACCTTACTCATCTGGAATTCGGAACGTTAATGAAGCTTTTGGAGCTTCATTTACCAGACGCTGATATTTGGTTCTACGGTTCGCGAGCCAAGGGCGGGTCACGCCCTCAGTCTGACCTGGATATGGTCGTTTTTAGCGGGCCAGAGCAAAAATACCAAGTAGCCGACCTGAAAGAGGCTTTTGAGGAGAGCAATCTGCCCTTCCGGGTTGACCTCCACATCTGGGATGAAGTGCCGGACAATTTTAAAAAAATCATTGAGGATGAGCATGTATCTTTGGCGGAAATCAGGCCCCACTCCGTCTCCGCCTGGGAAAGCGAAAACTCCTCGGCCACTTATATGGTGGATGAGGAGTAGGGGGGAACACTTGGAAAATAGATATGGGAAAAGAGTTAATGTGCTGTTCAGTTTCGGAGAGATGCCTAAGGGCAAGTATAGCCACCAAATAACTGCCTTATTACAAAAGGATATTAGATGAAGCGTATAGATCGCTATAGAGGTTGCTTACTTGGTGGTGCGGTGGGGGATGCTTTAGGCGCACCGGTTGAGTTTATGAGCCGCCAGAAAATTTTGGCCCGCTTTGGCCCCGAAGGTATTACCCTACTTTTTAATCAGGCATTTTCTTAAAACTGACTGATATGTCGAGTAATTTTAAGATTGTCACCAAATAACTTGTAAACTCGGGTTAGGCAGGGTGTAACGATAAATGTTGGTCTCGCGAATTTCAAAGCCCAGCGATCGGTAGAGCCGGTTGGCCGCCGCCCTGGAGGCGCGGGAGGTCAGATCAACGGTTCTGGCCCCGGCTGTTTCGGCCAGCTTCAGGGCTTGCCCGGCCAGCAGACGGCCGATGCCCCGGCCACGCCAAGCCTCATCCACCACTACATCTTCAATCCAGGCCCGGATTCCGGTTGGAATGCGGAAGACGGCCAGGGTGAGCATCCCAGCCACGTCCGGCCGGTCTTCAGCCCGGGCGACTAACAGGTGAATATCCGGTGATTCCACAATGTCCTGGAACTGGGCTCTGGTGAGAGGCCCGGCCGAGGGCGATAGCTGGAGCAAAAGCCGGGAGACGGCCAGATAGACCTCTTCGGACAGGGCGGTTATTTCCTCAACAAAGACTGAGCCGGTCATAATTCCTCATCTGATTTCCCGATTAGTATAATCCGGCGGCTCGCTTTTGACAAGACGCCCAAGCCTTGGGGTTCAGCCATCGACTACCCCCTATATGGGGGGCTATCTTGACTTTTTGCTTAAACCAGGGTAATATCATTACGAGACTGGGAAACTAGTTTGAATAGGCCAGATGGAGGTGATAGTGATGATGATCCTGAAAAAACATTCGGCCGCTTCTGAAATTGTCGCCTGGATTTTTTTTGGGGGTCTGTCGGCCGGTCTGGCATCGCCTCTGGTGTTTCCAGCTGTTAACCCCGCTCCAGTTCAACCCCGGTCGCTCCCCCCCCTGTCATCCTCCCAACCGGCTCTGCCGGTGGCCGGGTCGCCGGCCGATATTCCCCAACTGGCCTCTCTGGTTCCCAGCCCGGACTTGCTCAATGAGTTGGGCCAGTCGCGCTCCCGGGTTACTTTCCACACCTCGCTGGCCAATTATGATCTGATGATTGAGCAGGCCGCCCGCCTGCACCAGGTCTCCCCTTTGCTGGTCAAGGCTGTGATTCAGGCTGAGTCTGATTTTAACCCCCGGGCTGTTTCCAACCGCGGCGCGGTGGGTCTGATGCAGGTTATGCCTTCCACCGCCCGTTCCATGGGGGTGCTGGATGCGCGTGATCCGCAGAAAAATATAAACGCCGGGGTCAAGTATCTGAAACATTTGTTAACTATTTTCAATGATGATGAAAAGCTGGCTATCGCCGCCTACAATTGCGGCCCCGGGGCTATGAGGCGCTGGGATAATCGCCCCCCCTACCGGGAGACTAAAAATTTCGTCGAACTGGTCATGACCTACTACAATACCTATCTGGACAGTTGAGATTTTTCCCCGGCCATTTTTGGGCGCTGATCTCGGGTCTGCTCCTCGCCATCTCAACCCCGGCCCGGGCTCAACGGGACTATATCCAGCCTGTCCCGATCTCTCCCAGCCAACTCATTGACGCCTATCAGACCAATTTCCATGAGGCTGACGCCAAATACACCGGTAAGCTTCTCCTGGTTACCGGCCGCATTAAAACTCTTCGGCTGCCGGATCGGCGAACCTACCGTTACTGGGAAAATAAAGTCTACGCCTTCGCCACTCTCGATACCGGCCGCAACTTACCGCTGGCCGTCTATTTCTGGGATTGGCAGGCCCAGGGGCTCAACACCTTGCGCACCGGGGCCACAGTCACGGTCATGGGCTTTTGCGAGGGCGTGCCGCCCCAGCTGAGCCTCAACCAATCCTGTCTCTATCCCAAGGGCTGCGGCGGCCCCAAAAGCGATTTCTACGGGCCGTATTTCAAAACGCCGCCCTCGCCCGTCCCCTCCCGCCGCCGGCCCTGACTTACCATATCTACCATATCTTGGGGCTGGCTCTCACCGGCCAGACCCTTGACAGCCGGTCAATACCCTTCAAGATATCGCCTTTCCAAGCCACCAACCCCCTATATCTTGCGGTTTGAGCCCCTAAATTGAGCTTGACTTCCCTTGGGCTTTGTGGATAATTGAATCCGGGCTTGACCCAATATTTAGCGCCTGTCACAGGCCAGGAGATTGTATGCGGTTTACCACCATCAGGAAGAGAGACGGCCGGACAGACGGATTTGATGCCGCTAAAATTACGCGGGCCATTGCCAAAGCCGGTCAGGCCACCGGTGAATTTGGCGATAAGGAAGCCCTGCGACTGACTTTGAAAACTTTGGATCGGGCTGAGTCGCTGGAATCAGGCCTGACCATAGAAGTGGAGAAAATTCAGGATATTGTGGAATATGTGCTCCTGGATTCGCCCTATCGGCGCACGGCCAAGGCCTATATCCTCTACCGGGAGCAGCGGGCCCAGATGCGAAATATTACAGCTAAAGCCCATGTCGAGCTGATGGATGGCTATCTGCAACGGCTGGACTGGCGGGTTCGGGAAAACAGCAACATGGGCTTTTCCCTCCAGGGCCTCAATAATTTCATCTCCTCTGACGTCACCTCTGAGTACTGGCTAAACCGCATTTACACGCCCCGCATCCGCGATGCCCATAAAAACGGTGATTTGCATCTGCATGACCTCAACCAGTTGTCAGTTTATTGCGTGGGCTGGGATCTGGCCGACCTCCTGAAAGAGGGCTTTAAAGGCGTCTCCGGCAATGTGGAGAGCGCCCCCCCCCGGCATTTTCGCTCAGCCCTAGGCCAACTAGTCAATTTTTTCTACACCCTCCAGGGCGAGGCCGCCGGCGCTCAGGCCGTCTCCAGTTTTGACACTTTGCTGGCCCCCTTTATCCGCCACGACCGCCTCCAATATGCGGAGGTCAGGCAGGCCCTGCAGGAGTTTGTTTTCAATATCAATATCCCCACCCGGGTGGGCTTCCAGACGCCTTTCACCAACATCACTCTGGATCTGGACGTGCCCGAGATATATCGCCGCGCCCCGGTGGTCATCGGTGGCCGGGAGCAGGAAACGACCTATGGCGATTACCAGGCCGAAATGGACATCATCAACCAGGCTTTCGCCGAGGTAATGATGGAGGGCGACAACAAGGGCCGGGTTTTCACCTTCCCCATCCCCACCTACAACATCGGCCAGGATTTTGACTGGGACAGCCCCCGTTTTTCGGCCATCTGGAAGATGACCGGCCGCTACGGCATCCCCTATTTTTCCAATTTCGTCAATTCCGATATGTCGCCCGAGGACGCCCGCTCCATGTGTTGCCGTCTGCGGCTGGATAACCGGGAGTTGCGCAAACGCGGCGGCGGTCTCTTCGGGGCCAACCCCCTGACCGGCTCGGTGGGGGTGGTCACCCTGAACCTGCCGCGCCTGGCCTATCTGGCCCGCAATGAAGATGACTTTATCAGCCGTCTGGACAGCCTGATCGAGCTGGCCAAGGAAAGTCTGATCATCAAGCGCAAAGAGCTGGAGCGCTTTACCGAGGGCGGGCTCTACCCCTACACCACTTTCTATCTCCGCAGCGTCAAGGAAGCCACCCAGCATTACTGGACCAATCACTTCTCGACCATCGGGGTGGTGGGCGGCAATGAAGCCTGTCTGAACCTCTTGGGGGTGAGCATTACCACTGAGGCCGGGCGGTCTTTCATGCTCCGGGTTCTGAACCATATCCGTCAGCGTCTGGCGGTCATTCAAGAGGAGACCGGAGATTTTTTTAACCTGGAAGCCACCCCGGCCGAGGGCACTTCTTTCCGTCTGGCCCGACTGGATCAGGAGCGCCACCCGGCCATCAAATTCGCCAACAGCGAGGCTGAAGGCCGTCGGACCCCTTATTACACCAACTCCAGCCATCTGCCGGTCAACTATACCGATGACATTTTCGAGGCCCTGGAGTTGCAGGACGACCTTCAGTGCTGCTACACCGGCGGCACGGTCATCCACACCTTCGTGGGCGAGGAAATCACCGATATTAAGACAGTTCGCTCCCTGGTGCGCAAGATTACCAGCAATTTCAGGTTGCCTTACTTCACCATCACCCCGACTTTCAGCGTCTGCGCCGACCACGGCTATATCACCGGAGAGCAGCCCATCTGCCCTGAGTGTCAAAAGGAGACGGAAGTCTATTCCCGGGTGGTGGGCTACCTGCGGCCGGTCAACCGCTGGAATGACGGCAAGCAGGCTGAATACGCCCAGAGGCTGGCCTACAAAATCACGGCCACAGTGCCGGCCGTGGCCCCACCATCGCCCGGCAAAATTATAGGGCCCCAGGCCGTTGATAGGGCCGGAGATGGTGAGCTTGAGGAAGAGGCCGCCCCGCCCCTGAGGGATTCTCTTTGCGCTTAGGAGGCCTGGTCAAGAGCACAGCTCTGGATTTCCCCGGCCTGATGAGCGCGGCCGTCTTTACCCAGGGCTGTAATTTCACCTGCCCTTATTGTCACAACCCCCATTTAGTGCGTCTCTTTGGCGAGCCTCTCCCTGAAGATGATGTTTTGCTTTTTTTGCGCCGCCGCCGGCCGCTCCTTGATGGAGTGATTATTACTGGTGGCGAGCCGACTCTACAGCCCGATCTGGCCGAGTTTTGCAAAAAACTTCAGGGGCTGGGCTATGCGGTCAAGCTGGACACCAATGGCTCGGCGCCGGGTTTGATCGCCGATCTGATTGAGCGCCGGCTGATCAATTATCTGGCCCTGGACATCAAAGATGACCCGCGCCATTATCCGCCGGAAATAGCCCCCCATGACCCGGGCGAGGCCATTGTGGAGACTATCAACATTTTAAAGCGGACGGCTCTGCCCCACGAATTCAGGACTACGGCGGTCAGCCCCTTTGTCACGGCCGGGTCAATGGCCGCCATCTCCCAGGCTGCGGCCGGCCCGGCTCAGCTGTTTATCCAGGTCTGCCGCCCGGGTGATTACCTGAATCCGGATTTTATGGCCGCCCAGCCCCCCTTGACCCGCCCGGAACTGGAGGAGTTTTGCGCTCTAGCCAGCCACTATCTGCCGACCAGGATTAGATAATGACAAAAAGCTTGACGAAAGGTGACATTTTTTGGTATCTTACCCAAGTTAAGCCGAGGTAGCTCAGTCGGTAGAGCACTAGACTGAAAATCTGGGTGTCGGCGGTCCGATTCCGTCCCTCGGCACCAGCACGAAATTCCAAGCGTAGTCAGATGAAGTCAAAAGTCCTTGTAAATCAAGGGCTTTTGGCGTTTATATTGTGTCAAAAAGTGTCAGAAGCGTTCATTGACATTCAGGCATTTTGAGGGCATAGTTAGGCTCATCTTCTACAGTTGAGGCCCAAAAACAAGATCGGCAAGGCTTGCGAGGCCAACATTACGCCTTTAGGCGTGGCAAGCATAAAGCCCCTTACAGGGGCTTCTTAGAAACCAACCCTTGAAGGGGTGATCCTGATTTTATGAATACAGGTAATGATAAGGTGGTGGAATCAGCCGCTCTGGAGATCAAATTTATCCACGCCGGCGGCCCGGGCGGCCAGAACGTCAACAAGGTCTCCACCTGCGCCCAACTGAGCTATGACCTCAATAAGTCCGGCCTGAGCCCGGGCCAGTTGAGCCGCCTGGCCATTTTGGCCCCCAGCCAGATCAGCCGCCAGAATGTCCTGATCATCACCGCCCGCAATCACCGCAGCCAGGCTCTTAACCGGACCGAGGCGGTGGCCCGCCTGACTGAACTGCTGAAAAAAGCCCTGGTGCCCCCGCCCAGACCCCGCCGGGCCACTCGCCCGACCCGGCGGGCGGTGGAGCGCCGGCTTGAAGATAAAAAGCGCCGGGGCGCTCACAAAGCCGCCCGCAGAGTGGTCAGGGGCGATGAGGAGTAACCAAAAGGCCCAAACCATTGATTTTTAGTTAGATTTGAGCCTTTATGGGACAACATGAAACTGTATAATTTTAAGGTCTGGCGGAGAGAGAGTCATTCTAATTACCCATATAACATACTAAAATAATTTGTGTTATAAATGGCAGCCAAATTTAATACCGACATATATACCGGCAGAGGTAAAAATAAAGGCTTAAAGCGGGGCCGGGGTTTGGCGATTTCGGCTACAGCCTGCTCAATATTGGGGTAAGCTTACCAGCATTTCAGTAGTTCCCGTAACTCCGTTAACAATATCAAATTCAATTCGGCTTTTCAAGCCTGAGGCTTGGCCCCTGGCCATCGCCCAGGGTCGGCCTGGGGCCGGCCTGGGGGTGTGTCAATCCCCTCCCCCCTTTATCGCGGATAATTTTGTGGTATAATATGACCACAAGCAAATTTCTTACAAATTGCTTATTGCGGGCAAACATGTAGAGCGGTAAGGGCCTAATTTTAGGGCTAAGGGTGAG
This sequence comes from Candidatus Adiutrix sp., assembly GCA_031261565.1. Classification (GTDB taxonomy): domain Bacteria; phylum Desulfobacterota; class Desulfarculia; order Adiutricales; family Adiutricaceae; genus Adiutrix. The sequence goes on along the minus strand of JAISJK010000065.1, from coordinate 4,472 downwards.
TATATGTCTGAGGTTAACGAATTTTTTGAGCGACCTATCCTAAACTCGCCCTATGAAGAGCCAACCCGCCACTGGCTTCTGGACGGACAGGGCCAGCCCACCCAAAAAATAAAGAATGAGCGGCGCAGAGCAGACTTTATTACCCCCATCCCCAAGCCTAGAAAGATGAAAAAATCCGCCGGGCCGGGCCTTTTCGACCAGGCCGACCTGTCTCAGGATGATCTGGCCAAAAGCATTTCCATAGATGGCCAGGGTTATGATCTCAACGCGCTGATTAATAAACTCCGGCACGAGGTCGGTCTTTGGTGCCGCCTGCCCCGGGAAGCCTGGAAAGTTACGCCGGAGACGGCTACCCTGCTCAATCACTGGCGCAGCCACGAATTTAATAGTATAAGACCTTTTTTCTGCCAGATTGAAGCCGTGGAAACCGCCATCTGGCTGACGGAAGTGGCCCCGAAATCAGGAAAAGCCGGCCAGTTTTTTCTGGACTGGGTAAACAGCGCCAATGAAGGAGCCAACCCCGGCTTAAACCGCCTGGCCCTGAAACTGGCCACCGGGGCCGGTAAAACAACGGTCATGGCCATGCTTATCGCCTGGCAGACCATCAACGCCGCCCGCTACCGCAATTCAAAGCATTTCACCACCGGCTTTTTAGTCGTGGCCCCCGGCATTACCATTAAAGACCGTTTACAGGTGCTGCGGCCCAATGACCCCAACAGCTATTATATCGCCCGCGAGTTGGTTCCCCCGGCCCTGGCCCAGGAAATCCAGAAAGCCAGGGTGGTCATCACCAATTATCACGCTTTTAAACTTCGGGATAAAACTGAAATCTCGGCTGGCGGAAAAGCCCTTTTAACTGGCAAGACTGGTGAGCCTCTAAACACACTGGAAACACCAGGCCAGATGATTCAGCGGGTAATGCCGGAACTTATGGGCCTGAAAAATATTGTGGTCTTTAACGATGAAGCCCACCACTGTTACCGGGAGAAGCCGCTTGAAGGCGATGCCTTTGATGATTTAAGTGGAGCCGAAAAAACTGAGGCCAAAAACGAGGCCAAAGAACACAACGAGGCCGCCCGGCTCTGGATTAGCGGCCTGGAGATGGTGCAACATAATCTGGGCCTGGCCCGTATTTTTGATTTGTCAGCTACCCCATTTTTTCTGCGAGGTTCCGGCTATACCGAAGGCACCCTGTTTCCCTGGACTTTGAGTGATTTTTCGTTAATGGACGCCATTGAGTGCGGCATAGTGAAACTGCCCCGGGTGCCCGTGGCTGAAAATATTCCCGGCAACGATATGCCCATGTATCGCAATCTGTGGGATAATATCCGTAATGATATGCCCAAAAAGGGGCGGGGTAAAGCCGAAGAGCTAGACCCCCTGAGCTTGCCGGTTCGTTTATGCACTGCTCTTGACGCTCTTTACGGCCATTACGAAAAGACATATAATCTTTGGGCAGAAGCCAAAATCAAGGTGCCCCCCTGCTTTATTGTGGTCTGCAACAACACTTCCACCTCAAAGCTGGTTTATGATTATATTTCCGGGTTTGAGCGGACTAATGACAAGGGTGATGTCAACCTGGTGGAGGGCCGTCAGGCTCTGTTCAGAAACTTTGATGAGCATGGGGAACCCCTGGCCCGCCCCCATACTATCCTTATTGACAGCGAGCAATTGGAATCCGGCGATATATTGGATGATAAATTCAGGGCTATGGCCGGTGACGAAATAGAAAGATTCAAGCGCGAGATTAAAGAGCGGGGCGGGGTGCTGGCCGGGGACTTGAACAGGGGCAAAGACCTGGATGACGCCACCATCCTGCGCGAAGTCATGAACACCGTCGGCAAGCCCGGCACTTTGGGCGACAGCGTGCGCTGCGTTGTTTCCGTCTCCATGCTCACTGAAGGCTGGGACGCCAACACCGTCACCCACATTTTAGGGGTGCGGGCCTTTGGCACTCAATTATTGTGCGAGCAGGTGGTGGGCCGGGCCTTGCGCCGCCAGTCCTACGATCTGAACGAAGCCGGCCTTTTCAATGTCGAATACGCCGATGTGCTGGGCATCCCCTTTGATTTCACGGCCACGCCAATTCCCGTCAAACCCCAAAAACCCAGCCAGACCGTGCGGGTCAGGGCCATGCGGCCAGACCGTGACCATTTGGAAATAACATTCCCCAGGGTTATGGGCTACAGGGTAGAACTGCCATCTGAAAAACTCACCGTCAAGTTCACGGATGATTCCATTTTGGAGCTGACCCCGGAACTGGTGGGGCCGACTATCACCCAGAATTCCGGGATTATCGGCGAAAGTGTTGATCTGACCGTGGCTCACCTTGAGAATATCCGGACTTCAACTATTATATATAACCTCACCCAGCATTTACTTAACACCCATTGGCGTGACCCCGGCGAAAACGCCAAGCTCTATCTCTTTGGTCAGCTAAAAAGTATCACCCGCCAGTGGCTGGACGAGTGCCTGGTCTGCAAAGGCGACACCAAACCAGCCCAACTGATGTACAAAGAATTGGGCAACATGGCCGCCGAACGAATCACCGCCGCCATAACCCTGTCGCTCATCGGCAAAAGGCCGATCAAGGCCCTGTTAGACCCCTACAATCACACAGGCTCCACCAACCATGTCAATTTCACCACCTCAAAATCAGTCTGGGAAACTAATCCCCGGTATTCGCACCTTAACAACGCTGTTCAGGACAGCGACTGGGAGGGGGAATTCTGCCGGGTAGCTGAAGGGCATCCCAAAGTTCGGTTCTATGTAAAGAATCAGGGGCTGGGCTTTGAAGTGCCCTACAAATTCGGCTCGGTCTCCCGCCATTATCTGCCGGATTTCATCGTTCGCGTTGACGATGGCCACGGCGAAGACGATTTATTGAATCTGATAGTCGAAGTCAAGGGCTACCGCAAAGAAGACGCCAAAGAGAAAAAACTGACTATGCAGACCAAGTGGCTGCCGGGTGTGAACAATGCCCAGAAGTATGGCCGCTGGGCCTTTGCCGAATTTCTGGAAATGTTCACCATGGGCGATGATCTGGAGGCGGCGGTTCGGGCTGAATTTGATAAAATGATTGAACTGGCGTCGAGCCAAATTATGAAATTCTTTAATACCTGGGATAACTCTGATGTTGATGCTATAGATGAGATTATCAAAGAGAGAGAAACATTTGCCAGCGGGAGATATGAATTATGATCTTCCCTCAACCACGGACGACCTTGAAGCGTAGAGCTTGAGTATGAATAATAGAATATATCTTGATAATTGCTGTTTCAACCGCCCCTATGACGATCAGAGCTACCTGACTATCAAGCTGGAATCCGAGGCCAAGCTGTTTGTGCAAAAAGAAATATTAGAAGGGACTTTTGAATTGGTCTGGTCTTTCATTCTTGATTATGAAAACGCAATGAATCCATATAATGATCGTAAACAGGCTATTCAGAAATGGCGTAGCATCGCTAAATTAGAGATAAACAATTCGGACGAGTTATTTGATTTAGCTAAAGAGTTTATGTCAAGTGGCTTTAAAAATAATGACGCCCTGCATATGGCTTCTGCGGTCACAGCAAATTGTGACTTTTTCCTAACCACCGACAAGGGTATTTTAAATAAGCAGGTTGACGGCCCAATTATTATCAACCCCATAGATTTTGTCAGAGCATTGGAGGCATAACATGAACGCTGATACTGTAATTCGTGATGAAGGCATGAAAGTTTTAGTGGATAAATTAGGTATGCTTGAAGCTGAACGGTTTGTTATGCTTATTCAAAGCGATTCCTTCGATTATACCAAATGGCGAAAAAACCTTTTTAAGGATATGTCGCTGGAAGATTTGTCCAACGCGGCTATGGATTACCGTAAAGCCAATCAAAAGGCGTAGAAAGAAAATATGATGGCCAAAGCCCCGACCCCACCCAAAACAATTGAAGCCCTCTCCCATGACGAGGCCAAGCGCAAGAATGTGCCCACGGCTGAATTGCAGCCCGTCATGTCCCGCCAGGATAAAAAGCCGGTGCCGGTGCGCTATGAGCGCAACCGCGATCTTGACCCCCAGCTTATGTGGCGCGGCAAAGATGAGCAGGATTTGAGCGATTTGGTGGTGGCCGCCCCGCCTTTGTATATTCAGGAAAAAGTTCAGCCCAAAGTTTTGATTGATGACCTGCGGCGGGAGAGCGAGCGGCTAAAAGGTGAGGCCCGTCGGGCCAAAGGGCGATATTTTCAGGCCGATCTGTTTGCCGATTTCAATGGTTTGCCCGAAGGGGTGGACAAGACCGAATTTTATCAGCATGACCAAAACTGGTCTAACCGCATGATTTTAGGGGATTCTCTGCAAGTTATGGCCAGTCTGGCCGAGCGGGAGGGGTTGCGCGGCCAAGTGCAGTGCATTTATTTTGACCCGCCCTACGGCATCAAATTCAACAGCAATTTCCAGTGGAGCACCACCAGCCGGGATGTTAAAGACGGC